>JAESQX010000235.1 GCA_016764875.1 Gammaproteobacteria bacterium
AGCCGATCTCCTCCAGCCGCTTCGCGATCAAGGGGTCATCACTGGTATAGACCATTACCTCGAAATCATCGTTTACCAGTGTTTCCGCAGCGAGCAAGGTCTCGGTGACATTGGGGTATAAGGTTTTCTGGTCGCCCAGTACTTCCAGTTTTACCAGGCGGTGGCCATCCAGCAGTTCTCTGGCCATGCGGCAGGTACGAATCGCTTCCTCCGCGTTATAGCATCCGGCGGTATTGGGCAGTATGGTGTACTGATCTGGAGAAATAACCTGTAAAAGATTTGCCTGGTCTTCATGCTGGCCGAGGTTAACACGGCGGACGGCTACGGTTATTATTTCAGCCCCGCTTGCTTCGAGAGCCGCCAAGTTTTCCTCGAAGTCCTTGTATTTACCACTACCGATGATCAGGCGAGAATTGTATTCAGTGCCTGCGACCACCAGGGGCTTGTCTTGGTTTGCTGTCATGGACGTTCTATTCCTTGTTGTCAGGGCTCATGGGCTTATCCACCGCCTATAGCCTGCACGATCTCAATTACGTCACCATCATGCAAAGCCCTGGCATCATAGTCACTACGGGGAACAATTTCTCGATTCAGTTCCACGGCAATTCTTGATCCGCTCAGAGTCAGCTGATCAATTAGATCAGACATGTTGCTTTTTTCA
Organism: Gammaproteobacteria bacterium; assembly: GCA_016764875.1. Lineage (GTDB taxonomy): Bacteria > Pseudomonadota > Gammaproteobacteria > Pseudomonadales > Pseudohongiellaceae > NORP240. The sequence continues at coordinate 662 of JAESQX010000235.1, forward strand.
GCAAGAGAAACGGACTGATTGTTGACCCGGATTTGCATATGTTTGGCCTGCTTAGTTAGGGCGATATATTTTCAGAGATAGTGAACCAGGCCAGTGCTCCCCAAGCCAACAGGAAGGCAATACCGCCCAGCGGAGTAATGGCCCCGAGGGCACGTATCCCGGACAGGCTCAGAATGTAGAGGCTGCCAGAGAATAATATTATGCCGGCCACAAACAGGTAGCCACTGGTTCTTAACGCGATAGATGCCGGAAATTGCAGACTCAGCAGGGCAACGCCAAACAACGCCAAGGCGTGGTACATATGATACTGGACACCCGTCTGGAAACTGCTTAACAGGTTTTCAGTCAGGCGATCTCTCAGACCATGGGCGGCAAACGCGCCCAGGGCCACGGCAAGGAAGCCGTTAATGGCGGACAAAAACAGAAATAATTTTGGCATGGAACGACATTCTCTATGTAGAGCACAGTCAAATCAAGGAAGCGATGGTGTATTGAATAAAAAGCAGGACAAAAAAAACCGCCAGAAATGTGCTGGCGGTTTTTTAACCGGTAAACAGATCAGGCTTCCATTGTTACCTTCACTTTATTCATCGCATTTTTTTCCAGCTGTCTGATTCTTTCGGCAGAAACACCGTATTTGTCGCCAAGCTCATGCAAAGTGGCTTTATTTTCGCTTAACCAGCGGCTGGTCAGTATGTCCTTGCAACGATCATCAAGTTCGTCCAGGGCCAGATGCAGGCTGTTGTTAGTGACCTCTTCCCACTCGGCTTCTTCAATGCTGACAGCGATGTCGGAATTACTGTCCTCAAGATAATTGGCCGGAGCCTTGTAGGCAACATCATTGTCAGCGTCGGGCTCACAATCAAATGCCGTATCATAGGCACTCATACGTCCTTCCATCTGCCTGACAACCTTGGCATCTACACCCAGGTCTTTCGCTACAGCCTCAGTTTCAGCGTTATTCAGCCAGCCCAGACGCTTCTTTGAGCTTCTGAGATTAAAGAACAATTTTCGCTGTGCCTTGGTGGTGGCGATTTTAACTATGCGCCAGTTCCGCAAGATAAATTCGTGCATTTCGGCCTTAATCCAATGCACGGCAAAGGAAATGAGGCGAACGCCTACTTCAGGATTGAAGCGCTTGACGGCTTTCATCAGGCCAACATTGCCTTCCTGAATCAGGTCGGCCAGAGGGAGGCCATAACCCGAGTAGCTTTTAGCCATATGTACTACGAATCGAAGATGAGCAAGCACCAGTTGTCTTGCCGCATCGACATCGTCTTCATAATAATACTGACAGGCCAGCTCCCTTTCCTGCTCAGGTGTGAGTACGGCAACGCTACCGACAGAAGCTATGTAAGCATTCAAATCATGACCCGGAACTGTGGGGCCAATAACCTGTAAATTCTTACTTGTATTCATAACTTTCTTCACTCGCTCTATTTGTGTGTGTTGAGGCTAACTTACGCACTTACATTTTAGCATTCATTATTTCAGCATGCTATTCAGGCTCTGAATACGCCTTACCACTAAACAAAACCCTTACTTTCATTATACTAAAATTACACCTCGAATTATTGATTTCTGTCACCAATCTGGGGGCTTTTGGCAGCGATTTCAAGGGGTTCGATTCGTAAAGTGGAAATTTAACAAAGCAGCATGTCCCTGCCTGGATTAATCCGCTAATCCATAAAGGTGTTGGAGTGTAGAAACTAGAGCTCCAATCCAGCCAAGACAGCCTCCCAGAACCACTAAGCCCAGGCTGTTCAGCATGCCGTACCCTCGCAGAGGGAAATTTGTGCCGTAAAGCGACAATAGATTGTCAAGAGAGCTTGCAAAGCCAAGCTGGATAAGGGCTATCAGCCCACAGGCCACCAGAGCTCCGGAAATCCCAAGCAATAGACCTGTGTATAGAAACGGTCGGGCGATAAAGCTGTCTGTTCCACCCACCAATTTAATAACCTGTATTTCGTTTTTACGGTTCTCAATTTCCAGTCGGATAGTGTTGCCCACAATAAACAGAACGGCCAGGCCCAGAATCAGGGTAAAAATCCATCCGGTTCTCTGAACAACTGCTCTGATGGCGACCAGTCGTTGTATCCATTCCAGGTCAATCTGTGCCGTTTCAACATCCACCAGCTGTCGAAGCTCATCGTACATGGCCCGCGTATCCTGAACCGAAGCGCTGGAGGGGATCACTACGATGGATGCGGGAAGAGGATTATCTCCCAGTTCTGCAAGGGTGGCGCTAAACTCGGAGTTAGCCGAAAATTCTGCCAGAGCCCGGGCTTTTGATATATATACAGTCTGGTTAATACTGTCGCGTTCAAGTAAGTCTTTACTTATAGCCAATCCTTGATCATCAGTGACGGTGTCCATAAGGTATAGAGTGATTTGCGCGCTCTCTTCAAATTGCTCGTTGACCAGGGACAGGTTGTTTCCAACCAGTTGCAACAATGCCGGTAAAATCAGAGCAATACTGATTACAAATACCGTCATGATGGAGGCTATTGGCGAGTTAATCAGCCTTGACGAAGAATCAAATAACACGTCCAGATGAGAGTCTACATAGGCGCGAAACCTGGAATTGGCTTTCCTGCTACCCATTGCTGGTTTTTCAGGTGTTTTCACAGCCGTTCCCGGCCACCGTGGGTAACATCATTAACAAGCTGTCCCTGATCCAGGGTGATTATGCGGTGTTTCAACCGGGCAATAAGCCCGAGATCATGGCTGGCTACGAGCACACTTACACCGACCTGGTTGAAGTCTTCAAAAAGTTTCAGTATTTCGGTAGATAACAGGGGATCGAGATTACCGGTTGGCTCATCGGCGAGAAGGATCCCGGGACGGTTAACCACCGCACGAGCAATGCCGATCCGCTGTTGTTCTCCACCGGATAGAGTGGAAGGATTTAGTTTTTCCTTGCTGAGCAGGCCCACCTTATCCAGTGCCGCACGTACCCGGCGACTGGCCTGCTGACGACTGTAACCGCCCACTCTCAGTGGAAGCGCTACGTTGTCGAAGACACTGCGATCAAACAAGAGTTGATGATCCTGGAAAACAACCCCGATCTTACTTCGATGCTGGGGAATCTGACGGTGTTTCAGGCGATTGAGATTTTTTCCATCGACGAATACCTGCCCTCGGCTGGCTCGCTCCATACGAATTATTAATTTTAATAAGGTACTTTTGCCGGCCCCGGAGCGGCCGGTTAGAAAAGCCATTTCGCCATTCTTTAGCTCAAAGCTTACATGGGAAAGCGCATCATTTCCGTCTGCGTATCTCTTGCTGACATTATCAAATTTGATCATTCAGTGAACAGGGCTTCGACAAATTGCTCAGCTACGAATGGCCTCAAATCGTCAATTTTTTCACCTGTTCCAATAAAGCGGATGGGCAAGCCAAGCTGGTTAGCAATGGCAAAAATCATCCCACCCTTGGCTGTACCATCCAGTTTTGTCAGGGTAATTCCGGTCACGGTGACCGAGTCATGAAAGCTTTTTGCCTGTTTCAATGCGTTCTGACCAGTGGTCGCATCCAGAACGAGCATAATTTCGTTAGGCAACGATTCATCCAGTTTCTTCAATACCCGAACTATTTTTTCCAGTTCACGCATCAGATTGCCCTTGGTATGAAGGCGCCCCGCCGTGTCGGCTATCAGTACGTCAGCCTCCCGTGCCTTTGCAAACTGGTAGGCATCAAAGATCACGGACGCACTGTCAGCGCCGGTTGCTTGCGCAACGACCGGGACATTGTTTCGTTGACCCCATTCCTGTAGTTGTTCCACGGCGGCGGCACGAAAAGTATCACCGGCGGCCAGAACAGGTTTCAGGCCCTGGGACTGCAAGTGGCAACAAAGCTTGCCTATGGTCGTGGTTTTGCCGGCACCGTTCACCCCCACCAGCAATATTACAAACGGCTTTTTCCCGGTAGCGAGGTTCAGCGCTACCTCGGCAGGTCGAAGCAGCTCGATCAGTTCATTTTTAAGCTCTGTCAGAAACTGTTCGGGATTAGACAGCTGTTTCCGGTTCAGTTTTTGTTTGAGGCTGGTTATTACACGGTCAGTTGCTTCCATGCCTACATCCGCCAATAGAAGCCTGGTTTCAATTTCATCCAGTAGAGAATCATCAATGGACTTTGAACCGAGAACAAGATTACTCAAGCCTCCGCTTAAATTGGCTCGGGTCTTGCCGAGCCCGGCAATGAGCCGGCCAAAAAAGCCTGACTCACTATCAGCAGCAGCGGAATCGCTTTCCCTGTTATCTGTTGCTTTGGACGAGTCTTCCTTGATTTTGTCTTTGGGGTGTTCTTTCTTGCTGAAACTGAACATAGTAAATCGTGGTACCGCGCAGGGGTATAGAAGAAATAGTGTAAGGGTAAATACTGCCAGAAAATCAGCTGGCTATCCTATCATTTTTATTGTGGGTACACATGTGGAATCCTTTAATGAGATGTACGACAATTCGGTAAATAAATTTACCCTTGGGCAATGCTTTCTTTTAAAATGTGAGGTTATTCGGTTACACAATGAATTCCGGGCACCAACAAAGCAGTCTACGTGTTATTGCCGGTAAATGGCGTAGCCGCAAGATCAGTTTTCCCACCATTGATGAATTAAGGCCAACGTCAAACAGGGTTCGAGAGACCTTGTTTAACTGGCTGCAGGGGTCTGTCAAAGGAGAGGATTGTCTGGATCTTTTCGCCGGGAGTGGGGCATGCGGTATCGAAGCATTGTCCCGCGGAGCCAGAAGTGTTGTATTCGTCGAAAAGAACCGGGATGCAGCGGGCATAATAAAGGAGAACCTGAGAGCATTGGGTGCCGATTCGGTAAATGTTCAGTGTACGGACGTAATAAGTTGGCTGGAATCTGCCAGCACACCATTGCAGCAGGAATTCGGTCTGGTTTTTATCGACCCTCCCTATGACGCGAACCTGGAAAAATCATGCTGCTGGAAACTGGAACAAAGTGGCAGGCTGAAATCGGCAGCGCTTATTTATCTTGAATCTGACAAGAGACAATTGTCGGCTGAACGGCCGCCGAACTGGGATGTAATTAAAAGTAAAAAGGCCGGACGAGTGAATTTTTATTTGTTCAGACGAACCGGGTCGATAAACAAGGGAACCACATGAATATAAAGGAAAGCCCAGACAAATTTAATCCCAGCCGTTGGGTTCCGGGTGGCCATGCCCAGACGCTATGGCGAAAATTTGCAGCTGTTACAGCAGTGAATCACGCCCGCGAGCGCATCGAACTTAAAGACGGTGATTTCATAGACCTGGACTGGAATGATCAGGATAACCTGCAACGCGGCAATAATGGAATGATAGTATTAATATTACACGGCCTGTGTGGTTGCTCTAAATCTTCCTATGTACAATCACTTCAATACAAACTCGGACTCCTTGGAATTCCAAGCGCCGCTATGAATTTCAGAGGATGCAGCGGTGAAGTAAATCGACTTGCCAAGGCTTATCATTCCGGGATTACTGAAGACCTTTGTGAGGTGTTTGAATCCATCAGTGAGCAATACAGCGAATCCCGGATTGCACTGGCAGGGTTTTCACTGGGGGCTAATGTATTGTTAAAATGGTTAGGCGAGGCAAAATTGCCCGACAAGGTAAGCAAAGCCGTTGCGGTTTCAACGCCCTTTCATCTTTCCAATTGTTCCCAGGCAATGTTACGAGGCTTGAGTCGATATTATGGCCAATATTTTCTGTGGCGGTTGGTCAGTGTAATGGAAAAAAAGAAGGCATACTTCAGGAAAACCGAAAACACGGAGCAATTGGAAATTCTGGAATCTTTCGGCAATCTTCGTTCTCTTAAATCTATATGGCACTTTGACGAAAAGGTAACCGCTCCATTGCATGGCTTCGCCGGGGCAGAGGACTATTACGACAAATGCAGCAGCATGCAGTTTCTGACTGACATTAAAACACCTACCTTATTGCTGCAAAGTAATGATGATCCGATAATTCCTGCCCATACACTGCCACAGATCCATGATATGAGTGACGCCATACACATTGATTTAAGTGAAAGTGGTGGTCATGTGGGTTTTGCATCGGCGTCTGATCGCTTCTGGCTGGAACACCGCATTATTCAATTTCTCACCGCATAACCGTATTGTGATTCATTGAGCAAGCAGGTTCATTCCGTTAGAATACTTTGATCCCACTATAATGAGCCGCTATGAAAAAAGCCGTCTATCCAGGAACTTTTAACCCTATTACCAATGGTCATATAGATCTGGTAGAGAGGGCCTCAGGGTTGTTCGATCAAATTGTGGTGGCAATTGGTACCAATCGCCAGAAGACGGTTTTCCTGAGCGTGGATAGACGCGTTGATCTTGCACGTCAGGTTTTGTCACACCTCGATAATGTGGAGGTCTGTGCATTTGATTCATTGCTTACCGAATTCGCAAAACAAAAGGGGGCCAGTATCATCTTGCGGGGTCTTCGCACCGTAGCCGATTTCGAATACGAGTTTCAGCTTGTGGGGATGAATCGAGCGCTGGAGCCTGATATTGAAACTGTTTTTCTTGCACCCGCCGAACACCTTTCCTACATATCATCCACTTTGGTGCGAGAAATTATTTCCTATGGCGGCGATATCTCCAAGTTTGTTCATCCCGTTGTTGCCCGGGCAATGATGGATGAATTCGGCCAGCCATAGCCTGTAAATCATAAGTACGAATATCAGTTCTGGCAGTGTTTGCAGTAAACAGTGCTGCGCTGTCCAATTCTTATTTCAGTAAGAACCCTGTCGCATTGGACACAGGGTTCGCCACCGCGCCCGTAGACCTTCAGCGACTGTTTAAAGTAGCCCGGTTTACCGTCGCTTCCGGTAAAGTCCCTCAGGGTAGTTCCGCCCACATGAATCGCGTCTTGTAAAACTGATTTAAGTTGCTCAACGAGAAAGCGGTATCGAGTAATTGAGATCTTCCCTGCCTGGCAACTGGGACGTATGGCGGCATTAAACAGAGCTTCGTTTGCATAGATATTGCCAATACCTACCACTACAGAACTGTCCATAATGAAATTTTTAACAGCGATTTTTTTGCCCCTGCCCTGAGCCTTCAAATAGCGCCCGTCAAATTCGTCGCTCAGTGGTTCCGGCCCCAGGTTTTCAAGCAAGGGGTGCTGCAATACAGGTTGCGTGACCCATAGCATGCAGCCGAATCTTCGAGGATCCGTATAACGTAAGACGATGTTATTACTGAATAAAATATCTATGTGATCATGCTTATTCGCCGCAGTGCCCAAGGGAACAATGCGTAAACTGCCCGACATGCCCAGATGGATCAGTAGAACCCCCTGCTCAGCGTCGAGTAATAGATATTTGCCTCTGCGATCAATATTGCGAAAGCACAGGCCAGGCAGTTCCTCCGCCAGCGATGCAGTAACAGGCCAGCGTAATTTTGGCTGCCGGATTAACACCGCCGTGATGGTCTGCCCCAGAATTTTGGGAGCGATACCACGCCTGGTTGTTTCGACTTCAGGTAATTCCGGCACTGTCAGTACTTCCCCGGGCCGTAATATTGCGAAGTGATCTTTATAATCTGAGGGCCCCTGGATAAATTATGCAACAATCGCGAGTTATAATCTTTCCGGTGCAGGCCTGTAAAGGCGGATTCAAGAAACACGGTGGTCCAAATTGTCAGAACAAATGGTACTTGGAGTAGATGCTGGCGGTACCTTTACTGATTTTGTCCTGTTATGGGAACGAAAGGGGCAAAGGCAGTTGCGAATTCATAAGGTGCTTTCAACTCCGGCGGCCCCTGAGCAGGCAATCCTTCAGGGCATCAGGGATCTTGAATTAAACGATGTTATAAAAAGCGGCAAGCTGCTTATTATTCACGGCAGCACAGTAGCAACCAATGCGGTTCTAGAAGGGAAAGGTGCACCAACAGTATTTATTACCAACCACGGGTTTGCAGACATGCTCACCCTGGGCAGGCAGACCCGGCCGGCTCTATTCCAGCTGGAATTCCCACCAGTGCCGCCACCGGTGGCTTCAGAGTATTGTTTAGAAGTAGGTGGCCGGCTGACAGCTAACGGCAAGGTGCTGGAACCTTTGCTGGATACGGAGCTGGAGGACATGTGTACCCGGATAAAGGAACTGGAACCTACGGCCGTCGCTATCAATTTGCTATTTTCATTTGTTGATGATCGTTTCGAAAGGGCCATTGAAAAAGCTGTCAATGATCTCGGATTATCCATTTTCGTAAGCCGATCTTCCCAGGTTTTACCGGAGTACAAAGAATATGAAAGGGGAATAGCAACCTGGTTGAATGCCAGTCTGGGGCCGGTAGTGGGCGGATACCTCAACAGGCTCAGTGAACAGCTGGGGAGTTGCCAACTGATGATTATGCAGTCCAGTGGAGAGGTGGTTGCGGCAAAGACAGCAGGTAGACGGGCAGTGAGCTTATTGCTCTCCGGGCCTGCGGCCGGACTTGCAGCTATCAATCATCTTGGCCGACGTTTGCAGGAGTCAAAATTTCTCAGTTTTGATATGGGCGGAACTTCCACAGATGTGGCGCTGATTGATGGTGAATTACAGATCACCAATGAAGGACGCATAGCCAATTACCCAGTGGCTGTACCAATGGTGGACATGCACACAATTGGAGCGGGTGGCGGATCAATTGCGTTTCTGGATGCCGGGGGTATGCTTCAGGTAGGGCCTCTCTCAGCCGGCGCTGACCCCGGTCCTGCCTGTTATGGAAGAGGTGGAACGGCGGCAACGGTCACTGATGCAAACCTGGTGCTTGGCCGGATTAAACCCGGGGTATCTCTGGCAGGAAGTTTTAAGCTTGATCTTGACGCGGCATTAGCCGCAATTGAATCGTTGGCTAGGGCATCAGGACTGAGCGTACGGGAGATGGCGTCGGGTATTATTGATGTAGCTAATGAGCGTATGGCTGAAGCTCTGCGAATGATATCTGTGCAACGGGGCTATGACCCGGCGGAATTTACGCTGGCCAGTTTCGGGGGCGCGGGAGGACTGCACGTCTGTGCTTTGGCGGAGGCTATGGGTATGCGCCGGGCAATTGTTCCGGCCCATGGGGGAGTGCTGTCAGCTCTGGGCATGCTGGTCGCACCACGAGGGCGGCAGTTTTCCCGAACGGTAAGGTTGGCAGGCGATAGTACCAATGATTCGCAGCTACAGGCCGCTTTTCAGCAATTGCTTGATTCAGGAACAAATGAACTGGTAAGAGAAGGCCTTAAGCAGGCAGTCTTGAAAAATGAGCTCAGTATAGACATGTGTTATAGCGGACAGTCCTCGACCTTGAACCTGCCATGGAATAATAAGCAGAATGCGATCCAGGAATTTCATAAATTACACAAAAATCGCCATGGTTTTTCCCTACAGGGGGATGTTGAGATTGTAAATATTCGGGTTCGAATAACATCGAAAGAACCTTTGCCCGATATTCACGAGGTTGATACGCATTACTTGTGTAATGACCTCGGTGAGGCTGTGGTGTATAGCAAAAAAGAACAATTAACATTTTATGAAAGGCAAAGCTTAATGGCCGGTCAATTAGTCGTGGGCCCCGCGATAGTTACGGAGCCGTCAGCTACCACCTTCATTAAAAAAGGATGGACTGGTAAAGCCGATGAAATTGGTAATATCTGGCTTGATCGCAACCCGGAGGCTGCTGATATTCCGTAATAATACCGCCGGGCAGGACATGAATATCGATGGCATAAACGGAAATCTTATTTACACGTTATTTTCGGGAGTGTTATAAGTATATGTCCGTTCAAAATCATCAAGTGCATGATTTTGGTAATGCCTGATTCTGTGATGCGATTGGTGCATCTAGCTGTCTTTTTTGAGCTCTCTGGATTCGACAACACTCTGTTATACAAGAATAAATTGGAAGACAAGGCATGATCGAGTTAGTGAAAAGAGCCGCTTTTCCGCCATTGCTCCTATTAGTTGTGTTTTCCTGCGGTGCTGCTTTGGCGCAGGAAAAAGAGCAACCGGAGAAGACTGGCGGGCGTCCACCGGCAAGTGTCTATGCGAATTTGGTTTTTAGCGGACCCAAACTGGTGACTGACGGCCTGGATTCGGTAACAGACAATGATTTCAGAATTATCAGCAATGATGCTGCACTACAAACCGCCAGTGTAAATAATATAGAAAGTATCAGGCAGTATAAGGCGGTGATTGATGAGCTGGAGCTGGAAGGAGGAGCCTGGGGTCAGGGATTGGCACAGGAGCTAACTGCCCTGGGTTCTTTGCATCAACAACAGGGAACTTACCTCGAGGCAGTGGAAGTTTACACAAGAGCTATGCACGTCAGTCGGGTTAATTACGGCCTGGATAATCTCGAGCAGGTTCCCGTAGTTGAACAGCTGATAGGCTCTCATGTGGCCTTGGGCCAGTGGGAAAAGGCAGATCAGCTTCACAGTTATCTGTACTACACCCAGAAAAAAGCCTTTGGGGCCAATGACCCAAGGATGATTCCAGTGCTTGACAGGTTGGCGAAGTGGAGTCTGAGTGTATTTAACGTTGGTTACGGTGAAGCGGTGGGCCTGCGGCTACTCACCGCATTTTATTCCTTTCGAGCTGCTTCCGACATAGTAAGCACTCACTTTGGTGAAGAAGACGAACGCTTTGTTAATTATTTAAGGGATATGGCAGCTACGGCTTATCTGGTAGCTCGCAACCCTGCCTTGATGGAAGAGGCAACGAGGCCTGAATATCGCAATGTGCAGGATATGTTCGAAGATAAAATAAACCAGATAGATGGCATAAATCCCAGCGGGTATGCCGATGGCCTGAAAGCATTGGAACGCATTGTGGCCCGCTATGCTGACAAAGGCGATGCACCGGTTGAACACGCACAGGCTTTGACCGGGCTGGCCGATTGGTATCTGCTTTTTGATCGCCGCCGGACAGCAGCAGGTTATTATCGTGATGCGTTTAACATTCTTTCTGAACAGGAAAATAATGAAGAATTGATCCAGAATAATTTTGGAGAGGTAAAGTTGATACCTGAACTCACCGCTAACATTTTACAATTGAATTCTGAAAATAAATCAGACCAGGCACAAAACCCGACCAGCGAGACTGGTGTGATTGATGTTAGTTTCGATGTTACCAGTTACGGCGCCGTCACCAACTTTAAAATGCTTACTGAAGAAACTGACAATAATTCCAGGGTCCTGACAGCATTGAGGCGAAATGTCAGGAACAGGATATTTAGACCCAGGGTAGTTGCGGGGAAGATGGAGCGAACACGGGACAACCATTTTCGGTATCGCTATTGGTATTGAACGGCTGGTATAGGTGCTTTCATTGGCCTATTGTTAAGGATGAGTTAAGGGATAATGCGGTAGAAGGGAAGGAGCAGATGATATTGCGGTCTACGTGACTGAAACGGAAAGTTTTTGAACACGCAACTTGGCGCGAACTGCGGCATAAAAAGGCTTAAAAGCGTCTAAAATACGATAACAGGTAGATTCTTCAATACAACAGGGTTTCAGGGTTGGCCAGGGAACAAGTGATGAATAGAGATCGAATACATAAAGCAATAGTAATTGGGGTTCTGGGAGTGGCACTTGCAGCCTGTGAGTCTTCCAGCACACAGTCGCAAAGCTCGTCGCAAAGCATGCCTTCGAGTCCTTCGTCCAGCTCCTCGTCCTCGTCATCTTCCAGCCAGAGCTCGTCCAGCAGCTTTCCATCTTCGAGCTCTTCATCCAGCTCGTCCAGCAGCTTTCCATCTTCGAGCTCTTCATCCAGCTCATCAAGCGGTTTGCCCTCCGCATCGTCTTCATCCAGTCCATCAGGCGGTTTTCCTTCTGCATCGTCTTCGTCCGATGGTTTGCCTTCTGTGTCATCCTCCTCCGGAAGCAGCCCCGGGCTTCCTTCCAGTTCGGGAGCCTCTTTTCCGTCTAGCGGTAGCTCAGGCGTGACAGCAGGATCACCCGGCGCTGAGTCGGGCACCTCCAGCAGGAATGGATCCGGTGATACAGGAACTTTCGGGCAAAGGGACTCATCCACAGGCGACCTCTCATCCGGGCGTCAAGGCCCCACAGGTTCTCAATCAGGTGGTGGAAGCGGAGATTATAGTCTCGATACACTTCCGGACGGCGCATTTGGTGGGGATGGTGGTGCTCAAACCACTGGCACTATGACATCGGCTGAACGGACACGGGTTCTGGATGAGCAGTTACGTAAAGGCTATGAAGTATTTGATGGTATTATTCTCGATGAAAGAGAACGTAATCAGACGGATCGAAATGCGAACCCGGGTGGTTTTGGTCGTGTGGGTGATGGTTCATCAGAAAGCGGTGGATCGGCAGGAGCAGCCGGGCGTCCTCAAACTTTGCCTGCCAACGGGTCGGCAACAGGGCCACAGGTAATTGCACAGTCATCAACTTCTGCGGCACCCAGTGGCGCATCATTCCCACCGCCTGATGACATACCCAGCGGGCGTGACGATGACGTGGTTGCAAGGCAATTGCGTGAGGCCGCTACGAAAGAACCGGACCCTGAATTGCGCGAAGCATTATGGGAAGAATACAGAAACTACACAGGTATAAGCGAGCAATAGGAATGAAACGATTGAGCCGCCACTTTATTTCTGTACTGATGTTAGCTGTTTTTGTCAGCAGCTGTGCTTCTCATGTTGTTAAATCAACCACTTACACACCGGTGATTGTGGACACAGAAATCATTCCTGAAGAACTGTTGCTCGATGTTGGCGTAGCGATTTTTGATCCAGGTATTGACGAGATTGAGAAGTCCGAGGAAGAGACCACTAATAGCCAGATCCGTGTGGCAGAGTCCAACTTTGTATCCTTTCTGGTTTCTGAAACCTTGCAGCGCTCAGGGAACTGGGGCGTAGTTAGAGTTTTGCCCGCCAACTCAAGTCCGATGGATGTGATGCTTTCGGGCACCATACTGCAATCCAACGGCGAAGCCATGACAATTCGCGTCAATGTCAAAGATTCAACTGGCCGGAAATGGTACACACGCGAGTATCACGAAGTGATAAGCCAGTTTAGTTATGACCCATCCCAGCGCAAGATGAATGATCCGTTTCAGGTCATTTACAATAAAATAGCCAACGACCTGCTTGCCTATCGCAAGGGGAATATCTCAGAGAATAGAATCACCGATATTCGAACAGTTTCGGAGCTATTATTTGCCCAGCGGTTTGCTCCTCAGGTTTTTGAGCAATACATAGGACAGGATCGGAATGGGTATTATCAGGTTAGTCGTCTACCTGCGGACAATGACCCTATACTGCTGCGTATACAGGACATTCGCGAACGGGACTTCATGTTTATCGATACAGTTCAGGATTATTACGAAACCTACAATCGGCAAATGAGGCTACCCTACGATTCCTGGAGAGAGCAAAGCTATTACGAAACGATTACCCTCAGGGAAATAAAAGCTTCCTCCAGGCGTCGATTAATTGCGGGGACGGCGGCCGTTGTGGGTGGTATAGCGGTCGCAGCAAACGCAGGCAGTTATGCGGCTCAAAGTGGTGGGTTTGCGGGTGTTGGTGCAGGGGCCTACCTGATTAAAAGTGGCTTCGAGAAACGAGCTGAAGCCCAGATTCATGTTGCGGCACTGGAGGAGCTGGGCCTTTCGCTGGAAAATGAAGTAGCACCCAAAGTGATTAACCTTGAAGATCGTACGGTAACGCTCACTGGAAATGTAGAAGAACAATACAGCCAGTGGAAAGAAATTCTTGCAGACTTGTATGTGGCTGAAGTCGGAGAACAGTAGACTAATCCTGACTAAACCCCGTTATTAGAATGCCATCACTGCCAATAAAGCCCTATGTCTGAAAATGGAATTGAAAAGATCGAGCCAGCCGACTTCGATATAAGCAAGTCTTCTCTGTTTTCGAATGAGCCAGCACAACCAACGAAAAATAAGCCATCATTGCTGGTGTGGATAAGCCTCGGTTTTCTGGCGGTCATCGCCCTTGCTGTTATTTTTGTTCTCCCCACACTTGTTACCGAGTATGAATTGCCTCTGGAACGTAGAGTTGAAGTAGACCAGCTGACCCCCAGGAACCCAACTGCAAATCAACAGGAAATAAATGCGGTCTCACCTTTTGATGAAGCCCAGAAATCATTGCAGCGAAAAGAGGCACAGGATGTGCTGGCGCAGTTACTTGGAATTCAAGCCGAACTTGACATAAAGGCAGTGGAAAAATGGGCATCTCAGGAGTACGAAGACGCTTTGGAATTTGCCAGGGCCGGTGATGAGTCTTACCTGGTACAGGAATTTATTGAAGCCCGCGATAGCTATGATGAAGGTTTGCTAGCCTTACAGGCAATACAGGAGCAAATTCCTGTAGCAATAAGCCAGCACCTGATCGACGGCGAAGCCGCCTTAATTGCAAATCAGTCAGAGGGGGCAGTAGAAAAATTTTCCATCGTGTTGAATTTGCAGCCGGACAACAGCCAGGCAGAAATTGGTCTGGGTAGAGCCGAGGCTTTGGACCAAGTGAATACTTTGCTGGATCAGGCGGGAGAATTAATGGAAGCGGGTGAACTGGAATCTGCGAGAGACTTGTACCTTGCTGCACTGGATCTGGATGATCGTAATGAAATAACACAAAGTCGACTGAAGCAAGCGAGTGCGCAAATATTGGAAAATGAATTTGCGGCGATTATGTCAGAAGGATATGAGTTATTTCAGGATGAACAGCCCGAGGGTGCAATTCAATCATTTCAACGGGCAGCAGCCCTTGGTATCAAGCAGGGTCAGGCAGAGGCAGCTATTCAGCAAACCCGGGATGAAGTGGCCCGTGTCGAAATAGATCGACTAAGGGATGATGCCCTGAATGCGCGGGATACTGAACAATGGCAAGAAGCTGTTGCTGCATATGCCAGTGTGTTGGATATTGATGGCAATCTAGTCTTTGCCCAGGAAGGGAGAGATTACACTGAGAAACGGCTACGTCTTGATCAGTTGCTGGATTACGCAAATGCAAATCCGGAAAGACTTGCGGATGACGAAGTCTATAAACAGACACTGGATATTTACTACACCGGGCGTGGCCTGGAACCACCCGGGGCACACTTACTGGAACAGTTGAATCAGCTTCAGGAGTTTCTGGACAGTTCACAGGTTCCGCTATCAGTTAGTCTTGATTCGGATAACCTTACCCAGGTTACTCTGCTCAGGATTGGAGAGCTGGGTGCATTCGTTTCACATACGCTCTCGTTAAAGCCAGGGCGTTACGTGGCCATGGGGACCAGAGAAGGCTACAGGGATGTGCGAGAGGAATTTACTGTTGGTTTCGGGCAGACACCTGATTCTGTTGTTGTAAAATGTGATGAAAGAATAGTCGCTACAAGAGGTCGTTAATGGCATGGAAAGCATTGACGAAAACAAAGTAAATGGATCAACTGACCCGATAGTTCCCATAGATTTCACCCCCAACCAGGATAAAGGGGAGAAGTTTTCTTTTCGATTTCGCTGGTTACACCTATTCCTTATTCTGTTTCTCGCAATGTCCGGCTCGGCCGCCTGGTTTGTGCTGACCGCCAAATCGATTGCTATAGATGTCACCCCCCTTACCGCCAGTATCCAACTTGAAGGCGGATTGGCCATAAAAATGGGCCCGCGTTTTTTGGTCAGGGAGGGGGTGTACGAGATAAGTCTGACCAATGAAGGCTATCATGATTTAACCACCAACTTGTTTGTTACCGATCAGCAATCCCAGTCGCATCCAATTGAAATGCGAAGGCTGCCGGGACTGGTGACCATTGAGGTGCTTTCCCTGGAAGGAGCGCGGGTGCAGATTGATTCAGTGGATATAGGCGTGACTCCGCTGGTGGATGTACCGGTAGAAGCAGGGAAACATGAAATGTTGATCTCCCGGGATCGTTATCTTCCGGCTAAAGAGCAGATTGTTGTGGAGGGACGTTCCATACGAGAGCGATTTGAACTTGAACTGGCCCCGGCATGGGCGGTTGTCAGCCTTGTTAGTGAGCCGGCTGCGGCGGAAGTTTTGATTGACGGAGTGCCGGTTGGCTTTACTCCAATGAATGCTGAAGTGCTTCAGGGGGACAGGGAGTTCACCATAAAACTGGCCGGCCACAAAGCCTGGCAGGGCGATATTTCTATCGAAGCCGGAAGGGATCTGGTAATCCCTGGAATAGTCTTGGAGGCTGCGGATGGTCTGGTATTTATCCGTTCCAACCCCAGTAACGCAAGTGTAACCATCAGCGGAGAGTTCAAAGGACAGACACCCCTCGAAGTTGCCTTGACCCCTGGGGAGCGTCATGAAATTACGCTGTTCAAGGCTGGGTATGCCTCCGGTACTCGAAGTATTCAAACAGCTCCGGACGAGGAAACCGAGCTGAATATAAAGCTGGAACCAGTCATGGCCAGTGTCCGGGTGCAGGCCAGCCCGGAAGACGCGCAGCTGTATATAAATGGTGAATTTCGTGGGCTGGCTAATCAGACCCTGGAACTGATGGCGGTGAGCCAGCAGATTGAAATTAGAAAGCAGGGGTATGTCCCCCACACAGCAGAATTTACCTCGCGACCCGGGTTGGAACAAGTTATCCGGGTTACTCTCAAGTCTCTCGAACAAGAACGGTTGGAGAAAATCAAGCCGGTTATTACAACGCTGGCAGGGCAGACACTTAAATTGTTCTATCCTGGCACCATTACCATGGGGGCATCGCGACGAGAAGCAGGTCGAAGGCCAAACGAATCAATACGCGAAGTGACCCTGGAGCAGCCCTTTTACTTCAGCCTGTACGAAGTAACAAATGGGGAATACAAGAAATTTAAAGCGGACCATTCATCCGGTACTTTTCAAAGTCAGCCTCTTGGTCTGGATTTACAGCCAGTCACCCAGGTGAATTGGAATGATGCCGCGCTTTATTGCAACTGGTTAAGCAAGCAGGAGGGGCTGCCCCTGTTTTACCAGGAGACAGATGGCGAAGTGGTGGGGTTTGATCCGCAGTCAACGGGATATCGATTACCTTCGGAAGCCGAGTGGGCCTGGATAGCAAGATTCAATGGCAGCGAAGCGGCTCTCAAATATTCCTGGGGAGATCAACTGCAACCACCTGACGGTGCGGGTAATTTTGCAGATGTTACCGCGCAGGCTTACCTGGGTCAGGTTTTGTTTGATTACAATGACAGCTACCTTGGTTCGGCGCCGGTTGGAGATTTTACGCCAAACTACCATGGGGTATATGACATGGCCGGTAATGTAGCGGAATGGGTGCATGATTTTTATGGTACTGCCGGGAGCCTCGGTGGTGCGACTGAAGTTGATCCTCTTGGGCTACAGTCCGGGCAGTACCACACCATAAGGGGATCCAGTTGGACCCATGGTTCTATAACCGAGCTTAGATTGTCTTTTCGGGACTTTGGTGAAGTGCAGCGCAATGATCTTGGATTCAGAATTGCTCGATACCTGGGAGAATGAGATTGATGAAACTGATAAAAATTTATTCAGGCATATTTCTGTTTCTTTGTTTAACGCCATCCTGGGCCGCTGAAGCTCCAAAGGAGGATTCGGAGCAAGAAAATAATGCTCAAATCAGCTCCGGGGAACAACAACGCTCAGAGGTGGATCCAGCAACAAGTCCGGAGGAGGATAGTGAGTTAGAGGCTGAAAAGGAACAGCAAAGCTCGTCAAGATTTATCCCAACAGAACAAGTTTCCCAGGACCTGGGAGTTTCATTTCCCGTAGATATATAGCGGGTGTAATTCAGGAAGAACAATCCATACAGGAAAATAGCATGAAGCAAGGTTTATTATGGGAATTTATTTACCAGATTGCCGCACTCATTGTGGCTGTAATACTGGTACATTCTGTTTATGTCACGATTGTCAGGCCAAACGCAGATTTGATACAGGAGCAACAGACATTCCTGCAGCAGAATGATGAAAATTACGTTCCAGAACGCTCAGTATACGTAATTCTTAAAGATTACGAACAGGAAACCTGCATTATTTTACTGTTCTGGGCGATTTCCATTATTGGATTGAAAATTCAACATGCCATTAAGGAGAGGTCTCTGCTGGATAATGAATTAGTCCAGATTGCAGAAGGAATGAGTATATTACCCGAGGATTCAAGAAATTTTGCGCGTCCGGTGGAAGCCCTGCCAGAGATACAACGGGATTATTTGTTACCAAGGGCACTACTGGCAGGGCTGCATAGATTCCAGACTACCCGTAATATTCAGGATGTTGCCAGTACCGTGAAAGATGTCTGTGAGATTGAGTCGGAGCGGCTCGAAACCGAACTTGCTCTCGTGCGCTACATTGCCTGGGCAATTCCATCTATTGGATTCCTGGGAACGGTCAGAGGTATAGGTCAGGCTCTGGGGCAGGCATATCAAGCTGTAAGTGGAGATATAGTCGGGGTAACCGTGAGTCTCGGGGTGGCGTTTAATTCAACTTTTGTTGCACTGGTGGTAAGTATTTTGCTGATGTTCCTGTTGCACCAGCTTCAGCTGCTACAGGACAGGCTGGTGCTTGATGCACAGAACTATTGTGATAAAAACCTGGTGCAATATTTACAGGTTCCTGATCAGAGAAGTCTTGTATGAGCCTGAAAGTTATTGAACTAAACGACAGCGCCGTCACGGTCAGTGATGAAAGCGGGTTGATTTTTCAGAGCCCTGGATTTGCCCAGTTCGGTGATGAGGGTCTTGTGGTGGGTGAAGAGGCGGAGAAACAGACTCGAATAAGGCCCACCAGTAGTTTCAATAAATTCTGGCATCAACTCAGTATGGAGCCCCTGGGTTATTCTGTTGGCGGCGTAAGACATTTCGCAGATCTTGCCTTTGCTCACCTGATGCATCTAGCGGACGAAGCAAAAATCGATGGAGACGTTATTCTTGCCGTGCCGGGCAATTTCACCAGTGCCCAGTTATCAATCCTGCTGGGTATAACCAGCCATTGTCCTTTTAATCCTGTTGGAGTTGTAGATGCTGCACTGGCCAACACCATCAGGTTGGCAAGGAAGCCGCATATAATCTACGCGGATATTCAGTTACATCAGGCATTATTGACTAAATTTTCCATAACGGATGGAAACCTGCAGCGCGATACAGTTATTCAGATTCCTGAAGCTGGTTTACAGAATTTTATGGATCTAACCATGCAGCTTGCAACCGGGCTGTTTATTCAACAATGCCGTTTTAACCCTCAGCATACTGCAGAATCAGAGCAGCAGCTTTATAACGCTCTACCTGCCTGGTTGAAACAACATAAGGACTCAAAAAGCAGTCTGTTGATGGAGATTAAAACAGCCAGTGCCATACACCAGGCCAAGTTGCCATGGAAAAGCCTGGTACAAGAACTTGCTGGATATTACGCCAGGATAAATCAACAGTTGACGGCACTGGCCAGTGAAGGTAACTGTCAGATACTGATTTCAGCAAGCCTTGCTCAATTGCCCGATTACATTCAATCAGCGCCGTCCCACAGTGATGTACAAGTCGTGTCGCCCGAATTACTGGGTAAGACTTGTATCGAATTACAACAGTATATTGATAGCAACGGGGAAGGTTTCCATTTTGTCACCCGGTTGCCTCTGGTATCCACTGGGGCTTCAAACCATGAGTTCGAATCTGGCACCGTGAGTGAGGAGCCAGCACCCCTCGAGACAGGTGAGCACCCGGGTCTCCCCACCCACGTCTTATTTGAGAACCATGCCTTGCCTCTGGGGAAGGTGGCTATCAGAAATGATGGTGCCGGCGGTACCACTGCGGCAGTAAATGGGCGGGGTATATGCTTGGCACTCAGTGAGATGCCGGACTATCTGGGGCAAATTGAAAAGGAAGACGACCGGGTGTTCATGGTCTGTGGAGAAGCAGGGGCCATTGTAAATGGAGAAAAAGTAGCGGGAAGGAAGCAATTGTCATTAGGAGACCAGATAACATTCAATGATCAGGGTAAAGCTATTACCCTGATCAGGGTACGCGATGGCGTCTAATAAAAAAAAGCGCAGAGATTTAAATCCGTTAAGCCTGGCATTCCTGGATGTTATGTCATGCGGTTTTGGCGCGGTAGTGCTGTTATTTCTGATTCTCGATCACTCTGCCCAGGTGGAGGCCGTAGAAGGCAATCCTCAAATCGAAGCTGAGGTAAATCTGTTGCAAGTAGAGATCAGGGAGGGTGAACTTAATCTGGTACGGGTTCGCAATACGATTTCTGATGTAAATCTGGAAGTCGTTACGGCACAGGGCCTGGCCGATCGTATCCAGGAACAGATTGATAATTTTCTCCAGGAGCTTGCCGCACTGGAAAACAGTGCTGTGGTAAGTACCGATGTCATCGAAGAGTTACGTGCCGAAATTCAGGCGCTGGAGGACGAGCTGCAGCGCTTACAGGCCAGCGCCCTTGAGGCAGAAGGCAATAGTGTACGACAGTTTCTGGGGGATGGAGACAGGCAATATTTGTCCGGGATGTTCCTTGGAGGTAATCGAATTCTCATCCTGATGGATAAATCGGCCAGTATGCTGGATGAAACACTGGTTAATATTATCAGAACTCGAAATATGTCTGAGGAACGCAAACTCAATGCGCCGAAATGGCAACGTGCTGTCAAAACTGTGGAATGGATTACCAGCCAGCTGCCCATCACCAGTCGTTATCAGATTTACGGTTTTAATGACGAGACTGATGTAATGCTGGAAGGAACCGAAAACCAGTGGCTTGAGGTGGCAGACCGGGAACGACTGGAGGAAGTCATCACCGAAGTAAGGGCAATAGTACCTGATGCGGGCACCAACATGGTGCGACTTTTCCAAACCGTAGCTCAAATGACACCATTGCCGGATAATATATTTTTAATTACGGATGGGTTGCCCACACTTGGCAATCGTCGCAGTTCAGGTTCTCTGGTGACACCGAGTCAAAGGCTGGAATTATTTGACGATGCTCTGGAGGAACTGCCGGATAATATTCCGGTCAACGTTATATTGCTGCCTCTTGAAGGCGATCCCAGTGCCGCAGCCGCCTTCTGGCAGTTGGCACAGTACACCAGGGGCTCATTTCTTACCCCGTCACCTGATTGGCCCTGATGCGCAGGAACAGAGAAACAGACTCGTACAGTGTTGCCTTTCTGGATGTGATGTCCTGTGGTTTTGGGGCTATTATCCTGTTATTGATGATTACCAGGAGTGCGGCGCCGGTTATTATTGAAATCAGCGACGTGGATACCACTGGGTCGGTTAATGAGTTACAAGAGCAACTTTTTGCTATCCGGGGAGAAACAACTACGTTAGACCGGGAGCTGAATGCCAAACAGGAGCAGCTTTCGACCTATCAGGAGAGGGTGGCGCGTCTGCGGAGGGAATTGACACAGGCTCAGGCGCAACACCAGATTACCAGCCAGACATCCGAAGAAACCGCCGATGAACTGGGGCAATTAAACATTGCCAGACAGGCGCTTAGTGCTGAAATGCAGCGCCTTCTCGAGCAGAATTTCGCTAAACAGGACAATGTCATAGCGGGTATTCCGGTGGACAGCGAGTACATTATTTTCGTTATTGACACCTCCGGCAGTATGTATCAATCAAGCTGGAGCAGAATGCTGGAAGTAATAGGCAATACCCTGGATGTCTACCCTGAGGTAAAAGGTATCCAGGTGATGAATGACATGGGAGATTATATGTTTGACTCCTACCGTGGACAGTGGATTCCAGATACACCAAGTCGGCGGAATTTGATTATTTCCACCCTGCGCACGTGGAATCCATACAGTAACAGCAGTCCGGTTGAAGGGGTTACCAGGGCGATAAATTCATTTTATTCGCCGGATAAAAAAATAAGTATTTATGTACTCGGTGATGATTTCCAGCCCGGCGGGTCTATTACAGAGGTATTGCGGGTAATTCAGCGTATAAATCTTGAAGGTGCCGATGGGGAACGCCTGGTTAGAATTCATGGGATTGGATTTCCCAATATTTTTCAATTGGACAGGCGCTTTCAGCAAAGTGTCTATCGATATTCAAACCTTATGCGAGAGTTGACTCAGCGAAATGGCGGGACTTTTGTGGGTTTGAACGATTATCGATAATCAGGCCTTGCATAAAATGGCTAAATTAATAAGCGGTTCCTCAAAAATGAGGTATAAATATAGATTCTCAACGAGATTTCATTTAGACATTATTCAAGAGGCCTTTTTTCATTACCGGTTTATCTATAAATTTCTACCGAGGAGCCTGAACCAGGGCATTGGCAGCGACAGTGATTAAATTAGTTAATATTTGGAACCCCAGATCAATACGCGGGCTGATGATGGCGGCGATGTTTGGCATTTTAGCTGCATGTGGCGTCAATAACGTTACCGTTACAGGAACTTATCCTACTCCGAATGTGGGAAAGCTGCCTCTGAAAATAGCAGTCTATTATGACGAAGCACTACGGGATTTCAGTTACATCGAATACACCGAGACCGGTAAGGAAGAGTTCGATATTCATAGTGGGCAATCACATATAGATCTGTTTAATGCCATTCTTCCAGGAATGTTTGAGCAAATTGTCATAGTCGACTCCATGGAAGAAGCAAAAGGCACGGGGGTGGACGCTGTATTTGCGCCGGCTATTGAAGAGTTTCAACTGGCGTTGCCCTACAAAACCAAACTGGACATGTTTGAAGTCTGGATTAAATACAATATGCGATTATTAACAGCTGATGGTGAATATATCGCCGACTGGGTAGCGACTTCATACGGGAAAACCCCCACAGAAACCTTCCGTTCTAACGAAGCGGGAATCAATGAAGCGGCATTTAGCGCATTGCGAGATCTGGGTTCCAGTTTCTCCCTGAATTTTGCTCGGGTTCCAGAGGTTCGCGACTGGTTGGCCAGTAGATAAATGAGATTTAAGGATAATAAAATGACTGTCAGCGAATTTTGCTGTTACTTATAAACCGGGCTCTGCGCTGTATCTGTGGATCAGGCTGACAAGATGCAACGCTGTAAAGACCGGTTAATGTGAGGCTGCTTATGTATAACTATAATTACAAAGTTAAATCAGGTGTAACGGGAACAGGGATAGCCGTTCTGTTCACTGTGGCGCTGGCAAGTTGTACCACTACGACGATTGATGAGTTTCGTCAGGGCGAAACAGGAATAGAGAGCCATGAATCAATTGTTATTCTGGGCCGCAGGCAGGCCAGTAATTACGAAACCCGGGAAGATTTTGTCAATTGTGTCGGCGAACACGTTAATCAGGGAGAGAACGGTATTAATGTGGTACCCGAACAGGAGTTTGTTGATGCACTGTTCCCCTGGTTTGAGCCACGCACAGCTCCGCTTCGAACCCAGGATCTTGAAAGGCTGATGGCCGAATCAGTAGTGGCAGAAAAACTGGATGAATTTGGAATTCGCTATATTGTCTGGGTTGATGGTTTTACCGAAACGACCGGAAGAACAGGCTCAATATCCTGTGCTATTGGCCCTGGCGGTGGTGGCTGTTTTGGTTTCGGCACCTGGGAAGATGATTCCCGGTTTGATGCCAGAGTATGGGACGTTGATGCACTGACATCGGTTGGCACCATCAGGGCAGATGCTACGGGCCAATCTTATATGCCCGCGCTGGTTATCCCTATTCCGCTGATTGCCAGGGTTGAAGCCAACGCATGTAGCAGTCTGGCCAACCAGCTCAAGCAGTTTGTTAGAGGTTCTTGAAAATGATTACTTCCAATTTTAATCTGGTTAAGAGTCATGGCTAGCTTAGAGACATTATCCACAGCAAATTTTCCCTGCTCTGTATTAATTGCACGAAGTTGGCGTGTCACCGCAGTGCTGTTGCTTGGTGCATTGACAATGATCCTAGCAACGTCGTGTGCAATGAACCCTGCTACCGGGCGGGGGAATATGGTTTTAATGACAGAAAACGGGGAAAAGAAAATAGGTGAAGAAGAACACCAGAAAGTAATAGATAGTATGCCTATTTATGAAGATGAAGAACTGCTTGCCTATGTGACTGGCGTTGGCAATCGCATCGTCGGGGTAAGCCACCGTGATGACCTGGATTATCAATTTACCATTATCGACAGCCCGGAAATTAACGCGTTTGCATTACCCGGGGGCTATGTATACATTAATCGTGGGTTGCTTACCTATACTAATTCCGAAGCCGAACTGGCGGCGGTTTTAGCCCACGAAATAGGCCATATAACGGCCCGTCACGGGGTGCAACAACACGCCCGGGGCAAGGTGGCCAATGTAGTATCGTCAGTGGGGGGAGTCGTGGCGGCGGTGGCTACAGGAAGTGGCTATATTGGTTCACAAATAAGTGAGGTGACTTCGATCTGGGCCCAGGCCGGGCTCAGTGGATATGGGCGGGATGCTGAATTGGAAGCGGACAGTCTCGGGGCAGACTATTTATACAAAGCGGGCTACGACCCGGCGGCCATGATAGAAGTCATTACAACGCTGAAAAACCAGGAAGATTTCAAACGTCGGGTGACTGGCGAAGGAGGAGGCTACCATGGTTTGTTCGCGTCCCATCCGCGAAATGATACCCGCTTGCAACAGGCCATCGCTAATGCGGGTAAGCTGGATTCCGACCAGGTTCTGGAAGTTGATGACGAGAACTTTCGAAACCAGCTTGAAGGATTATTGATCGGCGTCAGTAGAGCCTCTCAATCCAGGGACGACCGAAATCGGTATTATCAGACCCTCTTGAGTTACACCATGATATTTCCCGACCAGTGGGAGGTTTCAGAGACCACCACAACAGTGACAGCGGTAGGCGTTGATAATGATTCGCTTAATGTTAGCGCGCAGCGATTACAGGATAATATCGAACCCCGTGTATTTATCGCAGAGAAACTCGGTATTAAGAATCTACAAAAATCTGGAGCGCTGTCGCAATATCGATTGCTGGGTCACACAGGGGTAGTTGAAACTGAAGATGGTGGTATGGAACGTGTGGCGGTTATTTATATGGGAGCGCGCGTTTTTATATTGCGGGGCAGCATTAGTAACATCGAAGCAGCAGAAGAAATCGACCGGCAGTTGCTGGCTTCAATTCGCACCTTCCGAGCAATACAGCGAAGTGAAATTACACCCGGTAGTGAGCTGAAAATAACGTATGTTCAGGCCAGTGAATTTTTTGATTTTGCCACCGTGGCACGTGACAGCAAACTCGCCAGTTATCCGGAAGAAACTTTACGCTTGTTAAATGGTTACTACCCCAGGGGCCTTCCGGAAAAAGGAGACTGGGTCAAGCTGGTTGATTAACCGGGTAATACATTCCCGCTCTTCTATTATTCCTGCCTGGGCGATTCCTGCCCCTAAGTTCGTCCTGCTTTATTCGGCGTGACACCAAGTATACACTTGGGCTCGTCATTACCGCCCCATAAAACCTTACCGGGGGTGGTTCTGACTAACCAGACGTTAAGAGTGAGGCCTGAACAGTAAAATGAATCGCGAACAATCACGGATGTGTGGTGCACAGGGGCTCCCTGATCAACTACAAGAGATTGTTTCACGATTTTGGCAGCGACTGGCGGAGCATCCTGATTTCGAAAATAAAGGGCTGAGTCAGCTATTCTTCGATGATAAGAAATTTTCACAAGAAACAGCTCGCGTCTGGGCCGCCAGTGACTTCGTTGCCAACGCGATTCTGTCCAATCCTGATCTTCTGTCAGGTATTTATTCCCGGCGCGAATCCGAAATTACGAACTACCAGGAACGCCTGGAATCAGCTTTGGGCTCCCTGAAGGACGATGATTACAAGACGGGATTCGAACAGCTTAAATCGCGATTACGTTATTTTTACCGACTGGAATTTATCCTCATAATCTGGCGTGATATCTGTGGTTATACAAACGTGCATGAGGTTTGTAATCAGATGTCTGAACTGGCGGACGCCTCATTGCAGGTGACACTGGATTTGCTTCATTGCTGGGGTACAAAGCAGTGGGGTCAGCCCATGGCTGACGGGAAAACCCAGTCGATGGTGGTGATCGGAATGGGCAAACTCGGGGCCAGGGAACTTAATGTTTCCTCCGACATTGATCTGATTTTTGCCTATCAATCCGTGGGTAACACGGAACCTACCGGAAACGATGTTGAACCGTTGACCAATCAGCAATTTTTTACTCGAATTGGGCAGCGCTTGATTGATGCCCTGGACAGTACCACCGAACAAGGTTTTGTCTTTCGCATGGACATGCGGCTTCGTCCCTACGGGAGTGAAGGGGCACTGGTGTTGAACTTTGACGCCATGGAAGATTATTACCAGAACCAGGGACGAGACTGGGAACGTTATGCGTTTATCAAGGCCCGTATCGTGGCTGGAAATATCTCGCAAGGAAAGCAGTTACTGAAAAGGCTGAAGCCTTTTGTTTATAGACGCTATCTTGATTTTGCCATGTTTGAATCGTTACGTGATATGAAATCACAGATCGATAAGCAGGCCAGGCGCGGCAAGCAGTTGACCGATATAAAACTTGGCCCAGGTGGAATCCGCGAGGTGGAATTCATAATACAGGCGCTACAACTGGTATATGGTGGCCGTGACAGTTCATTACAGCAACCATCAATCGTTCAGGCCTTTGCTAATCTGGTTCAGGGAGGCTACCTGCCAGAGTCGGCGGCCGGAGACCTTCTGTCAGCTTACGAGTTTCTTCGCAATCTTGAACACCGGCTGCAGGCACTGGCAAATCAGCAGACTCAAAGCCTGCCCACAAATCCGCAACAGCAATTGAGAATTGCTATTGCAATGGGCTGTCAGGACTGGGATGAATTGCTGGACGCTTTGAACCAGAAACGGAGCGTTGTAAGCGAGCATTTTCGCGACGTATTGAGAACAGAAGACGAGTCAGATGAGGCAAAACAACAAGCAGACGATTGGGCCCCTTTGTGGAATCTGGAAATAACTGGCGATGACGCCCTGCAAATGTTGGTAAAGGCCGGATTCGAGGACGCCGACGGCAGTCTTGAGCGTATACAACAATTCCGCAAGAATAAGAAATGGCTGATTCTTGGTGAACAAAGTCGAAACCGCCTGAATATTTTTATGCCGGTGCTGCTTGATGCCGTAAGCGGATCGGACAAACCCAGCTTGTGCCTGAGTAGAGTGATGCCATTGGTAGAGGCCGTCAGTCGGCGCACGGCCTATCTGGTGTTACTGCTGGAAAATCCACAGGCATTGAAGCAGCTGGTGCTTTATTGCACGCAAAGTCCCCTTATCTCGGAATACTTAAGCAAATACCCGGTATTGCTTGATGAGTTGCTACATGTGCTCAATGAACCTCCTGATAAACGCTCTCTGGCGGATGAACTTAATGCGCAGTTAATAAGAATAGACGAGGAAAATTTTGAGGAGCAACTGAATTGCCTGCGTTATTTTAAGCAGGCACATTTGTTACAGGTAATTGCGGCGGAAGTATCCGGGGAAATGCCCTTGATGAAAGTAAGTGACTATCTAACTTTCACCGCTGAAGTAATCCTTGATGCCGTGCTTGCCCTGTCCTGGCAGCACCTGGTTTCCAGGCACGGTTATCCCGTTCATACCGATGGCAAGTACGGTGAACCTGAATTCGCCATAGTGGGCTATGGAAAACTTGGAGGTATTGAGCTTAGCTATAACTCGGACCTTGATCTGGTGTTTCTACATCAGGGGTCTTTGGATAAAGACACTGTTGTAACTGGCGCACAAAAATCGATTAATAGCAGGGCTTTTTATATCAAGATGGCGCAGCGAATTATAACCATACTTGGCACTTACACGATGTCGGGCGAGCTCTATGAAGTAGACATGCGGCTTCGGCCTTCGGGGGATTCCGGTCTATTGGTCAGCTCAATAGAATCGTTTCTTGAATACCAACAGGAAAAGGCATGGACCTGGGAGCATCAGGCCCTGGTAAGGGCGCGGGGTGTTGTAGGGAATGCGCCGTTGCTGGAAAAATTTCTGCAAGTGAGAAAACAGATATTGACCCGGCAAAGAGACATTGGAACGCTTGCAGAAGAAGTAATTACCATGCGTGAACGGATGCGCAAAGAACTCACCAGCAAATCATCTTCATCCCTGGACAAAATCTCTTTTGAAATCAAACAGGGGAAGGGCGGAATAGTTGATATCGAATTCCTGGTGCAGTACCTGGTATTGGCACACTCGCATCGGTATGAAGAATTGCTGAGCTACACGGATAATTTTAGAATACTGGAGGTGGCGCGAGAGTGTCAGTTGCTCCATGAAGATGATATGAACACGCTCATTAAGGCTTATCTCGGTTTCAGATCCGCCACACACCAGATTGCGTTGCAAACCGAAGAGGGATTGCCATCGCTGGAGAATCTTCGACAGCTGCAGTGTTCGGTAACCGCAATCTGGGACAAGGTGTTCGATTGTGTTCCCAGGCCCTGAGCGGAGATTGATATTCAGGTAACCAACCATGAGCAATGACCAGCGTATCAATCGAATGCTAATTGTTGGTCCTTCCTGGGTGGGTGATACGGTCATGGCACAATCCCTGCTTAAGCTGTTGCGCCAAATTCATGACGACATGGAAATCACAGTTCTGGCTCCATCGTGGAGCCAGGCGCTGCTGGCGCGTATGCCGGAAGTTGACCACGCCATAGAATTGCCATTCGGCCACGGGGAGTTAAAGCTATTACGCCGAAGAGAGTTTGCAAGGAAACTTAAAGGTCAGTTTGATAGCGCCATTATTCTACCGAATTCTTTCAAGTCGGCTCTGATTCCCTTTTTCGCCGGTGTTGGGCAGCGAACTGGCTGGCAAGGTGAATTTCGCAATATGCTATTGACCGATTGTAGAAAGCTGGACCCCGGCAAATACCCGCTGATGGTGCAGCGTTTTCTGGCCCTGGGCCTGGTCCCGGGAGCCGGGCTGATTACAGATATACCCAGACCTGATCTTCACAGTGACTCCATTCACGCACGAAAAACAGCCCGGGAATTGAACCTGGATTGCGACAATAAAATTCTGGCGATCTGTCCCGGGGCAGAATTCGGTGAGGCCAAACAGTGGCCGGCCAGCCATTATGCCCGGCTGTGCGAAATTGCCTCTGCCAATGAGTGGAAGATCTGGATAATCGGCTCTGCCAATGACCGTGAAGTTGCTACTGAAATTTTTGATCAAATCGACCTGAACACGCGCTCTTCCTGCGTCAATGTGACCGGGAATACTTCATTAAGCCAAGTCGTCGACCTGCTTTATCTGGCGGGGGCCGTTGTCAGCAATGACTCGGGTCTAATGCATATTGCGGCCGCCGTAGGCTGTCCCGTTGTTGCTCTATATGGCTCCACTTCGCCGGACTTTACACCTCCTATGGCAGACAGGGTAAAATCCCTCACTACAGACATAGCCTGTCGGCCCTGCTTTAAAAGAATTTGTCCCCTCGGGCACAAGCGCTGCCTGACCGAGATCTCAGCCGAAAGGGTTTATAAAGAGTTGAGTAAACTGACAGAAATGTAATTGAACTCCGGAGTTTCAAGCAGTTGCGAGTCTTAATAGTAAAAGTTTCTTCCCTGGGCGATGTCATACATACGCTTCCTGCCATCACCGATGCAAAACGGGCCAATAGAGACCTCGTATTTGACTGGGTTGTTGAAGAAAAATTTACCGAAATTCCTGCCTGGCATCCTGCCGTAGAGTCGGTGATTCCAGTTGCTATCAGGCGCTGGCGTCGAAATTGGATAAAAACCTTTATTAACTCAGATGTGGGCAGGTTCAGGAAACAGCTGCAGAATGTAGACTACGACCTGGTTATTGATGCCCAGGGATTAATCAAAAGCGGCATAGTAAGCCGGATGTCCAAGGGCCTGACCATCGGGTTAAGCAGTCGCACGATAAAGGAACCGCTGGCCACAATTTTCTATAATAAGGTGTATTCGGTGTCATGGTCGGAGCATGCTGTTGACCGGATCCGCGAACTTTTTTCACGAATTTTCAAATACGAGTACGATAAAAGCCATGTAGATTACGGGTTGGAATTTAAACGTATTGGTATAAAAGAAAATGAGCCAAAAGAAAAGCAGCTGGTATTCCTGCATGGGACAACCTGGAAAACGAAACACTGGCCGGACCAATACTGGCGTCAACTTGGGTTGATAGCCACTGAGGCCGGTTACAAGGTGCTACTGCCCTGGGGTGATGAATCAGAAAAGGCGCGGGCAACCTTTATCGCAGGTGACAACAAAGCTATCGACATTTTACCGCGGCAATCATTGACTGGACTTGCCATGCACATTGCCAGGTCGGCCGGGGTTATCGCCGTTGATACTGGCCTGGGCCATCTGGCGGCGGCATTATCTACGCCGACACTGTCACTTTATGGGCCTACAGACCCAGGGTTATCCGGAACATTCGGAGCGTCGCAAATACATCTGAAATCTAAATTCGATTGCGCCCCCTGTATGAAAAAAACCTGTGCCTATTCCGGCCCTGAAATTTCTGGTGACTACGATGGGAATTCATTTCCGGTATTTCCGGCCTGTTTTTCCAGGCAGACGCCCGAGATAGTCTGGCAAAAATTCAAACAACTGATTGATGATTCGGGTGTGTCATGAAACTTGGGTTTCTGATCTATTCCTATTTTCCTTACGGTGGGCAACAGAGGGACTTTCATCGGATTGTGCAGGTCTGTGTTGAGCGGGGCCACCAGGTTGTTGTTTATACCTTGAAATGGCAAGGAGACCTACTTGACGGAGCGACTATCAAGTTTGTACCGAATTCTTCAATTAGTCGTCTCGGGCGTTACCGGCATTTTACCCAGTGGGTTCATAATGATCTTAAAGATGATCCCTGTGATGTAGTAATAGGGTTTAATAAAATGCCCGGGCTTGATGTTTATTTTGCCGCAGACCCCTGTTTTGCCGATAAGGCTGAAAATCAGCGTGGTTTATATTATCGATTTACCTCCAGGTATCGGCATTTTAAAAAATATGAAGAAGCGGTTTTTGCCAGTGATAATAAAACCCGGGTATTGATTCTTTCATCGTTACAACGTAAAGCTTTCGAAAAATACTATCCTGATTGCGGTGCAAGAATGTATCAGGTACCACCGGGTATCGATCGTGATCGAATGGTGACTGATGCCGCTCCGGTTATTCGGAAAAAGTTTCGCAAGGAATTTAATTTGAAGGATTCGGATCTGCTTATTATTCAGATTGGCTCAGGTTTTAAAGTTAAGGGGGTGAGTAGATCCATAAGGGCTATCGCGGCATTACCTGACGATATTCGCCGTCGAGTCAAATATTTCCTGGTGGGTCAGGATAAGCCGAATCGATACAGGAAATTGGCAAACCAGCTGGGTATTGAGGATCGGTTTACGGTATTACCCGGCCGAGACGATATTCCCCGGTTTCTGTTAGGAGCAGATCTGTTGCTGCACCCTGCTTACAGTGAAAGTGCCGGCTATGTGCTGCTTGAAGCTACAATTTCCGGTTTGCCGGTACTGACCACAAGCACCTGTGGTTATGCCGGGCATATTGAAAAGGCAGGCTCCGGATTGGTTTGTGATGAGCCCTTCGAGCAAACACAGCTTAATGAAAAACTGGTGGAGATTCTCACATCGCCTGAGCGGGAGCAGTGGATCAATAACGGGCTTGAGTATGGCAAACAGGAGGAGCTTTACTCCCTGGCAAAGGTGGCCACCGACTTTATCGAACAATTTGGGCAAGAGGCACAGGTTTCGTAATGCTTTACCTCAATGACGAATTCAGTAAAACCTGGCAGGGGCAGGATCCTTTCAAGCTTGTTCAGGCAATTGAAGGCAAGATTTACCGGGAGGTAAAAAACAGAAAGACCCTGCAGTTTTCTCTGGATGGCAGAAGTTATTTCCTGAAGATGCATTTTGGTGTCGGCTGGGCTGAAATATTTAAAAATATATTGCAATTAAGATTGCCGATCACCAGTGCAGAGAACGAATGGAATGCAGTAAATCGGTTACACGATCTCAGCATAGATACCATGACAGTGGTTGCCTATGGGAAAAGGGGCCTAAGTCCGGCCGCGTTGCAATCATTTATTATCACAGAAGACCTTCACAACACGGTTAGCCTCGAAGAATTCTGTGCCCGATGGCCTGATCAGACACCCGCTTTCGCAGTAAAGTCCGGATTAATCTATAAAGTCGCCCGTGCCGCAAGAGCCATGCACACTAATGGCATCTGCCACCGGGATTTCTATATTTGCCATTTCTTGTTGCATAAGGGTGGTGACGGGGAATTCATCAATTTGAAATCCCGCCTTTCACTTATCGATTTACACCGTGCGCTGATAAAGGAAAATCTTGGTAGTAGATGGATTGAAAAAGACATCGCCGGTTTGTATTTTTCCTGTATGGAAATAGGGCTGACCCAGCGAGACCTGTTTCGCTTTATGTGTACCTATAAAGGCAAAGGCCTGCGTGAGACACTGGAAGAGGATGCACAATTCTGGAAGCAGGTAACTTTAAAAGCAACCGCTCTGTATGAGAAGCTGAACAGGCATCAGTAATTCGCTATGAGGAAATTAACCAGCAAAGATTTGG
>JAESQX010000236.1 GCA_016764875.1 Gammaproteobacteria bacterium
AAAGCCGCATCAACAAAGGTCTCAATACGAGACATGTTTTCGCCACGCAATAAAAGGCCGTTGTCTATCCTGCAAGAATCAATAAAGGCGGAGGATAGTTTTTCCACGGAATTTCCTCTCTACTAAAATGGGACACCCACAAAAACCGTAATCTACAGATTAATACTTCGGCGCGTTTTCAGTAATGGTTAGGCGGGATTGATAGAATCCGCAATCGTGATTTTCAGCACTGGGTAGGTGTTTTTCGATTTCGACAACTACACTGTAATAATCGAAAATACCGAACCGGAAAGAAATACTCTATCTAACAGCAGTCAATAGGGATCATTGACGTTGCAACAACATCAGGGATTGAATCATGAAAAAAACTACTAGTGCAATTTGGCATTTTATTCAGACAAGTATTTTTATTGCAATGCTAGCATTCTCAGGGTCGGCAGCTGCCGGAATTCTGGGGTTGACGGGTCCAACTACTTCGTCAACAGGTTCGTATACGTTGAGTTGGGACGGGTTAAATACGGGGAATTGCGGTAGCGATTACTACGTGCTTACAGAATATTCCAATGTGATATTTCAAGGGTGCGATTTTTCATTTGATGTTGTTAACAAACCCCAGGGCAGCTATTTCTATGAATTAAGTATCTGTGTATATATGGAGGGGATTAATGAATATATTTGCATAGAAGACGGAGGGCATACGGTTGAAGTAATGGCTGCGCCGCAAATAACCCTGTTCAAATTATCAGCCACGACCATATATGAAAACGAATCGGTGAGTTCAACATGGAACTCTATCAATACAACTTACTGCACCATCGAAGGAGACCCAACACAGTATTTGCCGTCATTCACCTTTTTTATTCCCGGCGGTATTCTTCAACCAGGTGATTATGCAGGGAGTATTTATTGTACTGGGCCAGGCGGAGATACGCCTACCATTCACTATACATTGACCGTACTGGCGAATTCCTCACCGCCGGTTCTTTCCAGCTTTTCTGTCAATCCTGCCGCTGTTACGGACGCTCAGAATGTTGTGATAAATTGGGGGGTATCTTCCAACGCGGATACTTGCTCTTTGTCGCCTCTGGGCACATCCTATTCTGCCGCATCCGGGAGCGCCACTATAACAGCAGGAACCTTTATATCAGGTGCGGTTTCACTGAATTTGACCTGCTATAACTCCAATGGGCCCTCTGCCACATTAGAGCAAACTCTATTAGTGAGTGAGTCCAGTCTTGCGTTAACTGGTTTTGATTATAGCTACAATATATTTGGGGCGGCAGGTAGGGATGACATTCTCGTAGTCAGAGATGGAAGTGATGGGAATGTTGCCGGAGTAAATGCTTTTATACTGGAGCCAGACGCTGTTCCAGAATCAGGAGATTTTTATCAAATAAGAACTAATCCAACCCAGGCAGATTTTGATGCACTAAACGTGCATATATCTCAAGTGCCGTACGAGATTGCTGACATCAATGGTGATGGGGTTTTTGATATGGTAATCAAAGGGCTGGAAGGTACGTCCATAATCCCGGGAAGACTTGACACCATTATTTATGCGGTTGACATTCCCGCAAGTGATCCTCTGGAAATTAAAGAAATAGACCAGGAGTTTAAAGAATTTTACAGCCAGTTGAATAGTTACCTGAACGATCCAAAATATTTTGACAACAATGCTCCGCTGGTTGGGACAGGGCGGGAAATTAACGTGGATATTCTATATGCCGGATTTGCAGCCTACACTGATTATGCATGGTTATCGTTTCTGAGTGGTTACTGCCTGGCGACTCGTGATGTATGGTTTGTATTCGACGGTGTTAGTAGCGACGTTGTAAATCCGGTTTATGATGCGTCGGGTTATATAATGTTTAGTGACGCGCCCGGGGTTGCAACGGGGCTACATGTCTTTTGTGCAGATAGAGAAGAAGAACAAGTGCCTGACTATTCGGTTTTCAGTCAAGATGCTATGGATGTCAGTGGATATCTGGGTAATTATTTGACGAAAGGGGAGTACAGTACAATCCCTGCTGATATCTGGCAGATAATAGAGGAATTTTTCGGGGTTTCTGCTGGAGTAATTGATGAGCCGGGAATTATTAATAAAATAAGAGTGCTTTGGCAGATTCAAACTGGTGCCGGGGCGGATCAGGATTCGCTTCTTCCGCCGGTTGGTTTTCATCGGCTGGAATTGGTATACACGGATATTGGATTAGCCGGAGTACCGCCACTGGCTCGACATGCCTATGTGGTTATCACATCATCATCCGGCGATCGGTATGTAACAAGAGGTGGTCCAGAATTATTCCCAACATACGGAGTATTTGGTGAACTGGAAGCACAGTTTTTTGTGAACCCTGGCAGTGCTCAAGAATTTGCGGATTTTGGTAAATCAATATTGTTTAGACAGGAGGTTGGACTCATTCCGGGCCCGGCGATTATATACCAAGGGTTGTTTGCTACATTTGCCATCGATACAAATGTTGCAAACATCGATTATGAATTATTGACGCAAAACAGCAATTCTTACGCATTTCAGGTCGTAGAAAAAATTACAGGTACGAGACCCAGGGCAATACCCTACGCTCCGGGCTGGAAAAAAGTGCTAGAGGCACCTTAGTACGAAATTAGTAATTTTTTCATAGAACAGAACCTGTCAGTTAGCACCAGGTTCAATCAGAATCAAAACCAAGATAACGAAGGTTTGAATATATGTCACTTTCAGTCACTCCCGGGCCTTTGAGTCTAGCAATTATAATGAGCATCGTCTTAACTCCCAATCTGGTTCGCGAGGCCTTACCCGTTGGATCCACGGAACAAGAGGTGAAATCCTATTTAGTGGAGATAGCGGGTACGTATCAATTCGTGACCAGAGAAACTGACCCCGTTATGGTTCCTGCTTATCCCTGGCAGGATACTGATGTGGGGTATTACGTGGCGGGAATTGAGAAAGTTAGAAGTCGATGGTGGCTGCCATCATTCGGCGGAATAATGAGAGTCAGGGTCGGGATATCTTCTGATGGACAAGTTACCCAGGTTGATATAACGGGTGCACGGACAGGATTTCCTTGAAGAACCTGAATTGTAGTGCCTGAAAAATGCTAGCGGTGGCTAATTGAGGCGAGACAGGGATTTTGAGTCGCGGGTTAAGCCATTAAATCCCATAATTAAGAAGGTAGTAATCAGGGATTTTGCAAGGGAGCCAATATAAAACGGTTCTACGCCAGTATTGTAAGCGGTGATGATGCCATTGCTTCTGGCGAGCCAGGCAAAACCGAAAAACAGAATCACAGCATGGCCCAGTAACAGGCTTAAAAAACAAGGGAGACCTTTGCTGGTTAATCCGATGGCTGATAGATGGCCCATCAACATGGCTCCCGTTAAAAAACCGAAGAAATATCCAGCGCTATCACCGAAGAGATTTTCAAGGCCTGAACCGCTGTCACTGTATACCGGCAGGCCGACAGCGCCGGCCAGCAAATACAGCCCGACTGCCATCGGGCCATACAGTCTGCCAAGTACGGCACCGGCAAACAGAACGGCAATAGTTTGCCCGGTTTGTGGGATATCCGTTCCTGGTAAGGGAAATTGTAAGATGGTGCCCAGGTAAATGATGATGGCCGCAACAGGAGTAAGATAAAGCGGCTTCATGGCTGTCCTCAAAGGGGTCTTTCGCAATCGGGCCTATGGTTTCAGATATTAAGAGAACCTCAGAATAACTGTAGGTTTACCCCACTTAATCGTAGTAAGCCGGCGCCAGGTTAAGGCTGTTGGCCAATTCTAAACTGTGGCCGATCCAGAATTTTGCTCCGGTTTCCTTCACCAGCGCTTCTACTTTATCCATGGACAAAAGCGATTGGGCGGGGTCAGTGTTAAATACCGGTGTACGGCGTAACCTTCGGGTTGCTTCAAAATGATACAGATCGCCTGATAGAACCAGCGGCCCATAATTTTCCAATTCCAGATAAAGAGCTTGATGCCCCGGCGTGTGTCCCGGTGCCGAAATGATCTTTACAGTGCCATCGCCAAACACATCGTAATCACCCTTGAGAAGGATGTGCTGCGAATCTTTTAGTTCTTCAAACAACGATTCGCGGGCCATGGGAATTTCTTCAGAATGCTCAAAAGCAGCATTGTATTCAACTTCCTGGATAAGCAGGGTGGAGTCTTTAAATTCATTGGCGGCGCCAACATGATCAAAATGCATATGTGAAAAGGCGGCAAATCGAAAGTCATCTGGGCTTAACCCCATCGCCGCCAACTGATCTATAAAAGAATTTTCATACCAGGCGGTGGCGCCGGGAGCTCGGGGACTCACCATGTCCAACGGTAGGCCGGCATCCCATAGCATCCGCCCATCTTCGTGTTCGATTACATAACAGGGCACAATCAGTTCACGTACGTCAGTGTCATCATTGCTGAGGCCGAAATTGGTGACATCATCAAACGACAGATGTCCACAATCGAATAAATAGAGTTTTAAATCAGCTGTGGCCGCATTGGAGAAAAATAACAAAAGTATTACCAGGTATTTCTTCACGGTGAAACCCTCATTGCAAGATTTGAAGATTTGAAGATTTGAAGAATTGGAATCGGATAGAGTGTACTAGCCCCCGTCTCCCCTAAAAAAATTGGGTAACTTAATCCAATCCCAAATAAGTAAATTTCTGGATGCGTCGGCCTTCCTGTTCAGCTATGTATACATTGCCAGAGGAGTCAACTGCAATACCATGGGGTAAAGTAAATTGCCCACGATAACGACCGGGACCGCCGCCGAAGCTTGATACGATTTGCCCGGTTCTACGGTTCAATACATCTACCATCACGCTATTCTGATTCACTACATACAGGAAGCGCTGCTCAGGGTCGGCAGAAAAAGCCAACACTACAGCTGTACCTCGAGCGCCGCTACGGCGGTCCTTGGGAGAGGTGACGGGTTCAAAACTGACGTCAATATTGCGTATAAATTTACCCTGGCTATCAAATACCTGAATTCGATCTGCCCTTCGATCACAGACATAAACCAGGTTGTCATGGGACACGCGCAAGCAGTGAGGTAATACGGTAAGCTCGCGTTCAGCCTCGGTGCGATGCAACGGCCACTGACGCAGGAATTTACCCTGGTGATCCAATACCGCAATCCGTTG
Source organism: Gammaproteobacteria bacterium (assembly GCA_016764875.1). Taxonomy (GTDB): domain Bacteria; phylum Pseudomonadota; class Gammaproteobacteria; order Pseudomonadales; family Pseudohongiellaceae; genus NORP240. The sequence goes on from JAESQX010000236.1 coordinate 5,145, forward strand.
ATTGCCACCGGGTAATTCACCGTCAGCTATATAAATTTCGCCCGTATCTGCGTCAATATCAATGGCCGCTGGCAGGAAAAACTGGGCACGATCAGAATTCAGTGGACGTCCTTCGCGCGAACCATCCGAGGAATCATACTTTCCAGTTTCACCAATTTGCATTAGCAGCTCGCGGCCGTCTGCGGTGTACTTCTGCACGACCCCTGTACCTGATGCGATAATCCAAAGGTTCTGGTCCTGGTCAACATGGCAGTCGTGCAATCTTTCGCCCAGCAATTCGGGATCTCCCCAGCCGCGCACTACGTTACCATCGGAGTCCAATTCAATTATCGGGGGTGCCAGCTTCGCACCATCGAGTTCCCCCGGCGCTACATTCTGACGATTGAGAAGAAAAACATGATTCCGATCGTCGATACACATTCCCCCTAACCCTCCGGTGAGCCAGTTATCACCAAGGGGTAACTTTGGCCACAGCGAATCGAGCTGGAACTGCGGAACCTGCTCCGCATTCACCCTGGTGCTGAAAGGTAAAACTGTCAGCAGCATAAGGGCTGACATTACCGCGATTAATGATGCCCGGGAGTCGACTCTTGAACAAGATTTACCATTACCTTTACAACCTATTTTTTGCATTTGCTTTCCTGTGCATGAATAAGAATCACAATATAAATTTCGCGATTAAAATGTTGCAATGGGATTAAAGGGCGAACCGGTCCCACCTTCAACCGGTATTGGTGCGCCGGTGAGTAAGAACTCCCAGCGCTGTTGTGTGGTGGCTTCTACTGCCAGAGCTTCCAGATCCAGGTTGTCAAACAACCAGATACCCATAGCCACCAGCGCCAGCTGATGAATGGGTAACGCCACACCCTCAACCCCGGACGGCGTCACGTCATTGAAATAATCTCCACCAATCATAACCACCCCCCGTTCTTTTAACCAGGGAGCGACCGAGGCATGTAATCCAACTGTTCCCTGTCCTGCGCCTTCGGGGGTCGCCCAGCGACCGGTGCGCACCAGAAGCACATCACCGGAGCGTACCATCAAGCCGGTTTGTTGTTCCCAGGCTTCGAGATCTTCAACATATATTGGTGTGCCTGGAGCGAGGTAGTCTACCCCCTTCAATTTCGCAATATCCATTAATACACCCCGGGTCATAATTCCCTGCTTCGGCGCTGTTATCCCCAGTTTGCTGCAACCTGTCTCATCAACCGCCTCCTGTGGGAAACCGTTATACATTTTTCCCTTGTGGAACATATGGCATAACGCATCCATGTGGGTGTGGAGCCCACCATGAAAAGAAAATGATACACGCTCCATAAAAAAAGGCCCCTGATCACCGCCACCAGTTAAGTGATGATCAAAGGGCGGCTCAGGATTGTCACCAACACCCTGGCTGTAATTATGCGCCAGAGAAACCGATACACCACTACGTACCAGTTGTGCTGCCTGCACCCGGATTTCGGGTGTAATAAGGTTAAGCGCACCAAGCTCGTCTTCGGCACCCCAGCGACCCCAGTTGGACAATTCCGTCATCCAGGTTTCCACCATCTCAGCCGTCACCTCATGACTGGATTGAGCTATAGTCTGGCCGGCAAATAAGCCGCACCAGAGCAGTATTAAAAAACCAAACATCTTTGGTTCTTTTCGCATTAATTTCGTTGGTGTTATTAATTTCATTGTTCCACCTGGTTAAATTTTGATTTGGTAACAG
>JAESQX010000237.1 GCA_016764875.1 Gammaproteobacteria bacterium
CCACCATCGACCCTGTCTCTGTCACCGATGGCTGGGGAAACACAGACTCCCTGATTAGCATTGAGAACGTTATTGGTTCTGCCTTTAATGACACGCTGACTGGTGATGATGGCGATAACTCTCTGGACGGTGGTGCTGGCAATGATGTTCTGGAAGGAGCCGCGGGTGACGACACTCTCGATGGTGGAGAGGGTGAGAATGACCTTCTGGCCGGTGGCGGGTAATGACACGCTCAATGGCGGTGTTGGCATCTTCGATGTAGCGGACTACCGGGAGGATCCTGGTTCTGTAACAGTCAGTCTTCTGACGGGCATGGCCACCGATGGCTGGGATGATCTCGATACGCTCATCTCAATAGAGGTCGTGGCAGGTTCAATCTATGCAGACAGCATCACCGGTGATGCCCAGGATAATCTTATTGCTGACTGGGTAGGAGGTAACACTCTTGTTGGAGGCGGTGGTTTTGATGAATTGACCTACTTTGCTTCCGGCGGGACTATCACCGTTGACCTGGCAGCAGGAACAGCCAGCAGTACCAACGTTGGTGCGACTGACACCATCGCCGGGTTTGAAAAGGTAGTAATTGAGAGTGGCGATACGGCACATCTGATCGGAGACAGTGCGAACAATGACCTGATCAGCGGCAGCGGCGATGACACACTGATCGGTGGCGACGGAGATGACACCCTTGACAGTCGCGCTGGCAACGATTCTCTGGACGGTGGTGCGGGTAATGACACCCTCTATGCAGGTGAGGGTGATGACACCCTGACCGGTGGCGATGGAGATGATTCACTTGATGGCGGCGCTGGCATAGACACTGTTGATTACAGTGATCGTACTTACGGTATGAATATACATCTCGTCAACAACCTGGCACAGGATCGGGATCTCATTAATAGTGTAACGGTTCTAGGTGTACGTGAAAGCGATACACTGATGAACATTGAGAATGTGGTGGGCAGCGATTTTGTTGACGTCATCTGGGCCAACTCTGTGGCAAATGTCATTGATGGCGGATCTGAGCGTGATGCTGTTAGTTATATCTCTGCTGGTCGTGAGTCAGGCAATGCAGGTTTTACCATCGATTGGGATCCGGGTACAGGCGATAGCATTACCGTGTCCAATAACCAGGAAGGTTTTGAAAGTGACATTGACACGCTGATAGATATTGAAGGCGTAATTGGCAGTATGGGTAATGACAGCATAACCGGTAATGATGGCGATAATTTAATTTTTTTATTCCGTGGTTCAGACACGGTTGATGGTGGTTTAGGTACAGATACCCTGCAATATTTAGGCGGCGGTAATCCCGTTGAAGTCGATTTGGCATTAGAGAAAGCCGATAAAGGACGCAATGGTACGTACGACGACACGATTCTTGGTATTGAGAATGTGCAAGGTGGTGGTGGGGACGATTTACTAATAGGCGATGGAAATAATAACCATCTGCTCGGCGGATCGGGCAATGATGTTCTGGAAGGAGCCGCGGGTGACGACACCCTCGATGGTGGAGATGGCATCGATACCGCAGATTACAGCGAGAACAATGGCGTTGGCGTAGTTGTTGACCTTTCCGCCATTGACCCTGTCTCTGTCACCGATGGCTGGGGAAACACAGACTCCCTGATTAGCATTGAGAACATTATTGGCTCTGCCTTTGATGATAACCTCAGAGGTGATAGCGGTGACAACGTCCTCTCTGGAGGTGGCGGTGCCGATGCTTTCGTCTATGGCTTGAATGAAGGCAACGACACTATTACCGATTTTGACCCTGCCCAGGACCTGTTGAGTCTGGTGGATGGTGTTGCCATATCAACACTTAGTGAAGTTGATGTGGGAAGTGATGGAATTTTTGATACAGTTGTGGATCTGAGTACTGGAGATTCCATAACCCTGATTGGGGTCACCGGAGTGTCTGATACAGATTTGTTGATGTAAGGTTCATACATCGGTACTCAGCCCAGTACATAAATTCCATCTTTCCAAATACATTGGGGTGCCCGAGGGTATTCCTTACATACGGACGGGCTGACGCCGCCTTCTTTTCAACTGTTCACGCCTCTGGAATGTGAGAAAGATATTTTTTGCGACTTAACTCATTCCCGCCAAGGAGAGATAAATGACAGACATCAAACCATCCACAGGAAGTTGTCTTTGCGGTCTGGTTCAAATCGAAGTGGAAAATATGAACCCGAATGTAGGTGCTTGTCACTGCGGCATGTGCCGAAAGTGGGGAGGGGCTCCCTTCATGGAGGTTAATTGTGGATCGAAGGTCTCATTTGCCGGAGAGGAGCATATAACGGTCTTTTCTTCATCCAATTGGGCTGACCGCGGGTTTTGCGCCAAGTGCGGAAGTCATTTATTTTACAGATTAAAATCCAGCCAGGAATACATGGTGTCCGTAGGATTGTTCGGCAATGACGACAGGCTCGTTTTTGATAATCAGGTGTTTATTGATGAGAAACCTTCATTTTATAGTTTTTCAAATACAACAAATGATATGACGGGCGCTGAAATATTTGCAAAGTTCGCTCATACTTCGAAATAGGTACAAATAAGGTTGCCACATAAGGTGCCTGGAAAGTATCGTCTCTCCACACTCCAGCACCTGCACAGGCGAAAGCGGTAATTATAATGAATCAATCAGCCAAATTCTGGGACAAAATTGCAGAGCGCTATTCGAAGCGACCTGTTACCGACGAGGCCGCTTATCAGAAGAAACTTCAAATCACGCGTCAATATCTCCACCCGGATGCGCAGGTGTTAGAGTTTGCCTGTGGAACAGGCTCAGCAGCCATCGCACATGCACCCTACGTGAAACATATTCATGCAATTGATTTTTCGCCAAAAATGATTGAAATTGCCAAAGACAAAGCTGACCAGGAAAATATCCGGAATATCACATTTGGATGTAGCACGATTGAAGAATTCAATCTGCCTGACCAATCTCTGGATCTGATTTTAGGGCTTAATATTTTGCATTTACTGGACAACAAGGAAGAGGTTATTGCCAAGGCTTATAAATTACTCAAGCCGGGCGGTATTTTTATTTCCAGCACAGCATGCCTTGGGGATTTTATGAAGCTTTTTAAAATTATCGCACCGATAGGGAAATTTTTCCGCCTTATGCCATTGGTCCGGGTTTTTACCGCAGGGGAATTGGAAACAAGCATGACGAATGCCGGATTTGAAATAGACCACAAATGGCAGCCGGGTAAAAATAAAGCCTTATTTTTGGTACTAAAGAAAGCAAAATAGTCCGGAATCACCTCGATTCTCTGACCACAAACTCCGACACAATGAAATCAGACATCTGAACCGGTCGCATAAAGGGGCATCTGCCCCCTTTATGCATTACCTATTTTCTCATATTCTACTGTGCGGTAACCGTAAGAATATTTGTGTGTATGGCATCCAGGATTTTTTCTACAGTGTTACCAATAACCGCTCCTTTAAGCCCGTCCCGTGAGGCTGTACCGATAATAACTATGCCAGCATCTATTTCCTCTGCGACGTCGGGAATTACCTTTTCAGGTACACCTTCAATGGTATGGGCATCGGTACGTTCAATACCTACTTTATCAGCCAGATCGGGCTGGTAGACGAAATTGTCAGAGTCTGCGTAGGCATTAACGGCATGCAAGGCGCTATCAGGAATGGCTTTAGCGAAGGCTTGCCCGAACTGAATCACCCGCTCGTTGAGTTTACTGTGCAATTCATCTTCCCGGGCAATATCAAGTGCGACCAGCACTTTGGCACCATCTTGCAGAACATCATTTTTGATCAGATACACTGGGCAAAGTGAATTCCGTAACAGAGTCCAATCCGATTTCTTCAGCATTCGTCTGCGGGAACCACTTCGTTCACTTGCGGCCTTGACCACCAGATCGGCAGCGGCTCTCTTGGCCGCCGGAACAAGAGCCTCACGCCAATCGCTCGTCCACTCAATCTCGACTTCAACCTGCTTCCCCTGAGCCCGAATCGGTTCTACCAGTGACTCCACCCAGGCCCGATGACGTGCCAGCTCTACACGTTGTAGCGCATCCACATCGGTGTTGGTTCCGCTGCTGTATACGGCTTCATACACATGCAATGTAACGGTCTCACTTCGGCTTGCGATTTGCATAGCGCTGGCCAGTGCAGTCTGGTTATCCGTTGTCGGATCGATGACAACGAATATTTTCTTAAGTACGGTCATTAAACATTCTCCTCTAAATAGTACCTGTAATTCCTCAGTTTAAGGTCGAACACAAGATACGAGGTTGACCAGGATCAATCAAACGTGGCACAACCAAACTATAGGAAAAATACAGCAGGAATTGACCAGAAAACCTGTTGCCATATTAGTGAGTTACAGTCCAGACCAGGACCACGAAGGATGAGGATATTTATCGACAACTAAAAAAATTCCCGCGCTGCAATCAGGGCGGGAATTTTCCAAATGAGGATAGCTTTTCAGTACTCAGCAATAGATGGAGAGGCTCTATTTAATACTGCTTTCACCACCGCCAATCCAGATTAGAACGTGTATCGAATACGCAATTGTATTGCATTTGGATCATCATTGCCGGCAACCTTGTCCGAGTCGGCCATGATGTAGTTTGCGGTAAAACGCAAATCCTTATTCATATAGTAATTCAGACCAATAGTAATGATATCAACTTCACCACCGGCTATATTTCCGTCGGTTAAATCGAGATTACTGACCCGTGCAGCTATTTCCCAGGCCCCTTTTTCAGACGAAGGAGTCAATGTTCCGAACCCGGCATTGCTGCTACTGTAAGGCCGGCTGTCATCGGTCAGGAAATAACTGACATAGGCATAGTAACTGTCAAGAGATACATCTGAGCCGATATCCCGCTGAATATCCTGTCTGACAAATTCTGATTGCGCAGAAAACCGGCCATTAACATAAACCCCTTCCAGACCGATTTTGTTGAAACTATCAACACCTGAAATGGTACCGGTATCCACTATCCGATGACTGTCCTGGTGAGATTCAGGTCTTTCCCGGCGACGCACTGAATCACCATCCGGCTCTTCCCATGCGGCATTGATACCCAGGTGCAGCACGATATCATCGCCCAGCTGGGGCCGGTAGGCGAAACGAGTAGCTACGCCGCTACCTCGCGCCTTGTTGTTGGCCTCGTTACCAAATGCCGATATACCAAAATTGAAACTATCATTCCAGGTTTGGTACCCGATGCCCATCCGCCTGCTTGTTACCAGAGATATAGGCAGGGCGCGCTCGGTAAAAGTGATGTTGTTGGAGCTGGTTAAATCCTCAAGGCTGGAAAACTGCTTGAAATTACCAAACGTAATGCGTGAGTTTTTGATTCCACTGTAGCGTATGTATCCATCCTTGAGTTCGGTATTATCGGGGGCAAAATCAAACTGTAACTTGTAGTCCCAGTTTTCAGCAAGATCGCCACGGATAAAAAGCCTGGCTCGCCGTAATTCACTGCCATCAGTGTATTGGAATTTGTCGTTATCGTAGTTGGTCATATCGCCCTGTAATCGACCTCCGAATTCCAGATTCGGGGTATCTTGTGCCAAGGCCTGCCCGAATAGTAAAAACGGTATTGTTGATATCAGTAGCTTTCGTGGAATGTTCATGTAGCGGTCTCCAATGTCAGTAAATTAATTCGCTTAAAACTTATGGCGCACTATATTTCACGAATATTACAAATTCATGACAATGTGACAGTACCATTACCCGAAGGGAAACAAGCCAAGGGAATATACTTGAAAAACAGTTCGCCTGGATTACTGAATTTCTTCTTACCCGTTGCCTGTGTAAGCTATTTGACGCCCAGTAAATTATTTGCCGCCCTTCGATAATAGGAGGGGTTGAGATCTATGGCTTCTCCCAAATATTTTCGAGCCATGCTGAAATCGTCACGAATTATTGCCGCGTATCCAACATTGTTGGCTGCCACCGAATCACCATAGAGGCTTGCATACAGAGCCAACGCTTCTTCATAACGGCCTTGCAAGGCAATGCAGAATGCCAGATTACTACGCGTTGTCATGGCATCTGGTGCTATTTGCAGAGAGTCCTGCAGCAGAGTCTGTGCTTCGGTCAGTTCACCAGCCAATACTTTTGACCAGCCAAGATTAGCCAATATTTTCGGATGCCCCGGCACTATGGCCAGACCTCTCTGGAAATAGATTTCTGCTTCACCAAATCGTTTTTGCGAATCCGCAACCACACCGAGACCATTCAATGCCATCCATCGCTGGGGATCCAATGCTAACGAAAGCTCAAAATAATTTTCCGATTTTAAAAACTGGCCGGATTTCAACTCCAACAATCCCAATTGCTCCAGCGCGTAGGCATTGGAGGGGTCCACGGAAAGCAATAGTTGTATAACCCGACGC
>JAESQX010000238.1 GCA_016764875.1 Gammaproteobacteria bacterium
AGAAAAAGGCATGTTTCGGTAGTCATATTTTAAAAATCTCAAATTGTCAGGAAGGTACAAATCCGACCTCTTTAGATCGTTATTGGACAATATAACCTACTGGTCTAAAATGAGATTACCCTGACTTCGGGTTAATAGCGACCGTTGGGTTTCAAGACTTATTAGTGTACCCTCCCAACCCAAATGCATATTTTTGGTTGATCGTAAAAATCCCGTGAATACCCCGATTCTCACAATATTAGCTCTTTGCGCATTCGCGGCCAATTCGGTTTTATGTCGATTGGCCCTTGGGCAGGAAGCTATCGACGCTGCCAGCTTTACAATAGTGCGTATGATCTCTGGAGTTTTAATTCTATTCCTTATAGTCGCACTTCAAGGTAAAAGAACCTTCAAGGGAACTGCGGGCAGCTGGCAATCAGGTTTTATGCTTTTTCTGTATGCGTTAACATTTTCATTCGCATACATCTCGCTGGATACAGGCACCGGGGCGCTGATTCTTTTCGGTTCAGTACAAATAACAATGATTCTGGTATCTATTGTTTCTGGAAATCGATTATATCCAACAGAATGGTTGGGTGTGTTAATAGCATTTATAGGGTTTGTTTACCTGGTTCTACCGGGCGTGTCGGCCCCTCCCATGGCGGGTTTTCTGTTAATGACCAGCGCCGGGATTGCATGGGGCATATACACACTTCGCGGGCGTGAGTCTATCAATCCTCTCATGGACACAGCTTACAACTTCGCTTATGCAATTCCGCTGGTAATCGTCCTGTTTCTGGTTACTTTCGATACGGCAGAATTGACTCCAAAAGGAGTCGCACTTTCTGCACTATCTGGTGGTTTGGCATCCGGAGTTGGTTATACTATCTGGTATGCAGCTCTGCGTGGACTTACTTCAACACAGGCGGCGGTTGTCCAACTATCCGTCCCTGTCATCGCCGCTTTTGGCGGCATTGTGATTGTCTCAGAGCCACTCACTGCTCGATTAGCTATTGCTACCTTGTTTATTTTGGGTGGAATTCTGGTGGTTATTCTCAGTAGACACCCTATACAAAGTGCAAACTAGGGCTATCGTGGGTTATCGACCCCAAGCACTCATCATACGGGTCAGAGAAAATGGTATTTCCAATCACAAACAGAATGACTACTTCTCTTATAATCTTCCATCCTGATAATATATTGGTCCGTCGCCTACGGGCGAGGGATTTATGAATCCCCTATCAGGGACTCTCAATGAAGTACGGAGTGTAGTTTTGCTTAAAGATCTACTCACGGGTGAACGGCTAACTGCTGTCCAGGCACTGGCTCTGGTGCAGTGTGATGATATTGCGGCGTTGACGGAAGCGGCCGGGGCGCTGCGTGATCAACATCATCGCAACGTCATTACCTACTCCCGTAAAGTTTTCATTCCTCTCACCCAACTGTGCCGCGATGTTTGCCATTACTGCACGTTTGCCCAGACACCGCGCCATATTCCGCAGCCCTATATGGATATTCAGCAGGTGCTGGATCTATGCCATCAAGGAGCGGAAGCGGGTTGTCAGGAAGCCCTTTTTACCCTGGGAGAAAAACCCGAGTTACGCTACAAGGCAGCTCGCGAGGCATTGGCGGAACTGGGGTTTGCCACGACCCTGGACTATGTGCAGCACGTGGCAGAGCGGGTGTTGAATGAAACTGGATTGCTTCCCCATATCAATGCCGGTTGTATGACCGCCGAAGAAATTGCGAAGCTCCGCAAAACCAGTGCCTCCATGGGCATAATGCTTGAATCAGCATCACCTCGATTGTGTGAGAAGGGCATGCCCCATTACGGCTCCCCTGACAAAGATCCTACCGTGCGCTTAAAAACAATCGAACTGGCTGGCGAAGCAGCGGTTCCGTTTACCTCGGGGATATTGATTGGCATCGGGGAAACCCGATACGAGCGCATAGAATCATTGTTGGCGTTACGACAGTTGCATGATCGCTTTGGCCATATCCAGGAAATTATTGTGCAGAATTTTCGCGCCAAGGAAAACACCAGGATGTCTCAGGCGCCGGAACCTGATCTTGACGAACTGCTATGGTCAATTGCCGTGGCGCGTCTGATCTTCGGAGCCGAAATGAATATTCAGGCACCCCCCAATCTCAGTCCTGGTGTTTTACCTCAATTGATCGATGCCGGCATCAACGATTGGGGCGGCGTATCTCCTTTGACTCCGGATCATGTAAATCCGGAAGCACCCTGGCCGCATCTGGACAATCTGACGCGGGAAACAGCTACAGCAGGGAAGTTTCTTGATCAAAGACTGACGATCTACCCGGCCTACGTCTGCAATCCCGAGCGCTGGTTGGATAATGCAGTTCGCCCTGCCGTATTAGAGCTGTCTGACAGTGAAGGTTTTGCAAAAAGGGATACCTGGACCCCAGGGGATGCACAATCCATGACTGACGCGGCCATAGCATCAATAAATAACCCGGTGGGTCTAAATACTGTTTCACCGGATATTGTTGCAATAGTCACCCGGTGCGAAAGCAAAGAGACAATCTCTGAGGCTGACATCACTCGACTGTTTGAAAGTCGTGGGCCGGATTTTTTCTATGTAACCCGACACGCCGACATGCTGCGGCAACAAGTTAACGGCGAACAGGTCAGTTACGCTGTTAACCGCAATATCAACTATACCAATGTTTGCTATTACAAATGTCAGTTCTGCGCCTTTTCCAAGGGCAAAGCCAGTGAAAACCTCCGGGGCCGGCCCTATGACATCAGCGCCGAAGAAATCGCCCGCCGTTGTCAGGAAGCATGGCGCCGGGGAGCTACTGAAGTCTGCATGCAGGGTGGCATTCATCCAGACTACACCGGACAGACTTACCTCGATATTCTGCAAACCGTCAAGTCCGCCGTACCTAACATGCATATCCATGCCTTTTCTCCTTTGGAGGTATGGCAGGGTGCTGCAACATCGGGTCTGGAGGTCGAAGAATTTTTGCGGCAGTTGCAAAAAGCTGGCCTGAATACCCTGCCGGGAACCGCCGCCGAAATATTACACGATGAAGTTCGTGCGAAATTGTGCCCTGACAAACTGAACACCAGTGAATGGCTGGAGGTCATGGAAGCCGCTCATAGAGTTGGATTCAAAACCACTGCCACGATTATGTACGGTCATATTGAACGACCGGTTCACTGGGCCGCTCACATTATGCATATCCGGCAATTACAACAACGAACCGGAGGTTTTACCGAGTTCGTACCCCTGCCTTATGTTCCTATGGAAGCACCACTGTATTTGAAAGGAAGATCACGCCGGGGCCCAAGTTTGCGTGAGGCCGTTCTGATGCACGCCGTGGCACGATTGGCATTGCATGGCCTGATAGATAATATTCAGGTGTCCTGGGTCAAAATGGGCGAGCAGGGAATTGCGGCCTGCCTGAACGCCGGGGCGAATGATCTGGGCGGCACCTTGATGAATGAAAGTATTACCCGCGCGGCCGGAGCCAGCTACGGGCAGGAATGGCCACCGGAAGTGATGGAGACCAGAATAAGAGAACTCTCCCGGGTGCCAAGAATGCGAACAACATTGTATGACGATGCATCCGAAGAACGCTTTGAAACAGCCTTTAAGGCGGCCGGGTTACAGAAAATTGAGAACTCAGCTGCCGGAAAGCACCAGCGCAGCAAGCGACTGGAAAACCTGGCGCCGCTATCGGTGCTAAATATTTAACTTCGGCTATTCCGGCAAGGCAAATGCCACGAGTTCTGGCGCATAGGTTCTATCGCCGATGGCGACCACAAGATATTGCCTGCCTTCATGGAGATAACTGACCGGTGCTCCGGACGTACCAGCTTCCAGTTCCACTTCCCACAATACACCACCCGAAAACTTATCATAGGCGCGAAATTTATTGCCCCCACTGTTGGTAGCGATCTCAAGGGGCATGTCCGGTGGAATTCTTGAGCTTCGGCTTATGTTGCCACTTCCTTCTCCAACAAATAACAGCGTTTTAGTAAGCAAGGGCGAAGGCCGGCCAGGCAAACCCAGCTTGCCTAATTTGAGATGGGCAATGGCCGGGTTATTTCGGGGCCCATCCCCGTTGGGTACCATCCATACATGCTCGCCGGTATTCATATTTATAGCAGTTATACGGCCATAGGGAGGTTTGAATAAAGGTAATCCCCGTGGCCCGGCAATCCAGCGTCGGGTGCCTTTTACATAGTCCAGGGTGCCGGAGTCAGGATCCCCGGGCAAGATATCGGCGATAAAGGGAGAAGTTATTGATGGAATATAAAGGTAGCCAGTTTCCGGATCGAAGGCGGCACCTTGCACATCGGCCCCGCCCTGAGAACCAGGTAACTGAATGGTTCCCTGGCTATCTCCGGGATTTTCTCCGCGCACGGAAGGCGGCGTGAACAACGGGCCGGTTACATAGTTACTGACAATTTCCAGCGCTTCAGCGCGCAACTGGGGGGTGAAATCAATTAGATTATCTTCCGTTGCCCCCTGCCTTTCAAAAGGCGCGGGCTTTGTTGGAAACGGCTGTGTTGGTGAGGTTACTTCCCCGGGAGTATTCGACTGAGGAACTGCTCGCTCCTGAATTTCCCACACCGGCTCGCCCGATTCCCGGTTAAATACGAAAGCAAAACCCTGCTTGGTGATCTGGGTAACCGCCTTGATAGAGCGACCATCAACATTTATATCCATGAGAATAGGTGCGGCAGGTGGGTCATAATCCCATAGCCCATGATGTATCATCTGGTAGTGCCACACTCGCTCGCCGGTTTCAGCATTTACTGCCACCAGGGATTGGCTGAACAAGTTGTCGCCAATGCGATGACCACCGTACATATCGTTGGTGGAAGAAGTAATGGGCATGTAAACAAGGCCCAATTCCTCATCGGCACTGAATAACGACCACACTGGAGCATGCCCGGTATAGGACCACGACCGATCCTGCCAGGTGTCAGATCCATATTCACCCCCCTGGGGTATGACATGGAAAACCCAGCGCAGCTCCCCGGTACGCACATCAAAGGCGCGCACATCCCCGCGTAACGCTTCCTTATCAGAAAAAGAATCTGACATGGCCTGCCCTACGACAACCACATCGCGTATTACTGCGGGCACACCACCCCATCTATAACGCTCAGCTTGAGGATCATCCAGCTGTAGATTGACCCGCCCATTATCACCAAATCCAGGAATAGGTTTGCCGGTTTCCGGATCCAGGGCATACAGATAAGTGCTACGTTGCACCAGAACTCGAGCCTCGGCACCTTCACTCCAATAGGCAACACCCCGAGTTGCAGTACCTCCGCGCAACCCTTCAGCACCACCAATGGGCTCCTGCACCCACAAGGTTTCGCCGGTACCCGGATCAAAGGCTTCCACCAGGCCTACGCTATTGGGAATATAAGCTCTGCCCCCCGCTATAACAGGTGCCGCAACATAATTTCGGCTGCTGCGTTGCTCTGGATTCAAAGCCAAGTAGTAAGGGTCCAGAGATGGGCGACGCCACACAACCCTTAGATCATTTACATTGGTAGCATCAATCCGAGACAAGGGCGTGTACTTGGTAGCACCCTGGTCTGCTCCATAGGCCTGCCAATCGCCATTTGATGCACCGAACTGGGCCAATGAGCCAGATGCGGGCAATAACCCGCAGGCTATAATAAAGAGGTACTTTTTGATTGGTGACATTTACTTATCCTGGCGGAAATTATTATTAGACGGGGTTATTATTTATCCTATAACCAATAAGATTACCCTATTACTTTCTTAACTGCACATAAACGCTGGCGGGTACCAGTTTCATTCAATAGCGGCAAACCACAGTGGTGGAAACTAGGCAAGTGCCAGGGATGGGTACAACCTTGCACCGACAATGTAAGCGCCGTTTAATTAAGAACCCCGTGGCGCAGGATAAAAGAGGAGCGATCGTTTATTATGTGTTGCGACTCATTGACCAACCACACGCTATCAGCGGAATGTTTTTCCTGGATGGCAACATAATAACAAGGGATTCGAGAAAAAAGATGAGAATTGCAATAACCGGAGCCAACAGCAGTGTTGGCAAAAATTTCCTATCTCATATTTCCGAACACGGTAATATTGATGTTGTCGCTGGAGTGAGGTCCGAGCAGGCATTTGTTGATCTGCCGGCTTCACCTCAAATCCGGCCGCGTATCATTAATTATGATAATGTGGCAGATCTGACTGAGGCACTGGATGGGGTCGATTGCGTTGTTCATCTGGCTGGAATATTAATAGAGAACAAATATTCCAATTACACATCTGCCAATGTGGCGGCAACCTCTGCCGTTGCTAGCGCGGCAAGACAAGCCGGTGTTGAACATATAGTATTTGTCAGCGTGATTGGTGCTGACATAGACTCCCCAAATGGCTATTTTAGTTCCAAAGGAGAAGCCGAAAAAATAATAACTGAGTCCGGAATTTCTGCCACAATAATCCGCACACCAATCCTGTTGGGCCCTGATACTGCCGGAGCCGCTTCACTGATCTGGGCTGCTTCACAGAAAAAGACAAAATTGCTGGGTGGGGGAAACAACACTATGCGCCCACTCGATGTGGATGATTTAAGCCTGGCGATCCTTAACAGCTGCAAAACTCGTAGCGAAGGTGCGACTGTTTATGAACTGGTGGGGCCAGAATCTATTCTTTATTGTAAGCTCATAAAACAGGTTGCCAGCATGATGGGTAAAGAGGTTTCTATTGAGACAGTCCCGGTGTGGTTAGCCAAAATTGGTGCCGCTATTAAAAGCCGCATTAAAGGAGGCGGCATTTCACCCACCGTCATCGATGTGATTACCATGGATGAGATTGTCAACCAAAATCCCAGTGATGTTCTGGGTGTCACAATGACACCATTACAGAAAACTCTGGAAAAAATATTAGCTAACAAAAAGTAAAAAACTATGGCTGAAACCGAGAACCAAGCAGAGCCCGAGGCAGTAGTTCCCCCAGGCAAACCAGGCCCGCTGGGACGAGTAATATTCCTCTTAATCACCGCCGGTTGTTTCGTTTATCTCTATTATCAATTGAACGGAGCCGCCGCGCGTGAGGGCCTGAGCCTGGTGGAGTATATGACCCAGGTTTTTGCCAATGTGCAATGGATTCCCTGGCTTGCATTGATGATGGCTTATTCTCTAATTTATTTTTTCATTGATACTTTAGTAGTAACCCGGGCACTTAACTGGTTTATCGAACCAATAAAGTACAAAGACATCCTACCTATTCGCGCCAGTGCCTACATTATTTCCATTTTCAATGAGCAGATTGGCAAAGGTGCCATGGCGTACTACCTTAACAAGCGCGACCAGATACCGGGCTGGGAGGTGGGTTCGGTCATGCTGTTTATCATGTTCTGTGAAATGTTCTATCTGTTGATTTGGGCCACAATTGGTTTTGTATTCAGCTCAGCGTCTCTACCGGAAGTTTTCAATATTATTCCCCTCATAGCGCTGGGAGCCGGGATATTTTTTATTCTCTGGTTACTCTATTTTCAGGGAGTCATTCTTCCCAATAACCAGTTACGTGAGCGACGAATTTTACACGCGTTTAAACTGGCGAAAATCAAACACTATCTGGCTTTCTTTTTGCTTCGCTCACCGGCATTAATTACAGCCGTGTTTGTGTACACCATAGCCCTCGGCTTTTTTGGAGTCGACGCCTCTGCCCTGAACCTGCTGGGATACCTGCCAGTCATTTTCTTTGCTGCCACGATACCAACCCCAATGCGCGCCGCAGCTATCACCTTCTGGGTGATTCTGTTTCCAGAAAACGCGGGACAAATGGCGGCCTTTGGTTTTGTTCAACACAACTTTTTTATTCTGTTCAATGCCTTGATCGGAGTAATGTTCTGGCCCCGGGCACAGCGCGAACTATTCCGTAAATAATGGCAAACTTGCTAACGGGATTGAGACTTTTACTGGTCCTTCCGGTGGCGCTGGCTTTTGCCGACACGGAATATATTTCACCATTATTATTAGCGGTGCTTATGTTCAGCGCCATCTTGAGCGACTATTTTGACGGCAAGGTGGCACGGCTGACCAACACCGCATCACCTCGGGGACAAATTTTCGATCATGCCACCGACTGTCTTTTTGTAAGCTGCGCGCTCACCGGCGCGGCAGTGGCCGGTATGGTATCGCCGGTGCTACCTGTCCTGATAGTAATTGCATTTACTCAATACATCCTGGATTCCCACTATCTTTATAAGGAAAAACAACTACATATGAGCTTTTTGGGACGCTGGAACGGGGTTTTTTACTTTGTGCCACTTTGTTTGATTTCAGCTTCGAGGTTGGAATTTTTCAGTAATATTGTTCCGCTTTTGAGAGTGCTTGTAACTGTTCTGGGTTGGACGTTGGTGACATCAACAATTCTGTCTATTGCCGATCGGGCCATTGCTCCACTGCAGATACATCGAAAAACCGAGTAGGGAGCTGGCATTTTTTATTAAATTTCTAGTTTGCCTGTACCGTGAAACTGAACTCACCCTGATATTCTTTCGGGTCATCACCTACGTAGCTTGTCCAGTAAACTGTGTATTCCCCATCCTCTACCTGATCATTAATTTCCATCATCAGATCGTTCGCTCCCATGGTGTGCATGCCACGGATATTTAATTCGCCCGTAGGGCCCTGCAACGAAACTGTACTGCGGGGAACATCGGGTAGCTTCTCAAAATAAAGCCGCAGGGTTCGGGGGGCTCTGGTCAGGACACTACCTTCTTCCGGTTCTGCACTTATGAATGGACTGTTAGTCTGGTCTATTGCGCAACCAGCCAAAATTACCGCAAGCGCAATTGGGACACTAAATGCGTTTAACCTCGCGAACATTTACAGGATTCCTCCAATTGCTTTAAAGGTTTTGCCTTTTATCAGGTTCGAGTAATGAAGGGAAATTATAGCGTGTTAGTGTAACAGCAGGAACGATAACGTGACGTGAAAAATCAGAATGGCCTGATCACCTGGGTTTTTTCCATCCCGGTAAGATGAATCAGTGAAACGATATTATTGAGCTTTCTCGCCGCTGCGCTGCTTGCGTGCATTGGATATTTCACTGGCAAACTCTGCCAGCTTACTTCTTATTTCATTTTCCATTTTTTTCTTCAGGAACATCGTTTCAGTATTGGACAAATCAACCTTGTGAGCGATTTCGGCCACCGCGCTATCTAATGAATCATCTGTTTGAATTTGAGCCAGTTTATTCATTATTGTTACTCCAGGACGATGCAAATGAAGATTTTTTAATTCGTTAGATTCCTAAAAAAGAACCTTACTATTTTATTTCAGTGTCCGTGTGCAGACACACTGTTACACGCAACATATAGTGTAATAAGCATATTGTCAAACAATATATAGTGAAATATAGACACATCTCTTGTTCCAAAAAAAACCTGAATAAAGCAACAAAACCATAAGAAATATTTTTACAGGACACCCATATAAATATTTACATGGGTGTCCTATAAAAATAGTTAATACATGTTTGTATGAAGGGGGAGCTTGCGCTTCTGGGGTGAATCTACGTTAATGCAGTGGGTGGTGGGAACCGGTTACGTGCTATTCGACACCTGCCCTTATGAGGGGGCGCGGTAAATTCAGCGGGGTAGGTTTGTAGGTGGGTGGAAGGTTATGTTCCGTACAACTGTGCAGCGGGGACTATGCCCCGGACCCACTTTCTCGTGTACTTGACCAGGTTGGATTTGGCGCGCTTTTCCTGAAACAGTTGCAGCGACTCAGGAGATCCGGCGGCAAGGTAGAAGTGTTTTTCAAACTCGGTAATCCCCTTTATCCAACCGGATGGAACAACA
>JAESQX010000239.1 GCA_016764875.1 Gammaproteobacteria bacterium
ATACCGATAGCAAGGCCGGGCTGAAACAATTCGACAGCCTCGTATTCCGTCATGCCGGCTACTGCATCAGCAATTTTGTTAGAACGCTGAGCCTGAGTCTTTCCGGGGGGTTGATCACCAGAGCGCCAGTAGAGGACGAAACGGCAGACTATTATCGACAACTTACCCGCATGAGTTCTTCCCTGGCTCTGGTGTCCGATATTTCCATGATGCTGCTAGGTGGCGGCCTGAAGCGCAAGGAACGCCTGTCAGCCAGACTGGGAGATGTTCTGAGCAATCTCTATCTGGGCTGCGCCGTACTGAAGTATTACCGAGACAACGGTAGTAATGATGAAGATCTACCCTACGTGCATTGGAATATGCAGCTTGCCCTGTACAACTGCCAGGTGGCACTGAAGGAATTCTTCGAAAACCTGCCAAACAGACGAGTGGCGTGGTTGTTAAAATTAGTGGTATTTCCGTTTGGCAATGCCTACCGTCTGCCCGATGATGCTCTTGAACATGAACTGGTACAAACCATGTTTAGCGACAACGAGCTACGAGATCGTATTACCAGCCACATGTTTATAGGAGGTGACGACAGTGACCCTGCCTATGTGATCGAAGATGCTTTTCGTAAAATTCTGGCTACAAAGAAAACCCGCAAGGCCATTCGACTTGCGGTTAAACTTAATCGGATACCAGACACCCACGATATCCAGGTTCAGGCTAATGCGGCGGTAAAAGCCTCGCTGTGTACTCAGGCGGAAGCTGATGTCTATCTAGACGCGGAAAGAGCACGCAATAAAGCGATTCAGGTGGATGATTTCCCGGCCAGCTATTTTCAGGAAAATTCATAGCCCAGGGTACTAGAACGAAAAAACCCGCTTCGAGAAGCGGGTTTTTAGAACCAGTAGCTATGGTTGGATTGTTGGATCAAGCTTTTGTTCGTCTTCGGGATAATCCCAATCCCAACAGGCCAAGCCCTAACAGGCTCAGAATGCCTGGTTCTGGAACCGGAAAGGGAGTATTAGGGTTATCGGTAGATGTGTAGATAGAAAAATGTGACCAGCCCTCGTCATCGGTTTTACCGTGTCCGAATATAGCGGCCATATCCGCTGTGCCTACACTTACACCGGACAAGCTATTGAACAGATATAATCCCAGTATGTTTCCTTGCTTAGCCGCAAATAAATAGGGTTGAGCTGCCAGTGCCGTATCTACCACCCATGTTGCCGGACCACCGCTGGTAAGGTTAAGAAAAACATAATCATTAGGTGGCGCACCATCATCCGAATTACGTTCGTCCTTCCCAAGAAAACTCCATGTACTTATTCCGAAGGCTCCGGCAGCAGTCCACCCACCAGTTATTGCTAATGCGTTATTCAAAAAAGTCGCACTGTCATTTGGTCCTGGGCCCGGGGTGGTTTTATCGTACAATCCAAGACAAGCATTCGCACCAACCCCACCTGCCGTCACATGGCTTGCAACACAGCTAGTTCCGGAAAGTATTACTCCAGCAGATGCCTGGCCAACAAATCCAGCCACCACAAAGGCGCTGCAGAAAGTGAGAGATGCCAATTTTAGTGAAATCTTCATGACTAAATTATCCCTTTTGCGAAACCTTGTAATAATCAATTTTTATATTCTTTCGTACTCTAATAATGCAAATAACGAGCCAATCATCCAGCTTGCCATAACCCATTGTAATATATGAATATATACCAAACGCTCTGGTGTGCAAAAATAGAGAAATGTCAACTATCTTTACACTATCTAAAAATGGCCCCTATTCTCGTAAAATAAGCTGACACTCCAGAGGAGCCTGTGGGCGAACACAAGCTGCTAAATACCAATCTTGCTCAAGCTATTAATCAACTCTCGAATGATTTTCTCGGCTGTCGGATAGCTTGCGGCAAAGTTGGCCTCCAGTGCGATAGCATCATCAAGCACGGTGTACTCAGAAGTATCCACCTCCGGATTTACCAGGTCCTGAATGTCGGTTTCCAGTTTCCTGGCATCGGCTACTATTTTCTCGTTGACGCCTTCTGTGTTTTTCAATTCGCCTAAAAGTTCATCCATTAACTCTTTGATTCGTTGTTCACTCACGCTTTTCTCCGCTGTGCTTATTTGCTGTTAGTTTTGCTTTCAGAACTCCGGCTAAGAACCCATCTAAAGCTTTGTCTGATTATCTCGCTGCTATACCGCTGGGTTATGTTAAGGAAACGCTTGTTACGTTAGCATACCAGACTGTTACCATCATCCGCTGACATAGAAGACAAATTATGCCACTAGACAGTCAGATCCATCGAATGAGAAGTGAAACGCCGGCGTGCAAGAATCTTATTCATTTCAATAATGCCGGCTGTTCCCTCACTCCGAAACCAGTACTCGACAGCGTGATTTCACATCTTTGTCTGGAGCAGGAGATCGGTGGCTACGAAGCCGCCGCGCAGGCTGACTCACAGATAGAGCGTTTTTATTCTGCTCTGGCCGGCCTGTTGAATTGTGCTGCGGGAGAAATTGCTTTTATCGAAAACGCCACCCGGGCCTGGGATATGGCGTTTTATTCTATCCCTTTCCAAAAAGGTGATCGTATTCTTACCGGCCAGGCCGAATACGCCAGTAACTATCTTGCCATGCTACAGGTGCAGAAACTTACCGGCATCGAAATCACGGTGATTCCCTCCGATGAAAAGGGAATTTTGTGTTTAGATCGCCTGCAACAGGAAATTACCGACCGGGTGAAATTAATAGCGCTTACCCACATCCCCAGTCAGAGCGGCATTGTGCAACCAGCACAGGCGGTGGGGGAAATTGCCAACAAACATAATATTATTTATCTGCTTGACGTCTGCCAATCCGCAGGGCAGATGACGCTTGATGTCAACAAAATTGGCTGTGACATATTAACTGGAACCGGCCGAAAATATTTAAGAGGGCCACGTGGCACCGGATATCTTTATATCAAAAACGAGTTACTGGACAAACTGGAACCCCCGTTCATTGATTTGCACTCCGCAAGCTGGAAATCAGAGCAGGAGTTCGAATGGCAGAAGAATGCAAGACGATTTGAAAACTGGGAGTGCTTTGTTGCCGGAAAAATAGGCCTGGCCCGTGCCGTAGAGTACGCTATGGAATTAGGCCTTGAAAACATCGAAAATCGGATTCAACAGTTGGCCCGGTTGTTAATCAGCGCGTTACAAGCGCAGAAAAACATTACCGTGTTTGAGTCAGGTGACTGCCTCTCAGGCATAATCACTTTTATCAAAAACGATGAGAAACCCCTTGTTTTACAGCAACGCCTGCAACCTGAAAACATCAACATCGGGGTGTCGAAACGCTCCAGTGCGATGCTGGATTTC
Source organism: Gammaproteobacteria bacterium (assembly GCA_016764875.1). GTDB lineage: Bacteria > Pseudomonadota > Gammaproteobacteria > Pseudomonadales > Pseudohongiellaceae > NORP240. The sequence continues at coordinate 3,345 of JAESQX010000239.1, forward strand.
AGTAAACGAGGCCTGGAAACCATCAATCGTGCTTCACTGCATTATTACAATACGGAAGGCGAGATAAACAAATTTATTGAAGTTTTATCAGCTAAGTAGCTGGATATAAACCGCCGCGATGGCAACAGGGCAAATAAACTTTACATAAAACGGCCAGATCTTCCAGAAAAGACTCTGCTCCACTTCCGGAAAACCCTGTTTAATCTCCTGCAGCAAACTATTTCTGTTCCAGATCCAGCCTGCAAATATACAGAAAAACAACCCTCCCAGTGGCTGGCTGTATTCAGTGGTTACAGTAACCACCAGGTCAAATAAATCGTCAAAGTTCGCTACAATAGTCAGGCATATGATGGCAACTATGCCACCGATAATGAGAGCGGCCTTGCGCCGCCCTACGGAATGATTTTCAACGGCATATGCCACAGGCACCTCCAGCATGGAAATGGAAGACGTCAGGGATGCAATTGTCATTAACAGGAAAAAGGCCAGAGCTACCAGCAAACCGGCACTACCCATACTGTTGAATAGAGCAGGCAGGACAGACAGAATCAATCCTGGCCCGGCGATCAATCCACCGCTCTCATCGTATATGGCAACCCCGTTTGCCTGGGCCACATACATTGCAGGCAGAATCAACATACCTGCCATCACGGCAACCCCGACATCCAGTAGCGCCACCATGCCGCCAAGGGCGGGAAGATTTTCTTTTTTGCTGACATAGGAGCCATATATCAACATGGTGCCAGCCCCAAGAGAAAGTGAGAAGAATGCCTGACCAAGGGCATTGATGATTAATCCCGGATCAATCAGCTGTTTAAAATCCGGGATCAGAAAAGCTCGCATTCCATCACTTGCACCGGGTAACGTGATCACATACAGGATAAGGAGCAGTAATATAACCACCAGTGACGGCATCAGGCGCGAGGCCCATTTTTCAATACCATCCTTAACCCCGGCGCTGACCACATAAATGGTAAGCCCCATAAACAACATTACAAATAGAGCATTACGTAGAATTGTATCTGTGGTGAGCCAGTCTGCAAGGGAATCAAGATTAGCTATTCGGGCAAGGGGATCAATCAGGAAAGCCACCATCCAGCCACTGACAATGGTATAGAAGCTCAGAATCAGGCTCACAGTAATAATACCGGCAAACCCGACAAAGGTGCCCATGCCCCGGCTGATAGTGCCTCGGGACAAACCCTGCAGGGCCGTCACAGCATTAGCCTTGGCATGTCGGCCAATGATTAATTCAGCCATAAGAGCTGGATAGGCAAGAACGAACACCAGGATAAGATAGGTAAACAAAAACGCCGCGCCACCGTTGCTGGCGGCATTAGTGGGAAAACCCCAGATATTCCCCAGCCCGACGGCAGACCCGGAGGCCGCCATCAAAAAGCCGAATCTTGAAGTGAATTCACCTCTGGGAGTGCTCATAATATTTGTCTGATATCCGTTGCTTACTACTAATGATACTTAAGAAAATTAATGATTAAACAGTGTAACCGCCTGATGATAGTTCGACCGATATAGCAGGGAATCTATGAGGGCAAGTGAGCGAGAATAGGTGATGCCAGGCCAATATACAAGCTGGCAGCTGGCGCTGTCCATAGCAGATATCGGTCACTCAAACTGCCTGTGTTGTACTGCCTGCCCACTGACTTATCGGCGCTGAATCAAACTAAGTAATTAACCGGTGGTGGTAGGTGTGCACAATGTGATATAAAGCCGTTTTTTTGCACCACTCTGATCCACGATATTACTTAATTTACTTATCCGATCGTTCAGTTATTGAGAGGCTTCGGAAATTAAACCAGGTTCCACTACATAGCGTCGCATAAATTTAAATGAACGAAAGAAATAACAAAAATGACAAACCCTTCGGCATAGGCGTTGATTACGGCACCAGCAATAGCGCCGCTGCGTTATTTGATGGTAATCAGGTCACCCTCATCAAGCTGGAGGACGACTCAATTATTATGCCCTCCGCTACCTATATAGACAGAGAGTTAAAAATCACCACCGGGCAACATGCCATCAATGCCTATATCACTGCTAATACTGGAAGGAAAGTAGAATTAAGCGCTGAATTAATCGGCGAAGGCCGCGCCAGCACCGGCCAGATTGGTGGCGATGGTCTGCCCGAAGAAGCCAACACCCAGAAAGTTTACGGGCGCTCAATCGTGGATGCGGGTGAAAAGGGACGGCTTTTCAGGGGAGTAAAAAGACTGCTTGGCAACCGCAGTATCTCGCGCCTTATGGTGTTCGACCGCCCCTTTCGACTGGCTGCCCTGGTGACACCTTTGCTGCTGAAAATTCGGCAGTCGCTGAAAACCTACCTGACACCTCGTTTCCCCGCTCAGGCCCAGGTTGATCATGCCTGCATTGGTCATCCGGTCAACTTCGAAGGACGCGACAAAACCCATAATGCCACGGCGTTACAACGCCTTGGTGAAGCTTGCCGGCACGCAGGTTTTGAGAATCTGCAATTCTACCCGGAACCCATCGCTGCGGCGGCCAGTTACCTATTCTACAATCCCAACACCGCCGGGCGTACATTGCTGGCGGTTGATTTCGGCGGCGGCACCCTGGACCTTTGCGTATTAAAACGCGAGGGTGAGAATTTTAATGTCATAGCAATCCACGGTGTGGCTCTTGGGGGTGACCACATTGATCAATGTCTATTCAAGGCCCTACTGTTTCCACTGCTTGGGAAAGGTGAGCGCTGGTGTCGCAAAGGCGAAGATCGTGAAATAGACACGCTATTCCCCTTTGAAGAATACGAAGACCTGATACTGAACTGGGCTGTCAGTTACATGCTTAATCAAAATCAGTACACAACGCCGGTTATGCAGCGTATGGAACAGAACGACGCGGCGGCGGTGAAATTTCAACGGCTCTATGAACTTATCAAGCGAAACTACAGCTACCTGGTATTCCAGTGCATCAAAGACTTCAAGGCTTGCTTGTCAGGCCAGGAGCAGGCACGTCTGGATATACCCGAAATTGATATAGACCTGACCCTGACCCGGACAGAGTTCGAAACCATCATAGCCGATCAACTTCAAACCTTTGAACAAGCCGTCATGGATATGCTCAGCCAGGCTTCCGTGAACAGTCATCAAGTTGACCTGGTTATCAGAACCGGCGGTTCATCCTTAATCCCGGCAGTTCGAGAAATACTGGAGCGCCTTTTCCCGCAAAAGGTTATCGAGCATGACCCATTTACCAGTGTAGCCGCCGGATTGGCAATAGCCGAATACCGCGGCCTGGGAGTACCCGAGTCTCAGGTATCAAGTAGCTGATTCCAGCCTTTGTGTCACTGATCATTAAGAGACACAATCAAACATTTATGCGGCTATGCTGTCTGTAGGCCCCGCTACCTCTAGCCCACGGCGTTTTCAGGCCCTTAGTCGCGCAATTCAACCACACCGGATTCCCTGGGCCCTGAAAGATCCAGAGAATAGATTACGCCCCCTTTTTCCACGTTTACCAGGTTTGCCTGATCAGGCCAAATGTCCTTAAGAACGCTGTTTACTATAAATAATTCAGTTATGCCCGCAGGTGCTGAAATTTCCTGGTAGACCCAGACAAACCGGCCGTCCATTTCCTGCCCCACATAATCAAGCGGTAGTACGAACTCCTTGCCCGATTCGTCAATAGCTGTAATCAAGAACCTATTTCTAACATAGCTGGCAAATAATTCACGGCTCTGAGAAGACTCAATAATATTCACCGTTTCATCAAACAACTGCCTGGCGGCATGCTCAGCGTCGTGCAATGAGAAACGGTGCATTACCTCCAGATTTCCGGTATTGGCATTAAATAGAATACGCGTCAGGGCCGCTTTCTGTTCGTGCCCATAAAGGGGGGGTGTTAATAGACTGGCAATAAGAATAAATAGCCATCCGACCAATTGTCGACAAGACTGTGTGCGCACAGGGCAATTCATGGTGGCGTCCCGGTTACTTCCCCATCTCAATACCGTTCACCGTTTAAGTGAATTATTTTAGTTGTCACTATCCTCGTCTTCTTCCTCATCACCGGTCTTAAGCTCAGTCTTGATGTCCTGCATTATGTCTCTTCGTGATAAGCCACCTGACCGCTCGGCTTTAAAGCTTTCTATCCTGGACGGGATAATACGGCGAGGGTAATAATTATTCTCCCTATCCGCATCGGCGGTTTCCAGAGCTGGATCCACGATTATTTCTGTCACACTCTCATCCGTCACCACAAGTCGTTTAACCGCCCTGGGCGAGCGCCGCCAGATTTCTGCCGGCAACCTGATTTCTTCACTTGAGCCATTGGCATAATTAAGTTGAAGGATTATCGGCATCACCAGCCCACCCTTATTGCTGAACTCAAGAATGTAATAGTGCTTGTCTTCTTCTACTGCCCTGCCAAGGGTTTCCCGCTCCCAGTCTTCCAGGGCCTCTATGAAACTGTTGTAGCGATTCCGCTCTTTATTGGTAACAGTGAATTGATCATTTTCATCGTAAAAATCACGTACACCCGGATTACGTTCAATCCAGGTTCTCAGACCCTCCTGGCGATTTCGCTCAACAAAAAGAGAGGACGGCTTATCCGCATCCTGTTGGCGTAATCGCTCATAGTCTATGTCCGGGTTTTCCGTGTCCATACGCATTTCGAATACCCGCTCAAGAGAAATATCCACATGATCAGTGGTGTAAAACCAGCCACGCCAGAACCAGTCAAGATCAATTCCCGACGCTTCTTCCATGGTGCGAAAAAAATCGGCCGGTGTTGGCCGTTTGAACTGCCAGAGATTGGAATATTGCTTGAAAGCAAAATCAAATAACTCCCGCCCCATAATGGTTTCCCGCAAAATCTCCAGCGCGACTGCTGGCTTGGAATAGGCATTGGAGCCAAGTCGCAACACCGAATCGGATTGCGTCATTATGGGCACTTGAGTCCGGGAGCGCATGTAGTCAACGATATCCCTGGGCTCAACGCCCCAGGGAATATCAGGATCCCATTCTCGCCCGGCTACGGCATCCAGATAACTGTTCAGACCCTCATCCATCCAGGTCCACTGACGCTCATCTGAATTGACTATCATGGGAAAATAACTATGACCTACCTCATGAATAATCACGCCGATAAAAAAGCGCTTCTCACTGAGAGAATAGGTGCGACTGCCGTCTTCCTGCTCCTCGGTACGAGGACCGTTAAACGTCATCATGGGATATTCCATACCCCCAAGAAAACCGGCACTGACTGATTGTGCCTTGGCATAGGGGTAATCAAAAGAAAAGCGGCTGTACACCTCAAGGGTGTGAATAACGACCTCGGTTGAATAATCAGACCAAAGAGGGTCCCCTTCTTTTGGAAAAAAGGACATGGCCATTACCAGTTCCTGTTCGGCCCCTTCCTGCTGGTGACCCTTGGCGTCCCAGATGAATTTTCTCGATGAGGCCCAGGCAAAATCCCTTACATTTTCAGCTTCGAAACGCCAGGTTCTGGTATCGGACGTACCCTCCCTTTCATTCTCCAGGGCCTCTTCCGGGGTAACTATATAAACCGGCCGATCTGCCGATTCCGCCTGTTCCAGTCGCTCCCGTTGCTCCCGGCTTAGTACCGCTCCGGGGTTTGCCAGATCCCCCGTAGCGGCCACAATATGATCAGCCGGAGCAGTAATCGCTACCTGGTAATCACCGAACTCAAGGGTAAATTCCCCGGAACCCAGAAACTCCTTATTGGTCCAGCCTTCGTAATCGGTATAAGCCACCAGGCGCGGAAACCATTGGGATATGGCGAAAATATAATTGCCCCCTTCGTTCTCATCATCGGGAAAATACTCGTAACCACCCCGTGGGCTCATAATTTCACCATTGATGATGTCGAAACTGTAATCGATGGAAAACTCCACGTCCCGATCCGGGGCCAGGGGACGTGGCAAATCAATTCGCATCAATGTACCCACTATAGTAAACGACAGCTCATCACCGGAGGCGTCAACTACCGAGTTGATCCGGTAGCCGAATTGTTTATCCGCCAGGTAATGTTGCCGCCTTAACTGCCCCAGACTGATCCTTGCCGCCTTATCATCATCGGGACTGTCACCTCTGAAGGTGCGTGACATATTAGCCCTGGAATCTGCACGGAAACGATTCTGATCCAGTTGCAGCCACAGATAGCTCAGGGAATCCGGAGAATTATTCTGATAAGTCACGGTTTCCACTGCCGTCAGGCGCTGGCGTTCTTCATCCAGAGCCACTTCGATATCGTAATCAACTTTCTGCTGCCAGTATTCATGGCCGGGCTGCCCTGCCGCATTACGGTAGCTGTTAGCTGTTGGAAGCACTTCATCCAGCTGACGGAACTTGTCAACAAAGTCACCTTTGGTTTGCTGAATCCCCTGGGCAAAAATGCCGCCCCCGGTCAGACTCAAAACTCCCAGGATGCCCCAAATTACCCTGATCGTTTTCATGACTTCTCCCGTCTACGTGGCTTACATTCGAACTGCCGATAATAGCCTGTTTTACATATCAATTGACTAAAACTACGATTTAAGCCGATTATTGGTTATTATCCGCACACAACCATTAGATCCCTTATATTCCTGGCAGACGACAACTATGGCTATTACTAAATTAGGAAAATTTTTCAACAAGAGGAAAGAAACAAAATTTTTCAAAAAAGCCTCTACTGAGGAAGTATTTACCCATATTTATGACAGCAACAAATGGGGGGATGAAGACTCTGTTTCAGGCAAGGGTTCAAACCTGAAAATAACAGAAGGTCTACGTGAGGCACTACCTGGCATATTAAAACAGCTGGACGCAGATTCCATGCTGGATATTCCCTGTGGTGATTTTCACTGGATGAAAGAAATAGAGCTACCCCTGAAACGTTACTGGGGTGCCGATATAGTCAAACCCCTTATCAAGTTAAATCAGCGCAAGTTTTCCAGCGCATTACGTGAGTTTGTTGACCTTGACCTGATGCATGATCCTCTGCCCAGCGTAGACGTCATTTTTTGCCGAGAGTGCCTGGTGCATCTTAGTTATGCCGACATTGCCAAGGCGCTCGACAATATAAAAAGAAGTGACGCTTCATATTTAATTACTACAGACTTTCCCGAGGTTCAGGCAAATAGTAACTGCGTCACCGGAAACCATCATTCCCTCAACTTCAGTCTTAAGCCGTTTAACTGGCCTGAACCAATCATTCAATACGTGGAATACAACACGGGAAAACGGCGCGGCAACAAGTGCTTGTCGGTTTGGAAGATCGGTGATATCCCTGCGATGTCCAGGTGAATCAATTTTAGTTAGCGTCTGCCTTCATTGATTACTATTGAAACGGCTTCACTCCCGACATTGCGTACACTGTACGAACTGTTGGCGTCGCGCCAGGTCCAATCACCCATGGCACCAAGCTCTGCAGTAATCCCGTCCTGCCGCGAGACATGGGTTAAACCATCGCCAACCTGAACGATTATGCTGGGGTGTTGGTGGGTCTGGACGGCAGTTTCTTCACCGGGCGCCAGTTCTACTCGATAGGATCGAAACCATTCATTTTCCAGTTCTGGCTCGCCCGTTAATCCTTTGGGCCGGCCCGCCGTAATGCTCCGCTCCCCGGAGCTGTAGTTAGCAAAGGCGATTATTCGAAACAGGTGGGTTCCGTCATTGGAAACCTGGTGCGTAAAATCTTCTTTTGCATAGTCCGTATTGCTGGCAACTCTGCCACCGAGTGGTCCATCGCCATTACTGATAAACGTATACATAATGGCCGAGTCATGGGTATGTGGCAGTGTCATATCGCCGGGATTGATTTGCACATCAATAACATAAAGGTCACCATCCTGATGCATGGTTCGATGACGAGGCTCCTGGCGAATATTAACTACGCGCTGGTCACCCCAATCGTCCTCCTGAGCCACAAGCGTTACCAGGACTCCGCTCAATATCACCGACATTGACAAAACCCCAAGCCAAAGCACTCTCACGCCACCGGTAAAACTTCGGGTAATCCTATTATCTACTTTCATGCTACGACCCCAATCTGGACTAATTATTCAACCGCCTGAGGCGCAAAGAGTAAACGACACTTTGACTTAATTCAACACAAACGGCACGAACCATGAGAACTGGACACTGTACAAACTAACCGACGACATTGTCCGGACAGGAACATCCACCGCGCTATGGAGCGAATCGAAAATCAAGGCAGGCAAATGTCAGATTCTTGTCATGGGAAAGCTGATCACAAGTTCGCCGGATTGGGGTTCTCTGATTTCGAAATCGGCAGGATAACGACGACTCAGTGCCTCATCAAAAGTTGAACCATCATTCAGATCACTGATTATAAATACCAGTCGGCCCTCAACTGTATCTCCGGGAGGAATCGCAATAGGAATAAAAAGATATTCAGGGTTCTCACTCAACAAGCCGTTAACTGTTGCTTCCACAGTAAGCCTGGCATCTGGCAATATAGCCCTGACCGCCCTGAATAACACGGCCTCACTATTACCATCAACAATCCTTAAATAAACATCCAGTTCTGTAGTGTACAACTCGTTATTGGTTATGCTGATGGTCGGCGTGTAAATAGGATAGGCAAAACCAATTTCCACATAGCCGTTGCTGGATCTTTCACTAATGAGTGCGCTGGCCAGTTGACGGGCAGACATCCCGCCAACAGCTTGAGAAGGAAGATAGCCAAGAAAATACCAGGCACAAACCACCAACGCCGGAGCGCAAACAAAGGGTAGATAAATTTTCTTTTTCCCGGCGAACCAGGGAAGAAAGGGAAACAGACCAAATAGAAAAAGAACCAGAGATAATGCAGCCACAAGGGTTCGCATTGGTAACTGGAGGTAACCTATTTCAGCAGGAAATAGAAAGAATAGGCTCCCTACGCCAACCGCTAATAACAACGCAATCCAATGAACAAAGATCTTTAATCTGGAAGCAGGCATTATTTTAATTACCGGTTACCCCTACTAAAGCCATCAAAGAGCGCGAACTTAATAAGTAAGTTAATTCTGAATACAAATAAATAAGGCGGTTTAATGTGATAATCGGGATCTGTTAAAAAGATTTACCCTGAGCCTGTTTGTCGGCGTGATAAGAAGATCGAACCAACGGACCACTGGCCACATGTTCAAAGCCGAGGCGTTCGCCGAATTCCCGCAATGCTTCAAATTCATCAGGATGAACAAAACGCTCAACTTTAAGATGATTTTTGCTGGGTTGCAGGTATTGTCCCAGTGTTACCATATCAACCTTGTGAGCATGCAAGTCCCTGAGTACATTTTCCACTTCTTTAATGGATTCGCCCAAACCCAACATCAATCCGGATTTGGTAATAACCGAAGGTACTCTCTGCTTATATTTCTGTAATAAATCGAGAGACCATTGATAATCGGCACTGGGTCTAACCTGACGATAAAGCCGCGGTACAGTTTCAAGATTATGATTAAATACATCGGGTGGTGTGTGCTCAAGAATGTTCAGCGCGATATCCATACGACCACGAAAATCAGGCACCAGAACCTCTATCTGGATATCAGGATTGCTGGCCCGGGTTTCGGTAATGCAATTGGCAAAATGTTGCGCACCACTGTCCTTCAAATCGTCTCTGTCCACCGAAGTAATCACCACGTAGTTAAGCCCCATTTCAGCTATAGCTTTTGCCAGAGCCCCAGGTTCATTCTGATCAAGGGGTTTTGGTTTGCCATGAGCCACATCGCAAAACGGACAACGACGGGTGCATATTTCACCCATTACCATAAAAGTGGCGGTACCGTTGCTAAAGCATTCTCCAAGGTTAGGGCAGGAGGCTTCCTCACAAACTGATGCCAGCTTGTGCAGACGTAATTTCTGCTTGATGCTGTTTATTCTTGGCGAAGTGGGAATCTTCACCCGTATCCAGGGCGGCTTGGTGGGCAATTCGTCCGTTGGAATCACTTTAACCGGAATACGAGCCACCTTGTCAGCTCCGCGAAGCTTCTCGCCTTCAATCAACACATACGACGTATGATTTCTGTCATTGGATGAATCCGGAGTTCCTTAAACTATTTCCTGATAATGTAATTGCCGCAATAAGGTATTTGCCAAAGAAGTGCTGACCTTCTGCATTAAACCGGTCTTGTCAGTAACCAGATCTGCAACCTGGGTAACTTCCAGATCGGGGTAGCCGCAAGGGTTAATCCGTTTGAATGGAGACAAATCCATGTCAATGTTAAGACTTAGACCATGGTAACTACGACCATTTCTAACCCTCAATCCCAGAGCGGCTATTTTAGCATCATTTACATAAACTCCGGGAGCCCCGGGCCGCGCCTGCCCTTCAATGCTGAATTCTTTTAGCGTTTCAACAATGGCATTTTCGATAAGATCTACCAGGTTACGAATTCCCAATTGGCTTTTTCGCACATCAAGCAACAGGCAAATCACCAGTTGTCCTGGGCCATGGTAAGTGACCTGACCCCCTCTGTCGGTTTGCAGCAAAGGGATCGCACCATGATCAAGCACATGTTCAGATTTTGCTGCCTGGCCCAGAGTAAAAATCGGCTTATGGCTAAGCAGCCATATTTCATCTGCACGGCCCTGCCGAGGGTGATCAGCAATATACTGCATCGCTCGCCAGATGGGTTCGTAGTTCTGCAATCCCAGTCGGCGCACAGTCAGCAGGGCATCATCAGATGAGCTGTGTTCCAGCGATTTGAGTTGGTAAGATTTGTATTCAGTTAGCCGCAATTGTAAGCCGTACGATATTCCCGGGCAGGGTGTTGAAAAACTATTACGCTTTGCAACAGCCTTTTACAGGACCATCTTGACGCCTTCCTGTTCCATTAAATCCTGAAAGATATTTTTCAATTGCTTTTCGCCGGTAGCTTCGATAATAACGGTAACAGAGATATAGTTTCCCTTGGCACTGG
>JAESQX010000240.1 GCA_016764875.1 Gammaproteobacteria bacterium
AGGAATAGGGTTGACGTTGGCAAACGCATAACCCTCTACCCCCAGACGCTCAGAGATAGCATCACTAGTCCCAGGGTTGGTTGAGTCATATCCATGGCACGTGCGGCGGCTGCCAAAGACCCCTCTTCAGCGGTAATGAGAAATGCACGTGCGCGATTCCAGTCGAATTTTACTGATTTCCATCCATACAAATATGTATATCTGATGCTTGTTATTCAATATAGCACGACGAATATTGTATTGATATTATGCGTACATTATTTACCACATCAGGTTGAAGGTGGGTTACATGAAGCAGATCGTTATTTTTAGTCTTGTATTTTTGATTGTTGGCTGTGCGAATACCGTGCAAACAGCATCAGTCGCTGAGGCATATAAAGAGTTTAACGCCGAGGATTATGAAAAGGCGCTGCAATTAATCACTCAGGCTGAAAATATAAAGACGACAACGCCAGAGATGAAAGCTGAGCTTACCTACTTAAAAGCGCAGTCGTATGAAAAGCTGGGGTACCGCAGAAAAGCAACCACGCTTTATGAGTATCTTAAAGAAGAGCATGCAGATTCACAATATGGATATCTTGCAGCTACGGCCCTTGAAGAGGAGTTATAACGAACGTACCACATTGAAACTACAGATAGTGCTGTGAGTGGTGGCATCGGGCATGGTGTTAGTCTTCGAATTACTGTTTTTTCGCGCGCATCTCAAGTAATTGTCTGGCTAGTACTGTTAACACTTACTCAACTGAAGTTAATTGCTTTTAGTTAACCCAATTGGAAACACAATGACCAATCAAGCCAAATTTTGGGACAAATTCGCCGAGCGGTATGCAAAGTCACCGATTGCCGACGAAGCGGCTTACCAGAAAAAACTCCAGATCACACGTGAATACTTCAACCACGACTCTGCGGTGCTGGAGATCGGCTGCGGCACAGGCTCCACTGCGATCCTCCACGCGCCCCATGTAAAGTATATTCACGCGACTGATATCTCAGCCAAAATGGTCGCCATCGCACAGAGAAAACTGGAAGCAGAAAAGATCGACAACATCACCTTCGAACAGTCGGCGATCAATGAGCTGAAAATAGACGAGGGGAGTATCGATGTTGTGATGGCCCATAGCATTCTGCATCTGGTTGATAACAGAGACGATGTTATTGCAAAGACCTACCGCCTACTCAAACCTGGTGGCGTGCTCGTCTCCAGCACCATCTGCCCCGGCGACTCAATGCTGCGCTTTCTCAAACCGATCATATCGCTCGGTAAGTTTCTCGGTTTCCTGCCATCGGTAATGATCTTCAGCGCCAAAGCACTCGAATCCTCGATCACAAACGCAGGCTTTGAGATCGACTACCGCTGGCTGCCGGGCAAGGGCAAGGCGCTCTTTATCGTTGCTAAGAAGGGGCCTGGGCGCACAATACTTAATATAAATGACTAATTGAGTATCGTCCGGATACCCGACGCCTATCAGGGATTGCTGATATGTCTTTAGACTCAGAATTTACGTAGGAGCACGTTTTTGTGGCCAATATTTCACCGAAAATAGAGCGCCGAGGTTTTTCTACAGACTCGTTAGGTAATAAGTAGATAGGAATCATGATAAATCTAAAAAAATCAGAATGGATCATATTGATTGGATTGCTTGTACTAAGCTTCGTTCCAGTTGTTGGAGGCATCTCGAGATTGGCAGAACTAGAACTGGGCACTGTTTTAGAGTTTATGCCTGAAAACCCGAGGGTTCAGTCAGTCCCAATTCCTGTTGAATTTCATCTAATTGGCTCTATCCCATATTGTATTCTTGGTGCCTTTCAATTCCTCCTTAGCATCAGGAGGAAATACCCGAGATGGCACCGAATTGCAGGTAGGATTTTGGTTTGCGCAGGCATGGTTTCCGCCCTATCTGGACTATGGATGACGCACTACTACTCTTTTCCGGATAGCCTTCAGGGTAATCTCCTTTATTTTGTCCGTATTATCGTTGGGGTTTCTATGACGATGTGCATTTATTGGGGAGTGTCATCGATTATAAAAAAGAGAATCGCACAGCATCAAGCTTGGATGATTCGTGCTTATGCTTTAGGTCAAGGAGCAGGAACGCAAGTACTGGTCGCTATTCCATGGATGGTAACTGTTGGAGAACCTAGTGGATTTACACGAGATATTCTAATGACAGCTGCGTGGGTGATTAACATTGCAGTGGCTGAATGGATAATTTATAAGTTGAAAAGGGGGAGCCACAACGCAAGACCTGACCCCATTGATTACCGAATGGGTCATCGCGACTCGACTGCGCTTGACTCGCTGTAGCCGATGTGAGCGCAACACAAACAAACCGAAAAACCTATTATTAGGGAATCCCGGAATTCCGGGGACAGTTTACTTAATTGATAAGAACTAGAAGGGTGGTAATTTCTTCCTCGAACTCGCCTCCATAGAGTAATGGAGCTTAAGGGCAAACCCCATTCGCCGGAATCCGCAAAGGTTTGTGAGAATTTCCTTTTAATTATTCAAAGCCGAATTTTTCGAGCAAGAATATATTGAATAATTATTGATCTCAAATGATAATGAGCCTCGATGTCGGCCCGGGAACAATCTGCAATTTCCTGGTCACACCTATTAACTATGAGACTTAGAGGTGCCAGAATTTGAGTGAAGCCAGGAAACTACTCGTAATTATAGACCCTACCCATGACGTTCAAATCGCTCTGGAAAGGGCTCTCAGCAAATCTAAACTACTGGAGATAAAACCTGAGATCTGTTTGCTCATATGTGTGGATGCCGGATCTGCCAATCTCAAAGCTGACAATAAGAACGTTTACCGGGACGGCGCCTGGCTAAAGAGTATTACGCACGATCTTGACGCGGAAGGCATAAAGTACTCTTTTATCCATTGCTGGTCTTCCCAATGGCACCAGGCCGTAATCCACGTTGCGCGTCAATTTCATCCAAACAACATCCTGATTCCTGATTATCGCGATGACGAGAAAATATTCGAGCTCAGTAATGAAAAATGGGCGTTGTTCCGGAGCTCAGCAGCCGCAGTCACTCTCGTACGCCCAGGTCACAGCGCACCGCTTAAAAAGATACTTGCCGCCGTCAACATCCAAAAAGACAGTGATCCTAAATACGCGAAACTCATCGACAAGGTACTTGAGGAATCAGGGGGCATTGCGGCGTATTACGGCGCAGAACTTCACGTTGTAAATTCCTACATGCACATCTCCGACCACCCAACAATGGAAAACGTCATTCAAAGAACCAATCTGCCAGCTGAACGTATACATATACCCGAAGGAAGTCCGGATAATGCAATTGCCGATTGTGCAAGGAAATTGGAAGTAGACATGGTTGTGATCGGAACTTTGGCTAGGGACGGAGCGCTGGCCTTTTTGAAAGGAAACACCTCAGAAAAAATATTGAGAAAAGTTGAACAGGATGTAGTAGTACTCTCCTGATCGCACAACCGTTAGGCTGGTACTGACAAGTTAACTCTCACTGAGGGATAACTTATCAGTACCGTTTTAGCGCATTGTGAAAACGTTGGGTTAAATGTTTAGGGTGGACTTTAGTCAAAGACACCGAGTCACAATTTTGAAAATGACAGAATTGTGTGATGGCATCTACGAATGCAGTAATGACTAACTCTTCATCAAAATTGTGTTGTTCTAAATGTAGTGATTTGATCTCTAATTGGCTGATTTTTCGATGGGCTTTGCAATCAATCCGTCCAATAAATTCATCTCGGTAAAGTAGCGGTAGGCAAAAGTAACCATACTGTCGTTTGGCTTCGGGTATATAACATTCTAACCGGTAGTCATATTGAAATAGCGCTTTGAGCCGTTCGCGCTGAATGACACTATTGTCGAATGGCGAAAGAATCAGCATGCGGTTGTTCAGCCGAGGAAGGGGGCGTTCGAGCGCACCCGTTTCCAATATAAACACTTCGCCACTGCTCACTTGTAATTGTTCTAAAGTACGCTGTGCCAATCTTTCGTTTACCAAGGCTTTCAAAGCCTTGCGTAGTTCAGGACTTCGGCGCTGGTAGGTCAGCCCTTTGAGTGAAGCAAACCCGTGGCAGTGCAACTGTTGATTTACAATATGCGCTGCAAATTCTTCCATGCTGGGCATTTGTGAATTTACGTGAGATGACAGTACCCGCTCGGTTAGATCATATGTTTTTTGGAAACCTTCGCGGTTGCTGACCATTAGGTCGCCTTCCATATACATCTGTTCGAGTGCCTTTTTGGCTGGCTTCCAGTCCCACCAGCTTGCACGTTTTGTGGTATTGGTTTCTACATCTCGGGACCGTATCGGGCCATCTGAACGTATGCGTGCCAACAATTCATCCATAAGTTTCTTATCACGGGTTTTATACCAATGGGTTTGGCCATTTTTAATGGCGTGTTTGTAGGGTAAGGAGAAGCGAAAATCGATGATGGGTAGAAAAGCAGCTGCGTGTGTCCAATACTCAAAAATGTCTCCATCGAGCAACAGTTGATTTGTCGTGGCTGGCTTGAACTTAGGCACTCTAGAGTGAAAAACATGATGGTGTGCTCGTTCCACCACCGATATGGTATCGATCTGTACGTAACCTAAGTGGTTAATCGCTTTACGTGCCCCCGCCAGGCCGCGGCCATAGGGCTGTGCCTGCAGCAAACCCTGTGCATCCAGGGAAAGACGGCGTAAACGCGCCAGCTCTTGTGGTCGTTTAATTTCTATCATGGTTATACTTACTTAACGCTGAGTTAGAGTTTTTTGCCTTTAGCCTTGTTTTTTTTATAGTACCTAATTCCACGTTCGCATATAGCCATTAGTATTATTACTGCGATAACAAATAATACTAATGGAATGACGAAATAAACAAAAACAAATATAAGTATGAAAATTGGTAATACTATAAAAAGCAGCCAGTATTTAATTGTTAAATATTTATTATTCATCTAAATCCTTTATAAACATAGTGCCCAAATAAATTGAGCATGTCTTTTAATGCTTCAATTTTCATGTTTTTGTCATGTTTTTAAGTTTACCAAAATTTAACTTTGTGTGTTCAATTGACCATCCATTCTTCAAGTCGACTTTACAATTAACCCCCATTATTAAATATTTTATAGTCATCTAATATCATTTGAGAGCATTCTTGTATATCCCCGTTAGTTGGATAAACAAGAGCCGCCAAATCCTTAACATCATTA
Source organism: Gammaproteobacteria bacterium (assembly GCA_016764875.1). Classification (GTDB taxonomy): domain Bacteria; phylum Pseudomonadota; class Gammaproteobacteria; order Pseudomonadales; family Pseudohongiellaceae; genus NORP240. The sequence continues at coordinate 5,194 of JAESQX010000240.1, forward strand.
TGCTGTTTTTGGTAAATAATAATGAATAAAGAACCATCTCTATGACGTTCTACATGTCTCATATAAGTAGGAAAAGCATCAAACACTTTCATGTACTCTGCTTTTTGCTCCGTAGTTAACTCTACTATTTGATCATTATTAAAAAAGTCGCCAGCTCTCAAATCACCATTGGCTGCTTGAACGATATGTTTATCACTCATTCTAATGACACTATTATTTTTGTCTCTATCTAAAAGTTGGCTTAATGTTGAAAGGTAGTTTAATTTGCTTTCAACAAACACGTGAACTTTTTTCAAATCATCCGATATATGCGAATATACGAATGTCGGAAAAATTAGGATTAATGCGATTACAATTTTATTCAT
>JAESQX010000241.1 GCA_016764875.1 Gammaproteobacteria bacterium
TCCAAGAAATGGACGATGCCGATCCGAAATTGGAAAATGGCATTGAATAGATTTATGATTGAATTCGAAGACCGCCTAGCGGATTACATTTAAACATGACAGTTACACAGAAAACTTTACACCCTCATCTGAGGCGGACTTTTGCCTCTACCCTGGCGAGTCTTGAAGTTGTAGTGGTCAAGTAATATTGGCCACCAGCTTGTGTTTAAGCCAGTACTTTTTCTCTGACTCATTTGGCGATAATCCACCGTTATGTCGATGAGGTCTCACACGACTGTAATAGCCAGTAATGTAATCATTCACCGCAAACTTCATTTCAATAAAAGATCGGTAGCCTGTCGAAGGCATCCATTCAGTTTTGAAGCTCCTGAAAAACCTTTCCATTGGAGGTCGAGTCAGCCGAAAGGACCTCCCCCTTCAGCTGCTCACAGAACCGTACGTGAACCTCTCGACTCATACGGCTCTTATTATTCAGCCACCCAATTCCAAACTCTCCAGTGAGCAAATAATCCAGGATACCGTCTATACAGTTCCCTTAACCATTGCCCTGATCGCATTTTACGACGCTGTAAAGGCTTGTGTTTCCGCCTTATCCATCTCATGAGCTTTCCATTGATGTAGTCATATATAGTAGACATTGAGGATTTACAGAAGCGACCGTAATAGTTTATCCAGCCCTGAATCATCGGGTTAATAGCCTTGGCAAGGTCTTCGATACGGCCACTAAAGCAACCCTTAATCATAGGGTGAACTTTAATTTTCTGCCTCATAGCCTTCAGCGCCTTTCGGCTAACTGCTGGTGAGAAGCTAACGAAAAACTTGCCTCTACTATCTCGAGTACTTCTTGGCCGAAAGGTATACCCCAGAAAGTCGAAACTTTGGATGGGGTAGCTCCCATTACGGTTAGAATCCTTACAATAGACAATCTTGGTTTTCTCTGGGCAAAGCTCGAGTTTACACCATGCAAACCGTTCCCTAATATTGCGCTCTATATGCTCCAATTGTTTATGACTGCGACAGTGAACTACTATGTCGTCAGCGTACCTTTCAAAATGAATGCAAGGAAAGTGCTCTTGCATCCATTTATCAAAGCCAAGATGAAGAAATATATTGGCAATTAAAGGGCTGATCACTCCGCCTTGTGGTGTGCCCTGCGTCCGGTGCAATTGTTCACCATTTGGTAGAATAACATCTGCTTTTAGCCAGCGTTCAATATACAACAATGTCCATCTGCACTCCGTGAATCTGGACACTGCTACCATCACTAATTTGTGATCTAACGCATCAAAGAATCCTCGAATATCCATGTCCAGAACCCAGTCATCCCGCCAGCATCGTCGACGTGCTTGTGCAATTGCATCAAGTGCCGATTTTCTCGGACGATAGCCATAAGAGTCATCATGAAAGTGTGGTTCCACTAGTGGCTCCAAACGTTTCTTAATAACCATTTGTGCAATCCTGTCCGAAATTGTCGGTATTCCTAATGGTCTAATCTTTCCATTAGACTTTGGAATCTCAACACGACGTACTGGTGGTGGAAAGTAACTTCCAGATGACAAACGATTCCAAATCTTATAAAGATTGCTCTTTAAATTGGACTCAAAGCCTTCCATCGTCTGCCCATCTATCCCTGCCGAGCCTTTATTAGCCTTGACTGCAAGATAGGATTCCCACACCAATTGTTTGGATATTTCAAATGACTTTGACAAGCTTAACTACTCCTCCCAATCTCTGGTTGATAGTCAATCTTGACTGAATAATGCAACCCCTTCGCTCCACAACCATTACAGCTGCTTCGTCACTACTACGAATTGCTCCGCCCCTCTGATTTACATTGGTACTTGCAGAGTTTCTCGTTAGAGAATCTCCTCTTTCCTTAGCATTAAACCAGCAGGTTCCCACGTTCCACACAAGAGCCTGAAACAAGATCATGCAGCCTCTACACCGAACGCCACCCAGCCCATAACCAGGCGCTGTCTGGATTTGTCCCGAATCAACAACGCTATTCGGTTTTGACGTTAGTTGGTTTGCTTTTCGACATGTCATCGGCTGTTCACTTTCGTTCATCTTCTTGAATCTCACCTGACACTTTAAAGTGCCTTTTCCTACGACGCTCACTACCATGGCTTTTGACCACAGCAGCTCGTGGTGGTTTGAAGCCAAGTCCTGTAACCCGACTTCGAGGGGCCAAACCCTCATCTCTTATGCAGCATAGCTGCTAGGAAGATCAGCTCCTCCTTTGCGCCTTCGTGGCACACCGTTGTCCCAGCAGTTGCCTCTACGACTCATGCTTTGTTTCATCTGGTAGCGCCATAATAGCTGACGATATTGCCTGCTCGTATAGTGACAACCTTGATCAGAATGAAACATCACATTGTGGGGCCTTCCTCTTGTTTCAAAGGCCATGTTTAAGGCTTTGCCTGTTAACTCGCTATTGGGTGAATAGGATGTTGCCCAGCCCACAGGCTTGCGAGAACATAAATCCATCACAACCGCCAGATAAGACCAGCGGTTTCCGGTCCAAATATACGTGACATCACCACACCAATCTATGTATAAATTCCCGAAAAGTGGGCATTCAACCTTCACCATTGCCTGCTCACCCAATACATCAATATTGATAATTTGGTAGCTATAGCTTTCATTTAATTCACTGGGGATAGACCTATTGACAACGCGATGCAACCACTCATCCCGAGTAAGCCTTAAACCTTGTGACTGTAAATTAGCAGTAGGATGAAAAATCTTTCGCAACTGTTTTGCGTCAGCGTTATGAAGTCCTTCGAAATATTCATTTATCAATCTTGCTATTTCAATTAATTCAGAGTCATCCATAGCTAGTCCCCGTAGAAGTTTTGAAGTTATTATAAAACTTCATAAGCAGCTGAATGTTTCGTTTCATTTGCTATGGCGCGTTGAAAACTTGTTAAATTCGATATGGCACCTAACAAGTTGCGAGTACGTTCCCCCATCAGAATATCGACAGAGTGAAGCTGGTTCCATCGCGAATAGACAGTCAACATAATATCGGCGGCGGAATAGTGGTCTCCTCCCAAAAAGTCTTGCCCGTGCAAACGCTGCTCAACAATACTCCATAGGGAGCTAACACCGTCAGCAGCCGCATTTAGTGCGATTATTTTTGCCGTATCATCTATGTCTAGTGACGATATGAAGAATAACTTGCTGTAGGCGGGATGCATTGTTGCATTCGCAAACATAATATCTTCTATAGCTTGAGTTCTCTCGGCCACGCCCTGAGGGAACATCGGCGTTGTCTGCTTTTCCAGCATATTTATCATGATAGCCGCACCTTCTAGTAAAACCGTATCGTTAGTTTTTAGTGCAGGCACTGCGCCAGTGGCGCTAATTTCGTTGAAATGCGTTACACCCCGCTTGTCAATAATTTCTACTTCATGACCTAGCTCGTGTAATACAACTTGAGTTGCAAGCGAGCAAGCATTTGGGCTGTAGTAGAGCTGATACATAATGATTCCTTTGTGATCTATAGTTAATGAGACAGCTACCATACGCTTGCTCATTGGGTTAATAAATAGATACAATGCGAACATAGTGTTCGCGTATAGGATACAAATATTGGACAAGCTTAAATCAATGGAAGCCTTTCTCCGCTTAGCAGAGCTCGGAAGTTTTACTCGCGTGGCAGAACAAAGAAACACGTCAAAATCGCAAATCAGCAAAGAAATTAGTGCGTTAGAAACCAGTTTAAGCGTCCGCTTGGTACATAGAACAACCCGTAATATAAGCCTGACGCCTGAAGGCGAGACCTATCTATTACACTGCCAGGAGATATTGCAAAAAATTGAATACGCTGAGACA
>JAESQX010000242.1 GCA_016764875.1 Gammaproteobacteria bacterium
GCTTTGGAATGCGCTATTGGGCCGTGCTGACGGGTTGGAAAACCAGGTCTTAAAAGAGCTGAGAATTCCACGTACTTTTGCCGCATTTGTCACCGGTGGGCTATTGGCTTTCTCCGGAGTCATCATGCAGGTGCTTCTACGTAATCCTCTGGCCGACCCCTATATACTGGGTATTTCAGGTGGGGCTGCCGTAGCCGCACTGGCCACCATACTGCTTGGCGTGAGTGCCTTCTGGGTGCCCTATGCGGCCTTTACAGGCGCGATATTTTCTATCGTTGTGGTATTTGGAATAACCAGCGCAGCAGGAAGCTGGACTGCCACCAGGCTTATATTGACCGGCGTTGTTATATCGGCCGGATGGGGTGCCCTGATCAATATCCTCCTGACCACCAGTTCAAGCAATTCGGTGCAGAGCATGTTGTTCTGGTTAATGGGTGATCTCAGTCAGAGTCAAATTTCCGGCTGGCATTTTGCTGTACTTCTAGCCGGGGTGGTTGTTGGTATTTACTACGCTCGTTCTTTAAACGTGTTGATAAGGGGTGACTTACAGGCGCAATCGCTTGGAGTAAATGTTTTCAAATTACGCATTGTGCTATACCTGACCGCCTCTATTCTTACCGCATCGGCAGTCACCATAGCCGGATCAGTTGGTTTTGTTGGCCTGATTATCCCCCATGCATTGCGATTGCTAGGTGCCAGGGATCACAGATTATTAATTCCATTTTCAGTATTACTTGGTGGAAGTTTCCTGGTTGTGGCGGACAGTTTTGCCAGAACGATTATTGCACCACAACAACTTCCAGCCGGTGTTGTGACGGCTATTATCGGCGTGCCCGTATTCCTGATCATCCTTCGAAGTACGGTGAAGCGAGACCGATGAACATCCTCAGTTTTGAATCAGTCACAATTACAATAAACGACCAGAGTGTTTGTCAGAATCTGAACCTGGCCCTGGATTCGCAACAGGTTCTCGGGATTCTTGGCCGCAACGGAGTAGGCAAAAGCACCCTGCTCTATACCATAATGGGTTTTCATCACCCCGACTCAGGAAGTATCTCATTATTGGGGTCAAACATTAGAAAATCACCGCGTAGCGAATTGGCCCGGAAACTGGGCATCCTGTTTCAGGAAAGTGCCAACGCCATGCCAGCGACGGTACTGGAAACCGCTTTGCTTGGGCGCCACCCTCACAGCGACAATCTATTATGGGATAAGCCTGAAGACATCGAACTGACTCGAGAAATTCTGCAACAACTGGGCTTGGACGATCTGGAAGACAGACAAGTCAACTCCCTGTCCGGCGGCGAAAAGCAACGCCTGTCCATAGCCTTACTGATGAACCAGGCGCCGCAGCTTTATTTGCTGGATGAACCCAGCAATCATCTTGATATTGACTACCAGATTAAATCCCTGACCTTAATCAGGGATAAATTACGAGCAGGAGATGCGGCGATGGTAATGGCAAGCCACGACATCAATTTAACTGCCAGGTTCTGCGACCGAATATTGCTATTAGGTGAAGATGGCCAATTTGTCTGTGGCCCAACCTCGGACGTGCTTAATGAAGAAACGCTGTCCCAGGCATACAGGTGCCAGATACGAGCCGTTGAACTGGATTCCAGAAGATATTTCTTCCCGGCCTGACTTTACAATCAATTGTGACCAGGGAAGTCCGGTTCAAAGCAATAACAGTCTGATATCACTCAACAACTTCACCAGATACGTTGAAAACAACCCGCCATCGACACCGTTAACAGCCCGATGATCATAAGAAAGGGTCAGGGGTAACATTTTTCTTGGTATAAACTCATCACCTTTGAACACCGGTTTTATGGCCGTTTTCCCCACTCCAAGAATCGCTACTTCAGGCGCATTAATGATAGGAATAAATCCTGTACCACCAATTGCCCCAAGACTTGAAATAGTAAAACATGCTCCTTGCATATCTTCTCTGGCGAGTTTTCGCTGCTTTGCCTTGTCAGTTAATTCAACCAGCTCTGCGGATAATTCCCACAGTGATTTCTGATCAATATTTCTGATAACGGGAACCACCAGCCCAGCGTCAGTGGCAACCGCAACGCCAACATGAAAATATTTCTTTTGTATCAGGTATTCGCCGCTTGAATGCAGGGAAACGTTAAATTGGGGATATCCCTGCAGCGCCTTGACGCTGGCCTTGAGGAGGAAAGGCAGAAAGGTTAACTTGACACCTTTGTTCTGCGCCTCGGCTTTTTGCTGTTCTCGGAATGCCTCCAGGTCGGTAACATCGGCTTCGCTAAATTGGGCAACATGGGGCACGCTAGACCAGTTGCGGTGCATATTCACCGCTGTCAGTTTATGTATTTTACTGAGGGAAACCTGTTCTACCTCGCCAAATTTACTGAAGTCCTGATCGGGAATCTGGCTAACCGCCGCTCCGGTTGTCGAAAAACCTGCCGGCGTGTTTAATCTTACTTTTACAAAATCGTGAATATCTTCCTTAAGAATTCTTCCTTTAGCTCCGCTTCCAGGGACCTCCAACAAGTTAGCACCCAGCTCCCTGGCCAGTTTTCTAACGGCTGGCCCAGCGTAAACATCGGCGTCGGATGCTATAGATGCTGGCCGCGCTGGTTTAGCTTCACTTGTCTTAACTGGCGCCGTCAAATTCACATCGGGCTCAGAAATCACTTCAGGCTCTGCGGTCTTCGCCGCCACCAACATATCAAGTATAGGCGAGCCCATAGAAAGCTTGTCACCAACTTTGGCTATAACCGCCTTAACTTCCCCGGCCATGGTGCTTGGAACATCCATGGCCGCCTTGTCTGACTCGAGGGTAATTACCGTGTCATCGAGATTTACTGTGTCACCTGGCGCCACGTGAACTTCAATAACCTCAACATCACCTTCACCGCCGAGATCAGGGACTTTCAGTGTTTCGACTATCGCTTCAGCGGATTCCGTATCGGTCGCCGCTGGTTTTATTTTATCCGGTGCTTTCCCTTTTTCCTGCTTTTGCGTTTTTGCTTTGCTTGATGCTGGTTCTTTTTTCGCTTCCGGCTTATCCGCTTCGGATTCTGTCGCAGAGGTTTCTTCAACTTCCAGTGTTAACACCTGTGAACCTGTTTTTACCTGGTCTCCCAGATTAACCGCGATACTCTTAACCACGCCACCCATGGGGGCTGGAATTTCCATAGCGGCCTTGTCACTTTCAAGCACCAGTAAAGAGTCATTCTCTGCAACAGACTGACCCACTGCCACAAGCAGCTCGATGACTTCTACTTCACCTGATTCTCCCAGGTCCGGGACTTTAATAATTTCAGTTGGCACTGAATCCTGCTCCTGATTTTTTGCTATTGATTATAATATTCGACGCGTTATTCGAACTGCTAGTGTGTCAGAGGATTTCCTTTCTTAGAATCTATCCCCTGTTGTTTCATAAACTGACTAATTGCATTAGCGTCAATAAGTTTGTGAGACTTTAACTCACTCAGTACCGCCAGTACGATAAATTTTCGATCAACCTCAAAGAAATGCCGCAATTTGGCACGGCTGTCGCTACGACCGAAACCATCCGTGCCCAGCACCTGATAGCTACCCGGTATAAATTGCCTGATTTGATCGGCGTACAATTTCATGTAGTCCGTCGCCGCGATTACTGGCCCCTGTTTGCCGGACAAAGATTCAGTGACAAAAGACAGTTTGGCTTTTTCCCTGCCTGGGTTAAGAATATTGTCACGATCTACCGCCAGCCCTTCTTTTCTTAATTCGTTAAAGCTGGTCACACTCCAGACATCCACCGGAACCTTGAATTCTTCCCGCAGCACAATAGCCGCTTCCCTGACTTCACGCAGTATGGTTCCCGAACCCAACAGACGTATTCGCAGATCAGTTATGGCCTTCCCTTTTACCTGGTATTCTTTTTTGTCACCGTCCTCAAGCAGATACATACCCTTGATAATGTCATTCTCTACGCCTGCTGGCATTTCAGGGTGCTTATAATTTTCATTCATGGTGGTGATGTAATAGAAAACAGATTCCTGTTCCTTGTGCATACGCCGCAATCCGTCTTGTACAATTACGGCTAACTCGTAGGCGTAGGTAGGATCATAGCTGACACAATTAGGTATGGTTGAACAAAGTACATGGCTGTGGCCATCCTGGTGTTGCAGACCTTCGCCATTAAGAGTGGTCCTGCCAGCTGTTGCTCCGATGAGGAATCCCCGCGCCCGACTATCGCCGGCAGCCCAGCACAAATCACCAACTCGTTGAAATCCGAACATGGAATAATAAATATAAAAAGGCACTAAGGGGTAGTTATTGACACTATAGGAGGTTGCCGCCGCCAGCCAGGTGGAAAGTGCTCCCGGCTCGGAGATACCCTCTTCCAGCATCTGCCCTTTCTTGTCTTCATGGTAATAGGCCACCTGGTGTGAGTCGGAGGGGTCATACAACTGACCCACAGATGAATAAATACCCATCTGGCGGAACATACCCTCCATGCCGAAAGTTCGCGCTTCATCTGGCACAATGGGGACAACCCGCTGGCCAATCTCTTTATCTTTGCAAAGACTGCTCAACATTCCTACAAACGCCATGGTGGTTGAAAACTCTCGATCGCCACCGCCTTTCAGTTGCGCGTCAAACAATGACAGTTCAGGCGTAATTAAAGGATAGCTCTTGGCCCTTCGCTGAGGGACAGGATCACCCAGGGATTCTCTTTGCTTGCGCATATAACGCAATTCAAGACTGTTTTCAGGAGGCCGGTAATAAGGGACCTGCTCTAATTTGCTATCCTTGACGGGAATACCAAATCTGTCACGAAAATGTTTAAGACTTTCAATATCCAGCTTCTTGACCTGATGGCTGGAATTTTGCGCTTCGGCACTGGAACCAAAGGCGTATCCTTTTACGGTTTTCGCCAGAATAACGGTAGGTTTCCCATTGGTTTTGACCGCCTCGGCGTAAGCCGCATAAACCTTGTAGGGGTCATGTCCCCCACGATTCAGCGCCATAATATCGCCGTCAGACAGATGCTCAACCATCTTCAGCAACTCGGGGTTATTACCAAAGAAATGTTCTCTGGTGTATTCACCTCCGCGGGCAACGTAGTTTTGATACTCCCCATCAACCACCTCGTCCATACGCGCCTGTAGCACGCCATCAGTGTCGGCCTGGAGAAGCGGATCCCAATGGCGACCCCATACAACTTTGATCACATTCCAACCGGCGCCGCGAAAAATCCCTTCCAGCTCCTGGATTATTTTACCGTTACCGCGTACCGGCCCATCCAGTCTCTGCAGGTTGCAGTTAATAACAAAAATCAGGTTATCCAGTTTTTCTCGACCGGCCTTGCCTATGGCACCCAGAGTTTCCGGTTCATCTGTTTCGCCATCACCCAGAAACGCCCAGACCTTTCGGTCACCCATCTCAAGCAATTCCCGATTGTCCAGATACTTCATCAGATTTGCCTGGTAGATTGCCTGTAGCGGTCCTAATCCCATAGACACAGTGGGAAACTGCCAGTAATCCGGCATCAACCAGGGATGGGGATAGGAAGACAGTCCCCCTCCAGTGGATTCCTGCCTGAATTTATCCAGTTGCTCTTCGGTAATACGCCCCTCAAGGAATGATCTGGCATAAATACCGGGGGCGGAATGACCTTGAAAATAAATGAGATCACCTTCTTTATCTTCGGTTCGGCCGTTGAAAAAATAATTAAATCCCACGTCATAGAGCGTAGCGGCAGAAGAAAAAGAAGAGATATGCCCCCCCAGGTTAGGGTTCACCTTGTTGGCCCGCATAACCATGGCCAGAGCGTTCCATCTGACAATACCCCGTATCTGCCGCTCCATGAACATATCACCAGGCATTCTTTCTTCATTCATTGGAGATATGGTATTTCTGTAGGGGGTATTTACGGAAATGTTGAGGGAATGCAGCCCGGATCGAGAGGCTTTTTCGGTTAACTTCTCCAGCAAGTAGCGAGCACGCTCAGCGCCTTCATTATCGATCACAGAGTCCAGGGCATCCAGCCATTCCTGAGTTTCCTGCGGGTTATCGTCCTGATCCTGTTGGCCCATAGCCTATTATCTCTTGAATTACGTTATTTGATTATTGTGTAAATTTTTTACATAAAGAACAAATATTACTTTAATTTCGTCGAAATATCCATCCAGAATTGAATGATTATGTAGTTTAACTACATTTTTTATTTCTTTTTGCGAGGTTTTATTATAAGACTTATTCTCTTTATTATCATATGGTTACAATTAATATATTAGAGCATGCCATTACCCGGAAAGGCGATTTTGGAGTAAATTCAAGCATAATATACCAATTAACTACAAAATCTGCTCAACCCCTTCATCTTCAGGCCTGCCATCTTGCCAGGAATTCACTTCCGCCCAATGTGCCCCGGCCGGATCAGACCCCCAAACCCAGTACAGTAATTAATGCCATCAGGCATAACCAGCTAATCTGGCTGCGCTCCATCAAGGATTGCAAGGCACTGACTTCTAACGCACCCTGCTCTTTGAATTGTTCAAATCCGCTGTTGTCCACGGCCGATTCATGCCCTTCTGGTTTCTGAGCGGTACTGTCCGTTGAACTCAATCCCAGGGCACAAAAGGAATACTCATAAATGGTTGTATCGGTAGCCAGTTCATTAATGAGACCAGTTCTTCTCAGGCGATAAAAGCAACTCTCGAAATCGCCAACCAGGCTCATGGTGAAACCAAGCAAACGCACCGGTATCCACTCCAGCATTTCGATTAATTTACTAACGATTCCGGTTTCTTTGCCATTGCGTTGCCGCATGTCTCCATCTCGATGTTGATAACAAACATAGGCAAACATCAACCCCAGAGGGCCTGCCAAAACATACCAGAAAAACATCACAAACATCTTTTCAAAACAACGATAAATATAAACCCGGCAGAAAGTTTTGTGTAAACCAATGAAGTCTTCCGGGACAGGGCCACAGCGTAAATCTTCTTTCAGGTACAGGAAACAAGCCTGCAAATCCATCTTGTTCCAGCGCTCTAAATAACCTTGAGCAAGCAAACCGGGATGAATGAGATCGAAAGCCATCAGCAGAACAAGAATATGAATCAGCATGGTCAGCAGACCAAAAAATACTCCACCGGACAGAAACAACAGCCCCGCAACAACCCCCATTGGCACAAAATAAATTAACAACAACCCCAGTACCCAGACAAGTTCGCTACGTGCTTCCAGACCTTCAGTAGTTTTATCGATATATTCGCGAAGCTTGATAAACCAGGTGTCATCAATTCTGTTTCGGTCTCGCTTCCAGAGGTAGCTAACAGATACGCAAATGAGGACAACCAGAAACTTCATCTAACAATGGCTCCCATTAATGGTCAAAGGACAATTTTGACTTGAACCGTTGCCAGTCAAAACAAGGACCCGGGTCGGTTTTTCGACCGGGTGCTATATCACTGTGGCCAACTATTCTCTCCGGGGTAATACAGGGGTATTCCCGGGCAATCAACCTGGTTATGTCGATCAAGGTAGAGTACTGGGCATCAGTGAAACGGTCATTATCAGTCCCTTCCAATTCTACACCGATGGAATAGTCATTACAGTTTTTCCGCCCTTTGAAGCATGATTCACCGGCGTGCCAGGCTTTTCTATTAAACGGTACGTATTGGGTAATGTCACCGGCCCGATCAATGAGCAAATGTGCTGACACCTTAAGGCCGGCTATCTCGTCAAAAAAAGCATGGCCTTTTGTGTCCAGGGTGTTACAGAAAAAATCATCAATAAAACAGCCAGCAAATTCACCGGGGGGCAAGCTTATATTGTGTATCACCAGCAGGTTAATTTACTGTCGCCAGTTCGATCGCTCTGATTGGGGGAATGGAGTTGCCGAACAGAATCCAGGCGGTGATCTGATACAGAATAACTCTTTTTCACAGTTTAACGCCCAAGCCGATACCTATCGCGATGACCGCAAATAATATCATACTGAAGAGATTTTAGATTAGCTGACCTGAGTTACGACGGGAGGCTCGATATTAGTACTGGCAATTGCTTGAAGAACAGTCCGCTGGTTCTCTTTGCTATTACTTCTGGTTTCAGCGTCAGCACGAAGACGAAGTTCACCTGACTTTATGGATAGTGCCAGACCCACTCGATTTCGGGCCAGCAACACCTGGCCCTGTTTATCAGTAACCTGGTAACTGATTTCCGCATCGGAGGATTTTTTAATATAACAACTTTGTGCTTCACCATTGTTAATAAAATCTATTTCCTTGCCATTCTTAAAGCCGTCAATAAGGTCAAGGTAAGTGATCAGAGAATCATCAGTCTCTTTCTCGTCGTTGTTTTGAACCTTACTCAAAACAGCAACAATGTCGTTGAGGTCTTCATCATCCAGAATCTGTCTGCCGGCCTCACTGATAGAAACTTTACTTGCTGATTTCGTAACAGGCATTTGCGTGTTTGAAGTTACCATGGACACCAGCATCGTTTTAGCCTCAGAAGAGGACACCGTAGTTGTTTCCAGCTTATTGAAAAAATCGTCCTGCTCTGCTCTAGACAATTGGGCCAGATCAAAGCCTCTGCGTAACCTGGTTTTTATTTCATCTACCTCTTCATCATCAGATATCATTGACCGGCCACAGGCCACCATTTTTAACAGGGTGGTAACTGTATTTTTTGCAGCATTCCACTCGGCCGTGTCAATTCCCTTGTTCAAACCGATCAAAAACATAACATCGCGCCAATGCGTCTGTAACATGGCCTTAAGGTGACCGAGTAATTTTGAATCGACACATAATTCGTCGATTACCTTAATCACGTTCTCATTAATAATTTCAGACCGCTTTAGCCCACCCCTGGTAGCTTCGATAGATATACTCTGATTCTTTTTAGAATTACTCGTTTCCTGCTGGTTTGCCAGAGCTGATGCGTAAAGATCATCTACAAAATCAAGATTGCCCTGGTTGTTAATCATGTTGATCAAATCCTTGTACATCGGCTCCATATTCTGCAAAAAATATCGCTCGAAAAGTTTAAGAAATACCAGCTTGAACTCCAGAGAGAGATTAAATACTCCATGAGAATTTCCCAGCGCTTGAATGACAATCTTTACCAGAATATCTTTTTCTTCTTCCTCTATAGAGCCATTGGAGTCTGAGTCTGAAAGACTATCAGGAGCATTCTCCAGTTTTTTGATCAGCGGCGTATAAAGCTTGATCGCTTTGCGCTGCATATCATTGAGGGCGAGATCAATTTCTATCTGTTCATAGACGGAGTTTTCTACCTCGGAATGCAGGGACTCAGATGGCTTCAATGCGGATTTTTCTGACCGTTCTTCCTCTGAACTGGATCCGGCGGTTTCCTTTTCAATAACTTCCTGAGATCTGTCCAAACGGAGGATTGAATCCAGACTGCTACTGGTGGAATCTAAAAATTGTTCTTCAAATAATTCTTTTCTGGTTCGAATATCCCGCATTACCTTCAGGTAACTACCCTCATCAATGGAATGCCCCTGCTGACCACGGTCGAATAGAAAATCATCTACCTGGTCAAACAGATCAACATCATATTCGCGGATTTGTGCGCACAGATGTTGCTTCAGGGCCCAGCGGAATTTTTCCTCTGCTGGAATTTCCTCCAGGTCCAGATTTTCCTGGGATATTGTTTCAGTTTTTTTGGTCATTTGAGATTCGCCATTGGTTGCAAGGCGTTTTATATCATTATGTGTTCTCACAATCATTGATCTGGTTCACAATACCAATCACCGGCGATGGGCCGCAGGCCCCTGAAACCGGGGGATTTGGCCCGACACATAGCATTCTTTCTATTGGGCCGGCGTTGGGGGATAATCTCTGACACGCAAAATTTCTCTCCATCAGCCTATTCATAGATCTATCCATGAGCAGTTCTACCCATAACAGACCGGGAAAACCGATAGGCCGCGGCATGTTAATCGCTGGTTTTGTACTGGCATTGATCGGGCTTACTATGTTCTTCAATGGGATTCTGGATCGGCAGGTGAACCCGAATCAGCGCCCTCAAAGCCGTATTGACGGATCCGGCATTCGTGAAGTGGTTTTGCAACGCAACAGACAGGGTCACTATGTCAGCAACGGGCAGATTAACGGCGTTGCCGTTCAATTTCTATTGGATACCGGCGCAACGGACGTAGCACTTCCCCTGAAGATAGCCCAACAAGCAAACCTTGTTCCCGGTTTGGAAGGACAGGCGTTTACTGCAAATGGTACAACCCTTGTTTACGATGCCCACATAGACAAGTTGCAACTGGGCAGTATCACATTGCACGATATCGATGCCAGCATCGTTCCCAATATGAGGGGAGAGACTATTCTACTGGGCATGAGTGCCCTGCAACAGATCGAATTTACCCAGCGAGGTTCAACCCTGACCTTGCGGCAATACCCATAATGGCAAAGCACAAGTTAATGACTACCCCTGCTAAACCAGAAGACATTGCCTCTACAGTAGAACGCGCTCTGGCTGAGGATATAGGCCCCGGCGATATTACTTCGCAATTAATTCCAGCAGACTTGATGGCAACAGCCAATCTGTATTGTCGTGAAAATGCTGTTCTATGTGGCATCCCCTGGGTTGACGAAATACTCACACAACTGGACTCCACTGTGGAAATTCAATGGGCTGTGGCGGATGGTGATCCGGTGTCCAACTCACAAATACTGGCCACCTTTACCGGAAAAGCTCGCAGCCTGCTTACCGCCGAACGATGTATGCTTAACTTTCTACAAACCCTGTCGGCAACGGCGACCCACAGTAGAAGACTTGCCGATCTGATTGCCCACACCAGCGTGAAGCTGCTGGATACACGCAAAACCCTGCCAGGGCTGCGCAGTGCGCAGAAATATGCGGTCGCCTCAGGTGGTTGCTTTAATCACCGCATGGGCTTGTATGATGCTTTTCTGATCAAGGAGAACCACATCAACGCCTGTGGGTCCATAAGCCTTGCCGTCAAAAAAGCCCGGCAGTTATATCCTGACAAGCCTGTTGAAGTGGAAGTGGAAACCCTGGAGCAACTGGAAATAGCGCTGGATGCGGCGGTCGACATTATTATGCTGGATAATTTCAGCGTCGAATCAATACGTTTGGCGGTAAATCAGAATAAGGGCAGAGCCAAACTCGAAGCATCAGGGGGAATCAACGAACTGACACTGGTAGCAATTGCCGCTACGGGAGTAGATTTCATCTCCGTCGGCTCCTTGACAAAAAATTGTAAAGCAGTGGATTTATCGCTGTTATTTGCATAGATTCAGTGATTGGCAATCCCTGATAAAAATCAAGGAACCCTCGAACAAGACTTTAATTGAGACATAGCTTATGAAACCTTTGTCATCAGAAACGGTATTATTTGGCCTTGCTCTTTGCCTGATTACCTCGTATTCCAGTGCACACCCCGGCAATATCGACATTAATGGCGGCCACTATGATGGCAATTCCTATCATTGCCATATGTCCGACTGCGAAATTCCCGACACCTTCGACCGGTTTGGCCGCGACAGCTTTCTAACCAACCGCCGCGACAGGGAAAAATTTTTCAATGAAGATGACTGGTCTTACGAAGAGGACTACGACGGCGACTGCCAGTCAACTCGCCAGGAGATGTTGGTTTTAACCAGCCGCGACGAGCTTAAATATACAAATCCACGCAATTGCGTAGTTCGCACCGGTAGTTGGCTGGACGAATACACGGGAAAGATTTTTACCGTCGCCAATCAGATCGACGTGGACCATGTCATTCCTTTAATGTATGCACATACCCATGGAGGTGACCAGTGGCCCGCGGGTAAAAAACTGCAGTTCGCCAATGATCCTCTCAATATAATGCTGGTAGAAAGAAAAGAGATCCGACGCAAGCGAGAACGTGGCCCTAACCGCTATCTGCCTCGCGAGGAATACCAGTGTCAGTACGTGCGGGCCTGGGAAGCCATTGCTGAAAAGTATGATTTGGATATTGAGAACCGTGATAAAAACAAAATCAATCGGGTGCTTGAAGGCTGCCCGGAATCACAGTAGTAACCACCTGAATTAAAGTTCAAGTCGCAAGGAAGACAAGAAAAGAGAGGCAATAAAAACGGGCGCTTCAAGCGCCCGTTTTACTTAATACCAATATCAGGAAAGATCAGGGTGAAACAATGCTGATTGCATCCATACCATGGTCAGGATCCAGAGCTACGTCTCCGGAGGGGAAGCCGTTTTCCGAGA
>JAESQX010000243.1 GCA_016764875.1 Gammaproteobacteria bacterium
CAATGCGGTATCAGTCGGCCTACTGTCTCCGAGTACATCCGCAGAGCCGAAGAATCCCAGTTAAGTTGGCTGTGCTATGCGAATTCTTATATTTACGCATCCATCGGCAATTTAACGTCGCCTACCTAATAAGACAAACCAGGATAACCCGCTGTTTTACCGAAATAATTAACAAATCGCATAGGACAGGTAGTGTCAATATAAATGGGATTAATATTGGTTTTTTCCGAGTTGAGTGATTAACTTGTCAGTACCCCTTGTCAGTACCGTTACTTGCCTTAACTCAATTCTACGAACACATTAGGGTGTTGCTCCGCGATACGAAGCAGTGCAATTGCTGGGCCCTGAGGACACCTTCGGCCCTGTTCCCAATCCTGTAAGGTGCGAGTGCTTACGCCCAGTAAACCGGCAAAAGCTGATTGAGAAAGATTTAGTTTTTCTCGAATAATTCTCGGCTCGGACGGTTCTGAAAGCTCAGTGGTTCGCAGCTTCAGTTTTCCTTTCTTGAAGTTCTCGATCTCGGTCAGCCCTTCAAGAATTTCATACCCAATATCACGATTTTGCACGATTGATTGCCTCCCAAATTCGCTTCAATTCATGACCTGAAATAGTGGCTCTCTCGGATTTTGCATAAATAGTCAGCATCCATATTTCAGAGTCAGATTTTTCCCAATAATAAATAACTCGAACTCCTCCACTCTTGCCTTTGCCATCGCGAGACCACCGGACTTTTCGAATACCACCTGAACCTCTAACAACGCTTCCAGCATCAGGATTCTGAAGTAGGAATGCCTGCAAACCCCGGTATTCGTCGTCAGATAAGTAGTTTGATAAAAGCTTAGAGAACGTCCGAGTTTCAATAAAAATCATGACTCGCTATTATACGGCAATGCCGTAGTTTTGCAAGTGGGGCAAAGTGGCAAGTACCGCCATTGTATGGTTATTCTGGTGCCTTTGCTTGTGCTGACAAGTCAACTCGCCTTTAGTCGCAATCAGATGGTGGAATCATCAAAAACGATATGCGAGCACTATCGATTTCCCTGCTAATTCCCTGTTATTGAGAGCGAGTTACCAAGCGGTAGTTCTGTAACTTATTGAATTATAGGTAAGAAAGTAAAGGTAGGCTAGCAGGATGCCAAATATTTCTGATATTTTCCCTGTATTTTCCCGTACTATCAGGGAAATTGAATGAGACGGTTTCGCTCCAGACTCGCTCCAGACTCGCTGCACCGCCAACCAGTCCGTTCTCTTATAAGAGAAACCCCCATCTCGCCGCAAAGCCCTATTTATTAGGGCTTTGCGGGCTAGTCCAAGTGCCAGCATGGACTACTCCACACGAATTATCTCCAATATATCACCTGATTCTCTGATGCCCGATTTGGTAGTCCCTGGTGACGAGTTGGATGACAATAAAGCATGGAAATAATCCCAGCAATTCGAGTTGAACAAGGTAGTGATTTAGTCTGAAAGGATGACGGCTTAAGCGTTGAAAGCGAGGAGTTGCTCTGACCTGCATATTCCAGACGAAACCTGCCACTGATTCCAGAGCAAGCCTGCCACCCATTCCACGCGAAAGCTGCCACCTATTCCAGAGCAAAGCTGCCACCCCTCATGTGAGGATTTAGCAGCTCGATCGACGCAGGATACTGTCACGGTATGCTGACTCCTTTTTCATCACCAGAGGAAGTCAGATGCCAGCGAAGAGGTTATCCATGCGCAAAATCAAAGAAGTGTTACGCCTGAAATGGGCGAACCAGTTGAGCCACCGCCAGATTGCAATGCAATGCGGTATCAGTCGGCCTACTGTCTCCGAGTACATCCGCAGAGCCGAAGAATCCAAATTGAGTTGGCCCTTGCCTGAATCTCTGAATGAGCGGCAGCTGGAGAATCGGCTGTTTCCACCGCCGCCACAGCCTCAGAACCGGGACCGAAAAGGCCCCAATTGGCATGATGTCTGCCAGCAACTCAAAAGTAAAAATGTCACGCTGTTTCTGCTGTGGCAGGAATACCGCAGCATTCACCCTCAAGGCTATCAGTACAGTTGGTTCTGCGATCATTACAAGAACTGGCTGGGCAAACGCGATGTGGTGATGAGACAAAATCACAAAGCTGGGGAGAAATTGTTTGTCGATTATGCGGGACACACCATGCCTGTTGTCGATAGGCTCACCGGTGAAATCCGTCAGGCGCAAATTTTTGTCGGCGTCATGGGTGCCTCGAACTACACCTACGCTGATGCCACCTGGACCCAATCCTTGCCCGACTGGATTGGCTCACATCAACGGTGTTTTGCTTTTCTGGGTGGAGTGCCTGACATTGTCGTGCCGGATAATCTGCGTGCTGGCGTCAGCAAAGCCCACCGTTACGACCCGGATATCAACCCCACCTATCAGGATATGGCCGTTCATTACGGTGTAGCCGTGATTCCCGCGCGGGTACGCCGCCCCAAAGACAAGGCAAAAGCGGAACTGGGCGTACAAGTGGTGGAGCGCTGGATACTGGCCGCGTTACGTCATCACACCTTCTTCTCACTGGCTGAGCTGAACCAGCGGCTCAGCCAACTAATAACAACTCTCAATGCCCGCGCTTTCAAAAAGCTGCCCGGTTCGCGCCAGAGCCAATTTGATGCGATTGATCACCCTGCGTTAAGTGCCTTACCCGCACAACCTTACTCCTACGCCGAATGGAAAAAGGTGCGGGTACATATCGATTACCATGTGGAGATCGAAGGCCATTACTACTCCGTTCCTTACACCCTGGTGAAGAAGCAGCTAGATGCCCGCTTCACACAACACACTGTTGAATGTTTCCACCAGGGCCAACGCGTTGCCAGTCACGTTCGCTCCTATCGACGGGGCGGTCATAGCACCGTTACCGCACACATGCCTGAGTCACACCGCCAGTACGGCGACTGGTCACCACAGCGGTTGGTGAATTGGGCCCGTCAAACAGGACCAGGCACGGCTGAAATTATTACCCGAATCCTTGCCGCCCGGCAGCACCCCCAACAAGGCTTTCGCAGTTGTCTGGGCATTATGCGCCTGGAGAAATCTTACACCAAACAGCGGCTTGAGGCGGCTTGTCAGCGGGCGCTGACGCTGGGCTCTTATCGGTATAAAAGCATTGAATCCATTCTTGAACACGGACTGGATCAACAGGCTCTTGCACCTCAGCAGGAGCTGGAACTACCCCAGGATCACGACAATGTGCGTGGATCTTCGTACTACCACTAACCTTCACTTACTCACAAAAGGAATCTCTGATGCTACATCACCCCACACTGGATAAATTACACACACTGAAGTTCACCGGTATGGCTACCGCACTGACTGAGCAAATGGCTCTGTCGGACATTAATGATCTGGACTTTGATGAACGCCTTGGCTTGTTGGTGGATCGGGAATTCACTGAACGGGAAGACCGTCGTATGAAAAGCCGATTGCGCCAGGCAAAGCTTAAACAGCAAGCTTGTATGGAGGACATGAATTACCGTCACCCCCGGGGCTTAGACAAGACGCTATTGCTGGGGCTTCAGGATTGCCAATGGGTGAAAAAATCACTCAACATCCTGCTTACTGGACCCACCGGTGTGGGAAAGACCTGGATCGCTTGTGCGCTGGCTCACAAAGCCTGTCAGTCAGGCTATACCGTCTTGTACTACCGATTATCAAGATTACTGGAATCGCTACCGTTGGCGAAAGGCGATGGCAGCTATACCAAGGTCATGACCAAACTGGCTAAGGCTCAAGTGCTTGTCCTTGACGATTGGGGGCTTACTACATTAAAAGCCGAACAACGGCGTGACTTGCTGGAGATCCTGGAAGACCGGCACGGTTCACGGGCTACCCTGGTCACCAGTCAGCTACCCATTGATAAATGGCATGACATCATTGGCGACCCAACATTGGCTGACGCCATTCTGGATCGTCTTGTGCACAACGCTTATAAAATCAATCTGAAGGGAGAATCCATGCGAAAGAAGCAAAATCAGTTGACGCTATCAACTGAAAACGAGTAAAACAAAACCCTGCGTCGCTACGCTCCGATAGGTGGCAGCTTTGCCCCGGTTTCGGTGGCAGCTTTCAGATGGACTGGGTGGCAGGTTTCAGTGGAATACGCAAGTTGCTACTATAGATAACTGCTATCAGTTTATCAATAGCACCCGTCTCAGCATTCTATGTGATTGCTCTCCGATATTAATCCTCACATTAAGTGAGATCTTTTAATCACTAAAATAGTGGAGGGCATTAATGCGCCTAGATATATAGTGAACAGAGAAGCTCAAAGAACTGTACGTGGAGAACACGAGGTTCATAACCTAGATGCGAATTGTGGACATCTGCCAGATCTTGCGAATCAGCGTGATTTGGGAATACACGCCTCATGCCTTGGGGCAGTAAGAAAAGCCAAAGAGTACTACAACGTCGTCGATGGTTGTGCATACTGCTGTCCTGATTGCCACTATACTTGAGGAGTTATTCAATGACTAAAATCAAAGGTAAACAAGACGGTCCGAATGGTAGGAATGAACACTACGACATAGGTAGCCGCAAGAATGTACCTCGGCCTATGATTGTCCGTGAAATTGAAACTGGCAAACATCCTGGTGCTCATGTCGTCAAAGTAAATGGGAGGAAATACGCTCGGGATAATCCAGACCCTAGCAAGAGTGATAACGTAAACAGATAGGGGGTAAAGTGTAATCCAACTGGCTTCATTATCAGTGATTCTTTGGGACAATTCGGTATCTTTGGGACAATCGAAAAAATCGATTAGGCTGGAGGC
>JAESQX010000244.1 GCA_016764875.1 Gammaproteobacteria bacterium
CTAGTCAGTGCAGATGGCCGGCTCATTTCAATTAGACAGGGAGTGCTGCGAATCATATTAGCCTGGCCGGCATTTTTCCTTTTGGGACTGGGTTATCTCTGGATATTGCTGGATAAAAACGGTGACGCTGTGCATGACAAGCTGACAAAAACTCGCGTGGTTCTGCTGCCAAAAGAATATCAGCCACTGAAATAACCAGTTGTCGGATCAAAAATCATGTTTCTTTCGAGAAGGTTTCAGAATCAATCGAGCCTGACCCCATGGTTCTATCTAGTAATTCAAACACTCCCTCCTCTTGCAATACACGTAAGCCCAGTCGCTGGGTAGAAACGCCTGGGCGTAGCGTGTAATCAAATCGTAGGCGTCCGTCATCTTCTTCCGCCTCGAAATGGCAGCAGTTGATCTGGTCTTCGATGTTTATTTGTTCCTTCAACTCGATCAGGTGAGAGGAGAACATGAACAGACAGCCCTTTCTGGTGGCGAAGCGCTCCATGATCGCTAGTGAAGCGTCCAGAGCGTCCTTCACGTTGGTTCCCTTGAAGGGCTCATCCAGGATTGCCACTACGCGGTAGTTCTCGGCAATAGCCTGAGCGATCGCTTTTACTCGCAGCGCTTCAGCACGAAAATAGCTAATCCCTGCGCGCAAATCATCGCTGAGCGTGATCGAACTGAACAACCTCTGTGCCGGCGCAAAGCGAAAGTCCCTCGCTGGCACTCCCATTCCCATGTGCCCGAGATAAAGTGCAATGGCAAAAGCTCGCAGGTAGGTGGTCTTGCCTGCCATGTTCGGCCCGGTCAGAAAAAGTAAGCGGCGTTGTTGGTCGAGCACGACCGGATTGGCAACTGCGTTTGCTACGAAAGGGTGTACCAGACCCTCGGCCTGCACTGAGGGCAGACCTTCCTCCACCCGCGGCAAAATGAACCCGTGTTTGCGAGTGGCCGTAGCCATCGAGACCAGCGCGTCTACCTCGTATATGAGCTGCAATAGTCGAAAAATTGATTCCTTTTCATGCATTCGGAAGGTCTGATCAAGACGTAGGACCCTCCAGGGCCGACGCCCACCTATTTCTTCCTCTGGTACTTGTTGCAATCTCGGGCGGTTAAGCAATTCCCGCATTTCAGCCAGGATACTCACCAGTTCACCCTCGGGCGAATTCAGTTCCGCTTGCCCAACGAATCGCCGTGACGCGCGGATGAGTCCACATGCAAACTGCACCCCGCGCAGAACGGCGTGGTAATGGCGATCGTTGGCCCATATTGAGAAGGCGCCGATGCTGAATTCCAACCAGTTATCCTGAGTCACCAGCATTAGAACCTCACGCTGGTACTGTTCCACAGACCGGGTAATGTAAGACGGCAGTTTTATGAAAGCCTGCCTCTGCTCAAGGATGAAGGAAATGGATTCCTGGGTGGCATGTATGCGGTCAACATTCGACCACGGTAATTCCATCCTTTTTCGCAATTCCTTCGCACCACCCTCGGTACGTGTAAAATCGCAAAACTCGAACAAACTTTCCGCCCCTGTTGCTGACTCGAAGATTTCAAGATCTTTTAAAGTGTGTGCATCCAGTATCAGATAGTCTGATTGCGTCTGCGAGCGGGACAGGGATTGCGTTTCAGCGTTGGAACTTGTCATGGATGGCTATACTACTGAGTTTACGTTTCATGGCGAAAGGGGATATTAGAAGACTATAGCAAAAGAAACCATTTCAACCTGCTTCAAATTTTATTGCCAATCTCCATTAGCTCAACCGCCGTAAAATCGAAGCTGACCAAACGGCTCATTTAATTACTGACAGATCGAGAGTGTTATTAGAAATATTTAATATTCTGGCCCCTTGTTGACCGTTTGCTATTTTCTATTTGGCATGTGCTATCAGCATAGATACACTAAAAAATTAGCGGGTCGCAAAGCATCAATGGGGTCAGACTCACTACTTTACCCTAGGACCCCCAAGGAGAAAAACCATGAGTACAAATCGTATATATCACCCCGAAATTGAAGCCGTGGCATCTATGTTCCCACGTCTTGATATTGCAAATGCAGATGAAACCAGAGCTACTCTGGATGCCATGTTTGAAGCGGCGGTTGCGCAAGGTTTGCAACGACCATTTGACGACCGGGTTGAAGAAATCAATCGCTCAATACCGGGATTGAATGGCGCGCCCGATGTGCCTGTTCGAATTTATATGCCCAAGAACCGCTCCCAGGCAGGACCAGGCTTTGTGAATTACCACGGTGGCGGTTTTGTGTTAGGTGATCTGGAATCAGGCCATGCACGTTCTTTAAAAATGGCGGCTGAAGGCGGCGCGGTTTCAATAAGTGTGGATTATCGTCTTGCCCCTGAAAACCCATTTCCCGCCGGGAGCGAGGATTGCTATGCCGCTTTGCAATGGGTGGCAGACAATGCAGAAGAATTAAAAATAGATCCGGCCAAAATTGTCATAGGTGGCGATAGTGCCGGGGGAAATTTGACGGCAGTTGTGGCGTTAATGGCGCGAGATCTCGGCGGCCCGAAGGTGGCCTTCCAAATGCTTTTCTACCCTGTCATTGATGACCGTTGTGATACACCGTCAATGAAAAGTGGCGAAGGCACATACATTTGGAATTCTCAAAACTCGGTTGATATGTGGAATCAGTACATCGGCGATGATCGCAGTGACGTTTCACCCTACGCTGCACCTGCCCGGGCCAAGGATCTATCGGGGTTGCCATCTGCCTATGTGCTCACTTGTGAGCACGACCCGCTGCGGGACGAAGGGTTAATTTACGCCATGCGTCTGATGGCCGCAGGGATTCAGGTCGAATTGCATAATTACCCGGGTACCGTGCATGCGTTTGATTTTCTTGCTCCATCAGAGATATCGACACGTGCCGTCAATGAATGTATTGAGGCGTTCAAGCGAGCGGTAGCTGACTAAAAAATATCTTATTTGCACTTCGGGGCTCGCCCGCCACAGGCGCGCACTTCGTATTAAACGGGAAGCCCTTCAAGGCAACCGAAATACAAACAACATATTGCCGCCACTGCGCTGCTGAATCTCCGGTGTCATATTACGATAGTTGATGCCGCCCCCCGCCGCTATGGCCACATATTGCACCCCATCCACACGGTAGGTAACCGGAAATCCTCCTGCTGAGGAATTGAGAATTTGTTCCCAAAGAATCTCCCCACTGTCAGCATCAAAAGCCCTAAAGCGCCTGGCATCGTCTGACACAAATACCAGGCCGCCGCCGGTGGTCAACACCGAACCGGTCATCCCAGCCCGTTGCCGGTAGGTCCAGCGGGCTTCCCCGGTTGCTACATCGACGGCAGTCAAAATACCTACCTGCCCTTCGGCTTCAGGCGACGGCACTGCCAGGGTGGTGGCAGAGCTGTGATAACCACCGAGGGTTGGGTTGACCGGGTTCAGGTAGAAAGTCATGCAAGTATTATTAGTAGGCGCATACAGGTTATTGGTCAGCGGGCTGTAACCCACGGAGTACCAGTTCATCCCGCCACGAGTTGTTGGGCACACCAGTTTGCGCTGGCGTATCTCGGTAATGTCGATCTCGGGATTGGTAATGCCCTTGCGGCCTGCGATATCAACACCGACTATAACATTCTGATAGTTTGTCTCCCTGGCCCATAGAAATTCTCCGGTAGCGGCATCCAGGGTCCAGACAATACCCGGTTTGCCGGGAACGCCGGTGATCACCTTGCGTCGGGCGCTGGAGGTAATATTCGGGTTTATCCAGGATACGGCATCCGCCCGGGGCGTTACTTCCGATTCCACGATGATACGTTCGAAGGGGTGATCCTGATCCCAATTACCCCCGGGAATGTGTTGAAAATACCATTCGATTTTCCCGGTATCGGCATTCAGGGCCAGGGTGGAGTTGGTATAAAGTACGTCACCTCCTTTTGTATCACGCTGAATCGAACCCCAGGGAATGGGTACCGCCACTCCTATGAAAATCAGATTGAGCTCAGCATCGAAACTGGCAGGCATCCAGGCCGAGCCACCACGGCGTTGTTCATTGGGCACATCGCCCCAGGTCTCACCACCGGGCTCACCGATCTTCGGTACTGTATTGGTGCGCCATAACTCCTCGCCGGTATCAGCATCGTGGGCGGTGATCCAACAACCGGTATTTATGTAATAGCAACCCGACATGCCAGCGATAATCTTGCCGCCGAATACCTGGGGCCCGCCCGAGTAATGCTGGCCAATAGTCCAATCCCCGACTTGATGTTCCCAGGTGACTTCGCCAGTACGGGCATTTAAGGAGACCAGGTAAGCATCGTGGGTGGCGATGATCAGTTGATCCTTATACAGCGTGGCATTGCGATTGGCGCAGGCCAGGCCAGCGATATTCTCCATCAGAGGACGGCGATATTCCCACAGCAACGTACCATCTCGAGCATCAACTGCCTCGATAAAATCACAGGCCTGGGGTAGAAACATGACGCCGTCATGTACCAGCGGTGTGGTTTCCTGCAAACCCGGCTCCATGGTCCAGGCCCAGGCCAGACGCAAGCCAGCGACGTTTTCCTTGTTGATTTGATCCAGCGGACTGTAGCCCCAGTGATTTGCGGTACGGCGCCACATCAGCCAATCGTCTGCAGGTGGTTCACTCAACTCGGCCAACGATACCGGGGTATAGTTTTCCAGCAACGAAGTTGACTCCGGTTGGGCTACCGCCATGGACATAAACGTGACAAAACCAATCGAGATTAGAACGAAAAAATATTGGTAAACGTTGCGGTGTTGCATTCCCTTTTTCCTTGGGAGCCTCTGATTAAGTAAGGGTTGGGAGATTAATCTCTATTGTTGATCAGGTCTACTTTCTCCATGACAAATATGGAGCAAGAAAACCTTACTATGATGCTCAGAGATAATTGTCTCGCATGGGTGGACTAACGAACCCTTTGCAGCATTAGGCTTCCCAACGCAGCACATATGAGAATCGGTAATAGCACGGCAATTAGGGGACTAAAACCAAATAGCAGGCTGGCTGGTTCCAACAACCTTTGAAAAATAGTGAATACCAGGCCAATAGACAGGGAAATAAAAATGCGGTATCCCATGGTAGCTTCCCGCAGCGGTCCGAACACGAAAGAAATGGCCAGCAGAACCAGGGCCGCCGTGGACAGTGGCTGAAGCAATTTTTTCCAGAATGCCAAAAAATAGCTGTCAGCTTCCAGCCCTTCATTTTTAAAATAACCTGCAAACCGATACAGCCCGGAAATGGATTGTCGCTGCGGCTCTACCAACAGGACACTAAGAAGCTCCGGTGACAGATCCACAAACCAGTCCACCTGTAAGTAGGTTTGTGTGGTGATCCGAGATGTGGCAATCATGCTTTCGGCGACATTGAACAGCTCCCAATAGCTTTCATTGCCATTCTCGATAAAGGTGGCAGATTCTGCAAAACTGCTGGAAACCAGCTGGCGATTATCATTAAGACGATAGCGGGTGATACCTACCAAATTCTCACCACCAGGGACAATGGCATTAATATGAATGTATTCATTACCAATCTTCTGCCAGGTGCCACGCGAACTACCAATGGAACCGCCGCTTTGCTGCATAGCCTTGTCACTCTGGGCTTGCTGCTCAAGCTGGGGGGCAACATATTCTCCCATAATCAGGCTTAAGGTCATGATCAATAATGTCGGCTTCATCGCCGCCCATACTATTCGCCAGGTGTGCACTCCAGCGGCCTGAATAACAACCAGCTCATTGTGAGAAGCAAGGATGCCCAGCCCTATTAATGCGCCACCTAATGCCGAGAAAGGTAACAACTCGTAGATACCCGTTGGCATGGTTCGCAGTACATAGATGAGAGCCTGTAATACGGAATAGTTATCATCAACGTCTCCCAGTTCTTCCGCCAGGGAAAACACCAGATCCACACTACCGGTTAGTGCCATAACCACTAACATGGATAGCAATAGGGTTTTCTGTATATAACGATCAATTCGGGTCACTGCACGCTAACCTTTTTGCGCCCGGGAAAACCGGGCTCACGATACACCGCCGCGCCAATGGCGAGAAAAATGCCGTGCACCCACCACAGACCGATAACGGGCGATAGTGCTCCGTCGGCCACCTGGTCCCGCGATACCTGCAGCAAAATATAATACAGGGCATATAACAAGGCCGCAGGCACCAGCTTGCCATACCTGCCCTGCCGGGGGTTCACCCGGCTAAGAGGCACCGCAATCAAGGTAACAATAGGAATTATCAAGATTGCTGATAGCCGCCATTGCAGCTCCGCCTGAAATTCAGGATTATCTGAATTGAGTAATTCGCCAGTACGCAGGGCTTTTTCAAGCTCCACATCCTCGATTTCTGCTGGCTCGGGCAACAGGATTGATTGCACATCAAACTGACCAATAGAAAAATCGGCCGCACCAGGCACTCCCTGATATTGCCGTACATTTTCCAGACGCATATAGCGGGCACCGGTATCCTCATCCACCTCGGGCCGTGCTGAATCAGACACGGTAATTCTGATCCCGCCCTGGTCTGAGGCTGAGGATTGATTCGTAACCACGAAAACATTCTGTAATTGTCTACCTGCCGGATCCGCGCCAATGCGCTCGGCATAAGTCACCCGGCTACCATCACCGAAGACCTGGAACTGCCCCGCCACAATCAGGTCCAGTTCGGTTAACCCATCCTGTTGCAACTTCAATTGTTCAGTATTCCTGATACCCCAGGGAGCAACCAGCAAACTAAGCAGTGCCACCAGTATCACCACCAAACTAGAGGCGGCCATGGTATGCAGCAACAAACGATTTTTGCTTAGCCCACTGGCAATCAGTACAGTCATTTCGTTTTCTGCGTACATGCGCCCGTAGGCCAACAAGATACCCAGGAACAGGGCAAGGGGGAGAATTACCAGTAGAAAGTCAGGCAGGCGATAGAAAATCAGTAGCAGCAGGATATCCGAAGCCATCTCGCCGGCAACGGCCTGGCCCAGATATTGAATAAAGCGATTGATCAGCCCAACAACCAGTAAAACCACGGTTACCGAAGCCATAACCTGCAGGATCTGCTTGCTTAAATAACGAAAAATAATCACTGGCTGATTGGGTCCTGCGACCGGCGCCAGAAAGCCGGCCTGATTTTATCAAGCCACCCGGGATCGGGATGCAGGTTTTTCCAGAATTGATTCAAACGCCCTCGGTAATTCAGCAAGCTTGTGTTTATCGAAATCGAAAAATACCACACCCATCTTGGCAATACACACAACTGTTTCCAGCGCATGATTGGTCACCTGAAAACCAATGTCAAACCCGTATTTGTTAAACTTGCTTACACCTACGCCTATGACCAGCAGGTCATTGGCGAAGGACTCGGAGCGAAAATCTATGGCCAGATCAGTAACTACCATACCAAGGCCATATATATTGGACTCCGTAAAGCCAAGATTGGCGAGAAATTGCAATCTTGCTTCATGGATAATTTTAATCATGGCAACACTGTCCATGTGTCGAGCGTAGTTTACTTCACTGATTCCTACCGTGCGCTCCATACTGTAGATAAATTCTTCTGGCGCACTGATTTTAACTCTTTGCATGATAACTCCATGGCTTGTTCTTCATTATAGACTCCGGGCTCAGGCCACATTCTAGCTTGTTGCCAATTCTACCCACAATGTCACTTAGTAGAATGTGACAATTCAAACCTGAATTGGTTCAACAGATTCTAACGAATAGTTCATTATATTCATTTGAACTGACCCGCGAAAACAACACAATAACAGGAGCTGATTTATCTTATCCAGAAATACAAATATTATCGTCCTGACCCTCTGGATAGCCGTGCCTGTAATCCAGACCCGCCACTGTTGCTTAAGCACCTGAATAACTTTAGGATTATTGAATTACCCGCTAACACTCTGGTACTGTGCGACCCCGGCTGCACATATTTATTTTTCATCTTCTAATAATTTCCAGTACAGGACACGCAAGGCCCTATGAAATATTCCATCAACAGCACATCTCCCGAAAACCTGGTCACCGACTGTCTGATTGTCCCTGTCTGGGACAGAGCGACAGCCAGCGATGTGATTAAAAAGCTCGATGTAACCTGCAACAAGGGTATAGCCAGGATCCTGAAATCCGGGGATATTCAAGGTAAACCCGGCGATACCCTGATGCTCCACACTTTGGAAGGGATCAAGGCAAAACGTATTTTGCTGGCTGGATGTGGCAAGCAGGGCAGCCTGGATGCGAAAAACTACCGCAAAATTATACTGGCGTGTTTGCAGGCTCTGGCCAAATCAAACGTCAGCAGTACCCATTTTCTGTTGAGCAGCCTGACTATCACAGATCGTGATTCCCAATGGGCCGTCAGTAACCTGGTGCAGGAAATTGAAAAAAATCTTTATCGCTATGACCATACCCGAAGCAAAAAAGCGAAAGCCCCCAGCTTGAAGTCTGTCAGTATCGGTCTGCCTGAAGGGAAAACACGAAAAACCATCCATGCAGCAATATCCCTGGGAAATGCCCTGGGCAATGGGATCAACATCGCCAGGGAATTGGGAAACTTGCCCGGCAACGTGTGTACCCCCACCTATCTGGCGCAGGAGTGCAAGAAGCTTTCGGCTCGCTACGATTCTGTTAAAACCCAGGTTCTAAGCGAGAAACAAATGCAACGCATGGGTATGGGGTCCCTGCTGTCAGTGAGCCACGGATCAATCCAGGAAGCGAAGCTGATTGTTATGCAACATATGGGCAGCCCCAAAGCAAACAGTAAACCCCACGTGCTGGTAGGAAAAGGTATTACCTTTGATTCCGGCGGCATCAGCCTCAAGCCGGGAGCCGCCATGGACGAAATGAAGTTTGATATGTGCGGTGCTGCCAGCGTAGTAGGAACCATGGCCGCCGTGGCCGAATTAAATTGCCAATAAACGTGGTTGGCATTATTCCCAGCGCAGAAAATATGCCAGGAAGCAGAGCCACCAAACCCGGTGATGTGGTCACAAGCATGTCCGGCAAGACCATTGAAGTACTCAATACAGATGCCGAAGGCAGGCTGGTTCTGTGTGACGCGTTAACCTATGCCGAGCGCTTTAAACCAAAATCTGTCATCGATATTGCTACCCTGACCGGTGCCGCCGTGGCTACATTTGGCAACCTGATAACCGCCCTGTTGAGTAATAACCAGGAGCTGGCGGATTCATTGCTGGAATGTGGTCAGCAGAGCCTGGACCCGGCATGGCAACTTCCGTTATGGGACGAGTACCAACCTCTGCTGAACAGTAAATTTGCCGACATTGCGAATATAGGCGGACCCCGTGCCGGCACCATTACCGCCGCCTGCTTCCTCTCCCGTTTTGCCAAAAAATATCATTGGGCTCATCTGGATATAGCCGGAAGCGCCTGGAAGTCAGGTATTGAAAAAGCGGCAACTGGAAGACCGGTTGCCTTGCTGGTGGAATATTTACGCCAGCAAAAAGCCTGAGAATATGAGTCAGCAACCGCGCGTCTCATTTTACCCTTTGAGTCAGGTCGGCTCCGATGCGGCCCTTTACTTCGCCTGTCGTCTGACAGAGAAAGCCTGCCAATTGGGCCATCGGGTTCACCTGCATACAACATCCATCGAACAGGCCCGATTACTGGATACTCTTTTATGGCAATTCAAACCGGAAAGTTTTCTGCCCCATGTCCTGTTGGAGAGTGATCCCCCTGCGGATTCCGACCAGCCAACAATAACTATTGGTACTGGCAAAGCAAAACCGGACAGGCCCGAGGTGCTGATTAATCTGGCTGATGTAGTGTGGGACTATCACACCGAATTCAAGGATATTCGGGAAATCGTAACTGCCGACGAAACCCATAGAGTACTCGGAAGAGAGCGCTATCGTCGCTATCAGCAGTGGGGCTATCCTGTTGAAACACTCAAGATTTAACAGTCAGCAAATACGCGCCTGTTAATGTATACTTGCGCCTTTTCTTTGGACGTCACCTTTAGTTTTAATGGAAAAAACCTACCAACCCCAACAACTTGAAGATCACTGGTATAGAACCTGGGAGGAGAACGGTTACTTCGTTCCCCAGGGCGATGGTGATTCATACTGCATTGTTATCCCACCACCCAATGTAACAGGCTACTTACATATGGGGCATGGATTCCAGCAAACCATTATGGACGCCTTGACCCGTTACCACCGAATGCTGGGTCGAAAAACGCTCTGGCAGGTAGGAACAGATCATGCCGGCATAGCGACACAGATGGTGGTTGAGCGACAACTAAACAGCCAGGGTGTCACTCGACTTGACCTGGGTCGTGAAGCCTTCATAGAAAAAGTCTGGGAATGGAAAAAAGAATCAGGAAATAACATTACCCGGCAACTACGGCGTATGGGTTCCTCACCAGACTGGAGTCGTGAACGCTTCACCATGGACGAGAAAAATTCGGCCGTAGTGGAAAAGGTTTTTATCGAACTCTACAATGAAGGTCTTATCTACCGCGGTAATCGCCTGGTTAACTGGGACCCTTCGTTACATACTGCCATTTCCGATCTGGAAGTAGTCTCGGAAGAAGAGGATGGATCGCTCTGGCATTTTCGTTATCCCCTTTGTGATGGTGAAACCACCGCCAGTGGTGAATCCTTTGTCACCATTGCCACCACCCGACCGGAAACTCTGCTCGGCGATACGGCTGTTGCTGTACATCCGGATGACGAACGCTACCAGGGACTAATCGGTAAGTGGGTTGACCTGCCTCTGTGCAACCGGCGCATACCCATCATTGCAGATGAATACGTCGACCCTGAATTTGGCACCGGTTGTGTGAAAATTACCCCAGCCCATGATTTCAACGATTACGAAGTGGGCAAGCGCCATGATCTGGAAATGATTAATGTGCTTACCATCGATGCCACCATTAATGATAAGGCACCGGAAGCATTTCAGAATATGGATCGTTTCGATGCCCGTAAAAAAGTAGTCACGGACCTTGATAACCTGGGACTTCTGGAGCGGATCGAACCTCATAAGCTTAAAATTCCCCGTGGCGACCGCAGTGGCGTGGTCATAGAGCCGTACCTGACCAATCAATGGTATGTGGCGGTTCAATCCCTGGCTGAGCCTGCCATTGAAGCCGTGGAAAACGGCGATATTCAATTCGTGCCCAGAAACTGGGAGAACACCTATTTTGCCTGGATGCGGAATATTCAGGATTGGTGTATCAGCCGCCAGCTGTGGTGGGGCCACCGCATACCAGCCTGGTACGATGAACAGGGAAACATCTACGTGGGTCACAGTGAACAAGATGTTCGCGACAAGCATAACCTTGAAAGCCGTGTTCAGCTTTCCCGGGATGAAGACGTCCTGGATACCTGGTTCTCTTCGGCGCTATGGACATTTTCCACGCTTGGCTGGCAAGATGACAAGGCGTTTTTCAAAACTTTTCATCCTACTGAAGTTCTGGTTACCGGTTTTGACATTATCTTTTTCTGGGTCGCCCGCATGATTATGATGACCCTGAAATTTACCGGACAGGTTCCGTTTAAAAAAGTCTACATTCACGGTTTGATACGGGATGAGCATGGACAAAAAATGTCCAAGTCGAAAGGGAACGTACTTGATCCCATCGATTTGATTGACGGTATCGGTCTCGAGGAATTGGTACATAAGCGCACCAGCGATTTAATGCAACCTGCTCTGGCGAGAAAAATTGAAAAACAGACCCGGGAGTCTTTCCCCCAGGGTATTACCGGTTACGGCACCGATGCCTTGCGTTTTACTTTTTATTCCCTGGCCAGTACGGGCCGGGACATTATTTTCGACATGGGCCGTATTGAGGGTTATCGCAATTTTTGTAACAAGATCTGGAATGCCGCCCGCTATGTTTTGATGAACACCGAAGGCAAGGAATTTAATCTTGCGCCTGACAAAGAGCAGCAAGCCAGTGTTGTGGATCGCTGGATTGTCTCCCGGCTGCAGAAGACAGTTGGCGAGGTTCATGACGCCATGGTGGATTACCGCTTTGACCTGGTATCTCAATCCATACATTCATTTTTCTGGGACGAATACTGCGACTGGTATCTGGAGCTGTCAAAACCGCTTTTATGGGATGAAGACGCCAATCCTGAACAAACCAGAATGACCCGTTATACCCTGCTGCATACCCTTGAACAAAGCATGCGCCTGCTGCATCCTTTCATGCCGTATATCAGTGAGGAAATCTGGCAAAAAGTGGCACCCATGTTAAAAATTGAAGGGCCCAGCATCATGTTGCAACCCTATCCGCTAACTGATAGCGATGCCATTGATACCCAGGCAGAGGAAGAGGTGCAGTGGCTCAAGGGCGTTGTTGTGGCTATTCGAAATATCCGGGGAGAAATGGACATATCGCCAGCCAAAACCATTAATGTATTGCTGCGGAAAGGTTCGAACGAAGACAAAGCATTATTGGGAAATAACCGGCAATACCTGGTCAAGCTGGCAAAACTGAATTCAATTCAGTGGCTGGAAGATGATGATGAAGTACCGGCTGCCGCAACTCAGCTTCACAAAGAAATGGAAATCCTGGTGCCCCTGGCGGGGCTGATAAATGTCAGTGCTGAAAAATCTCGCCTGGAAAAAGAAATTGGGAAACTACAAGCCTACCTGGGTGTGATCAACAAGAAACTAGCCAACGACAAGTTCATCGCCAATGCCCCCGAGACCATAGTCACCGCAGAGCGCGCCAAGGGAGAGGACCTACGGATCGCGCTAAACTCTTTGGAAGAAAAGTTGCGGGCAATTGGCGAGCTTCAAAACCAGAAAAGCTAATTGTTCTGATATTTCAGGCGGTCATCCCGCGGATACCTTACATTGTAGTAATGTTTAATCTCCAGGGTCTCAGCTGGTTTTGCCTGTCGCCTCCATAAAACCACACCGGTTTTACCATCGACGTTTTCTTCATCAAACGGTGTCGCTTCATCCCCTACTTCCACCTCAATAGCTTCATTTTGGGAAACTGGAATTCTGGCCAGAATTTCCAGCTCGATTGGCTGACTATGAAAACTTGTCAGCTCATAGCGTACTCGATGATCGTCTACAGCACTGCGGCGGAAGGTACCGCCGTCCCTGCTCTGTTCCTGCTCCGCCCGGGTTTCAATCCGCACCCTGTCGTCTTGCCCGAACGGCAGGCTTACTTCTTCCATGGGTAAAAACTCTGCCACCATGCGTCGCCCCATGAAAGCGCCATCTCTATACAGCTGCATAATACCTGCTTGTAGTGGTACGGTATCCTCATGGGTAAATCGCGCCTCCAAATAGGCCGCGGTATCCAGTTCCGGTACGACTCTGGTAACCAGGTCTACTTCGATTCCCCTGCGATCAATAGGTAATATCTGCGGTTGACTATCCGCGTCAATACTTACTCGCCCGGGTATTTTAAAATCCACCAGATACTGGGAGGCAGACACCTCGGAGAAGTTGCTGACAAACGAATCGGAAACCGCAATTTCTTCAAATCCTGCGTCAACGCTGAGACCCGAAGGTGCTCGAGCGGCAACATCGCGCCGTTCACGCAGTGGTTGAGGACGGAAAATATCAACCAGCAAACTACCTAGCTGCGGTGTCTGAGTATTTTGATTTGGCCGTGCCGTGGTGATATTTAATTCCACATCAACCCAGTCCTCTCCAGTTGTTTGTGTAACTGAGACCTTGCGTTCCAATTCCAGATTACGGGTCTCGGTATCCAGGCGGGCTTCATAAAGCCAGGTCCATCTTGCCCTGCTCACAGGATAGGTGATGGACACTTCGGTTGATACTGCACTGCTTGCCTCTACCGAAGCGGTAACTACCTGGCGCGAATGCTGACGTGTTGCAACCTGGTTCAGCTCAAAACGTTTCTGTTCAATTTCACGATCAATGCGTTGTAATTGCTGATTGGCATTACGAATGACCAGCCTGGCTTCAATGGAGGAGGTAGCCAAAGTAGTCAGCAGTGCAGCCAGTTCGCTTCCCTGCAGCGATGTCTGCTGTCCTCCTACGGCTCCGCTGGCCAGAGAGTCCAGAAATTTCAACTGTGTATTGGCAGATTCTGTTTCATCAACGATTCCCTGCCGATCAAATAACAGGGTTTCCAATTCCCGCTGCAGAGACTGTTCTTCCACGCTTACCAGGTCACCCTCATGTAATTCTTCCAGTTGTAAGTTACCAAGGCGTATTTCACCGTTGCTTACCGCCATTTGTAAGCGAGCGGGGTCAATACGTGGGGGTAAGTCGGTAATGATAAGGCGGTGTTCACCGGCCGGGATGCTCACTGTTCCAGTTCGAGTGACTTCCGCTCCTGAACGAAATACCG
Organism: Gammaproteobacteria bacterium; assembly: GCA_016764875.1. GTDB lineage: Bacteria > Pseudomonadota > Gammaproteobacteria > Pseudomonadales > Pseudohongiellaceae > NORP240. The sequence continues at coordinate 14,302 of JAESQX010000244.1, forward strand.
TGACCCTGTCGATAATCGCCGTTACCTCCAGATCATCGGCATAAACCGGCGAGAGTAGTGCCGAAAACATAATTCCGGCAATAACAACCCTGTTACTTACTAGCCTTGGCATAGAGATCTCCAGATTATAAATCTGCTGGTCAGAATCATTTGCGTAAAAATTCTGTAGCAAGAAAGCGGCTGATAAATTCCAGCCCAGCAGACTCCAGCGATTTTGATTGTTTGTACTGATAATGACGGCATTCAGGTCATAAAAGTTTCAGCCCAATCTGCCTGCAGGCTAAATTATGCCTTCCTGTCCAGAATTGTGGCCAAATAAATATCAGAGCTGACGTAATTCCCTGGGCATGCTGAATACAATACTTTCTTCAACACCATTGAGTTCTACCGGCTCTTCCTGAGTGAGCCTGCTCAGGCTCTCCACTACCTGTTGTACCAGCACTTCGGGTGCTGAAGCACCGGCTGTCACTCCAATTCTTGATTTGTTGTTGAACCATTCCTGCTTTATTTCATCTACGTTATCGATAAGATAAGACTCACAGCCCAGGCGCTGGGATAATTCCCTCAGCCGATTTGAATTAGAACTATTGGGCGAACCAACCACCAGCAACAGATCACATTCCAGTGCCAGTTGCTTTACCGCATCCTGCCTGTTCTGGGTGGCATAACAAATATCTTTCTTGCGCGGCCCCTCGATTGAAGGAAACCTTACCCTCAGCGCATCGATAATCTTGGAAGCATCATCTATGGATAGCGTGGTCTGGGTAACATAGGAAAGGTATTCTGGATTATTAACCTTTAATTCTTTAACATCTTCTTCTGACTCAACCAGGTAGATTTTTCCGCCGGCACTATCGTCATATTGCCCCATTGTTCCTTCTACTTCAGGGTGAAATTGATGACCGATTAAAATACACTCAGCCCCGGCGAGACTGAACTTGCTAACTTCCAGATGCACCTTGGTGACAAGGGGGCAGGTGGCATCAAATACAGTAAATCCTTTTTCCACAGCTTCCTGCTTTATTTCACGGGATACCCCGTGGGCGCTGAAAATGACAATTGATGCCCGACCACGTTCGTCGAACGCCGGTATATCCGAGAGCTCATCGACAAAATTCGCACCACGCCTACGCAAGGTATCCACAACAAACTTGTTATGCACAACCTCATGCCGCACATAGATAGGTGC
>JAESQX010000245.1 GCA_016764875.1 Gammaproteobacteria bacterium
ACAGAACCTGGCAGACCTACTGGATTGTCGGGTGGACCGACCAGCCATTATAGAAACCACAGCGCTGGGCGCCGCCTACCTTGCTGGCTTACAAGCTGGCATATTCACTTCGCTTGAATCAATCTCCGACAAATGGCAGCTGCAGAAATCTTTCTCGCCAATGAAAGACAAGGCCTGGCGCGATCAACGATATGCCGGCTGGATCGAAGCAGTGAGCAGAACACGAAGCAGGAGAAAATAATCATGCTGGTGCACTTGATAAGGCATGGGCAAACCAACTGGAATGAAGAGCACAGGGCACAGGGCCATAGTGAATCTGCACTTACGTCTCTGGGAAAACAGCAAGCTGCTGCCCTGGGTGCTGATCTCAGTCAGCGCAATATTAACAAGGTCTATTGCAGCGGTAGCGTGCGCACCAGAGAAACCGCAGACCAACTGTTCATTGATTCAACTCCCGAAATTCATTACCTCGACAGCCTGAAGGAAATCCACCTCGGCTCTTGGGAAGGAAGGCTTTACAGCGACATTAAAATAGATTCTCCCGAGGATTTTCATCACTTCTGGCACCAACCTCATCTGTTTTCGGTTGCGGGGGCCGAGAGCTTTTATGAATTACAGAAACGCGCACTGCAAGCTCTTTTCGAAATTTGCAAAAAGACACAGGATACGGAAATTGCCATCATCAGCCACGGCGCGCTGATCAAATCACTGCTTTGTCATTATGAAGACAGACCTTTGTCCGGCCTGTGGGACCCGCCCAAGATGCACAATTGCGCTCACAGTATTCTTGAACTCGATAGTAATGCCAGGGGTTATATAATTCAGTATGCCGGAATGACAATGGACGTTACGTGAGTAGCGTTGATTCTAGGAACCTTCCGTTTTCTTACGGCTGCTGATCTTGTTCCTTAACCATCTCTTCAGGGGTGGTATATCAGTAGCCAGAACAGCCAGCCCCACTGGAATCATCCAGAAACCCAGTACCGGCAGAAACCCGATCACCCCTGCCAACAGCAAGATTACCCCGGCCAGACCTCTTATTCCCGGCGGCAGGTGGCGCTGGCTTTTTTTGTGGCAAAGATAAGCAAGGACTTTAAGTCGCCTGAATCTGGGGTGTAACCTGGGATTACTCATCGCTACAAACTTTCCCCCCTGAGGAAACATATATACCTGCGGATTTGTGGTTAGCACTTTTCATCAGGCTCCGGGATGAGCAAAAAAAGCAGGCTCCTATGCTATGCTTGCGCCCCTGTTGCTTATTAGTCGACAAGGATCATTCGGTGCAACAAAGAACTCAATCTATCATTTTGTATGGAATAATTGTTATCGCCATTGTTGCGGTATCGCAGCTTGGTGGTTACTTGATAAATACCAATATTCCAGAAAACACCACAGTAGCATTAAACAGCCTGATCCATTTTACTCACATCCGGAATCATGGTGGTGTGTTTGGTTTGTTTCAGGGAAGTGGCTGGTTATTTGCAATAATCAGTGCCGCGCTATTGCTTGCAATTACTTTCTATCTATACCGGGGAAAGGATATAAGTCGATATGAATATATCTGCTTCGGTTTCATTGTTGGCGGTGGAACCAGTAACGTTCTGGATCGACTACTATACGGCAGCGTTATTGATTTTATAGATATTCAACATATTCCCTACTGGCATTATGTTTTCAATACAGCCGATGTAATGGTACATCTGGGAATTTGGCCGATGCTGCTGATCAGCCTGTTTTTCAACCCCGAAAACAGTAAGGGCCACCCCACTTAAGCCGACAAAAATTTGCCGGTTAGCCCCGGGGCTAACCTTACATGCGATAGCAGATGGTATAAATACTTTCCTGGGAGTAGGGAGACGCCAGTATTGCATTTGAGGGATTGGTATTGGCCCCCTCGCTTCCCAATGTCGCCCGTAGACCGCCGGAGGCACCAGCGCCATCATCCAGTTCACTGTCAATTTCTAAAGCAGCTGAGCCCGGAACCTGACTAAGGCAGACCTTATTCCCATCAAGGCCACCACCCATTTTGCTACCTAACACGCTGATCAAACCGCCCCAGGGGTTATCTGGCAACGCGGCCTGGCCTGCAATGGCAGGATCACCCGAAATGAAACCAGCCGCTTTCAGTTGCTGCCAGAAAGGACCCGATTCCCCATCACCACTAAATATCTGATTTGGCCCCACTCCCAGACTGCCGTCAACATCACCCGCAATTACCCCGGACCAGCCTGCGCCTCTAGCCGCCAAAGTAGCTGCCGGGCCATCGTCCCCTGGTGTGCGGCCATAACGATCCTGATATGCAAATACGGCGGCTGTGGTGCCGTTGAGATCGTCAATGGCCTGCCTGATACGGGAACCTTCGATCAAGCTCTGAACTAACACCGCGCCAATTGCAAGTAAACATAACACGGCTACCACCATTACTACTCTGGAAAGAGCGAACCCCTCCTGCCATTTTGCTACTCGGCCAATTGGTCTCATTTAATTATTCCTGAAATATGCAAGCTTCAAAACTACACATTAAATTTCAAATTCCTTAAGCAATACCAATCATTTGTGTGCCCTGAAAAACGAGATAACTATAGCCTTACCCACTTAACTCAACAATAGCTAATTTCAGCGTGCTCTTCGCCAGTGCCAATCGCGTTCAGCACCACAAGCCTGATTGCCCTTTGATGAACAGCTGAACCCCGACAAGCTTCGATTAACCCAATTGCCGCTGGCTATTGTCCCATGGTGTGGCCGTGGCTGTGTTTGGCACTAATAGTGAAGCCGGTTCCCTGTCTATCGAAGAGAAAATTGATCTACTGGATCACCTGATGGGAGCAGGCATAGACCCGAAACAGCTAATGCCAGGCACTGGTAACTGTGCACTCACCGATCGTGTGCGCCTGACAAGTCATGCCGTCAGCCTGGGATGCCGCGGAGTATTAATGCTGCCGCCTTTTTACTACAAGGACGTTTCAGACGAGGGCCTGTACAGATCCTATGGAGAAATTATTGAGCGGGTTGGTAGTTCAAATTTGAAAATTTATTTATACCATATACCTCCGATTGCCCAGATCCCCCTTTCTATCTCATTAATCGATCGTCTGGTGAAACAATACCCCAACACCGTAGTGGGAATAAAAGACAGTTCCGGTGACTGGAATAACACCAGAGCACTGCTGGGAGGATTTCCGGGTATTCTGTGGTTCAGAGAGCTTCCTGCTGGATAACATGCTCCACGGTGGTGCCGTGTGCGCCCTCCTATAGTGACACTTACGCCAGCCCGCCAGGCTGATTTGGCAAAGGCGCTGAAAAAAAAACCGGATTTACAATACCAAACCTTGAGATTTCCCCTTGAAACAGCGCTGACAGAGTCAGGCTTTACTGTAATAGCGTTGAGCAGCAGCCACCGCTTTACCGCTGTTTATGGCGGCACCCATCCTAGATAACACATCATCCAGTGCCGATAGGCACAGTAATACATTTTTTTGATTTGAAGAAAAACCCATTAAACCGATGCGCCAAACCTTACCGGCAAGACTGCCTAACCCGGCACCAATCTCAAGATTGTAGTCAGCCAGTAACTGCTTCCTCACTGTCGCCTCATTAACATTCTCGGGAATAGTAACTGAATTGAGCTGAGGTAGTCGGTATTCTTGATCAACGATAAAAGACAACCCCATTGCTTCTATGCCGGCAACTAAAGCGTTGTGGTTATGTTCATGCCGCTGCCAACTCTGCTCCAAACCTTCCTCCTGTAACATTAGCAGTGACTCATGTAACGCATACAACGCATTCACCGGCGCTGTATGGTGATAAGTTCTCTTTGTGGCAGTACCCCAATAGGCCATTACCAGATTCAAATCCAGGAACCAGCTTTGCACCTTATGACTCCTGTTATGAATTACCTCCGCGGCCCTGTCACTGAAGCTAACCGGTGAAAGCCCTGGTACGCAGGACAAACACTTCTGGCTACCCGAATAAATTGCATCGATCCCCCAGCCATCAACATCCACTTCTATTCCACCCAGTCCGGTAACAGAGTCAACAATACTCAGGCAACCATGTTCTGTGGCAAGCTCGCATAACGCTTTGGCGTCGCTGCGTGCTCCGGTTGAAGTTTCCGCGTGTACAAATGCCAGGGCTTTAATATCAGAGTTGCTTTCTAATGAACGCTTAACTTCATCGGTATCAACGGGCCTGCCCCACGTGTTTTCCACCATGATGGCTTCTGCACCACAACGTTCTACATTTTCCTTCATCCGTCCGCCAAATACGCCGTTCTGGCAGACTATTACTTTATCTCCCGGTTGTAGAAGGTTGACAAACATAGTTTCCATGCCCGCAGAACCAGGTGCTGAAACCGGCAGAGTGAGCTCGTTTTCAGTTTGAAACGCATACTGCAATAGCCCCTTAATCTCGTCCATCATGCGTATGAACTCAGGATCCAGATGACCGATAATAGGACGTGATAGTGCCTGTAACACCCTCGGGCTGACATCGGAGGGCCCCGGGCCCATTAGGGTTCTCACTGGAGGATTAAAAGATGTAACCATAGTGTTTCCCCATTCCAAATAGGCAGTTATTCATTCAGCGCTTTGACATGATTTCAGATACAAAAAAGCCGAGAAAATCCCGGCTTTATCTAGTGGCCCTCTAAAATTTTTGAGCCCGTTTTAAACTGGTTAAAAACTATCCGTCAGTTTGAGCGTCAACTAACTCATCATCAAGATTCGGCCGGTCTACCAACTCAACATAGGCCATAGGTGCTTTATCACCCGTCCGGAAACCACATTTTAGAATGCGAATGTAACCACCAGGACGATCTGCGTACCTTGGTCCCAATTCCGAGAACAGTTTGCCCACGGCGGCCTTATCACGAGTTCGGCTGAATGCCAGCCTTCTGTTCGCCACGCTGTCATTCTTGGCCAGTGTGATCAGTGGTTCAGCAACACCCCTGAGCTCTTTCGCTTTAGCGAGCGTAGTTCTGATCACTTCATGCTCTACCAATGATACAGCCATATTTCGAAACATTGCTTTTCTATGGGAGCTGTTTCGATTTAACTGACGCCCACTATGTCGATGACGCATATCTGCTTCCTATTTTTTAATTCAAGCCGCCCGGTCGTCGGATTTCAGGCTGGAGGGAGGCCAGTTTTCCAGACGCAGGCCCAGAGACAATCCTCTTGTTGCCAGCACGTCTTTAATTTCAGTAAGTGACTTCTTCCCAAGGTTTGGAGTTTTTAACAGTTCCACCTCGGTACGTTGAATAAGGTCACCAATATAGTATATGTCTTCAGCTTTCAGACAGTTTGCTGATCGCACTGTAAGTTCAAGATCGTCAACCGGTCGAAGCAGGATTGGATCAATTTCATCCTCACGCTCCTCTGGTTCTGCCACAACTTCACTTTGCAAATCGACAAATACCGCAAGCTGGTGTTGCAGTATCGTTGCAGCCCGGCGAATCGCTTCTTCCGGATCTATAGTGCCATTAGTCTTCAAATCAATTATTAGCTTATCAAGGTCTGTACGCTGCTCAACTCGCGCATTTTCCACCGAATAAGATACTCTGGTAACTGGAGTGTAAGACGCATCAAGCAACAGTTTGCCTACGGCTCGAGTTTCTTCATCATCTCCGGCACGACTGTCTGCAGCAGCGTAACCACGGCCTTTGCGAATGGTAATACGCATATTCAGCTCGCCATTTTCGTTCAAATTGGCGATTACGTGCTCTGGATTTATAATTTCTACATCATGATCATGCTCAATATCACCGGCTGTAACCTCGCCCGGACCCTTTTTAGAAAGCGTTAAAATCGCCTCTTCATTGGTATTGAGTATGACAGCCAGACCTTTGAGGTTCAGCATGATCTCAATTACATCTTCGCGGACGCCTTCAATCGTACTGTATTCGTGAACTACGCCCTCAATCTCGACTTCTTCAGCCGCACAACCAGGCATTGACGACAATAGAATACGTCGCAAAGCATTTCCAAGAGTGTGGCCGAAACCCCGCTCCAAAGGCTCGAGAACAACTTTAGAATGACAGTTATCGTATTCTTCGACTTCTATTAATTGCGGCGTTAAAAAATCCGACAATGAAATTTGCATGAATCCACCCTTTGCAATGACATTAAATTAAGTTGCTACTTGGAATAAAGCTCGACGATCAGGTTTTCATTTATCTCGGAAGGTAAATCCGTTCTATCAGGCTTGCGTACAAACTGTCCTTCAAGTTTGGTGTGATCAACTGAAATCCATTCAACCGGATTACGCTGCCCGGCAAGATCAAGAGCAGATCTAATGCGAAGCTGCTCTTTGGCTTTCGGCCGAATGGATACAACATCTCCTTCAGAAATCTGAAAAGACGGAATATTGACCACCTGCCCATTTACAACAATAGCTTTATGGGAAACAAGCTGTCGTGATTCCGCCCGAGTGGATCCAAAACCCATCCGGTAAACTACGTTATCGAGGCGGGTCTCCAGCAACTGCAACAAGTTTTCACCCGTTGCTCCCTTGAGCCTTGCGGCTTCCTTATAATAACTACGGAATTGCTTCTCCAATACACCATAGATTCGACGTACTTTCTGTTTTTCCCGCAACTGAACACCGTAGTCAGACAATCGCCCGCGCCGTTGACCTTGCTGGCCAGGAATAGTATCAGTTTTGCATTTACTATCGATTGGACGAACGCCGCTCTTTAAAAAGAGGTCAGTTCCTTCTCTTCTTGATAGTTTGCATTTTGGGCCTAAATAGCGGGCCATATAATGTCTCCTGTAACTGCTCGTTACCTTAAAATGGTGTTATCTCATTCACACCAGGGAAATTGGTTTATACCCGCCTTTTCTTTGGTGGCCTACATCCGTTGTGTGGGATAGGTGTAACATCCGTAATATTGCTAACTTTTAATCCGCAAGAGTTAAGCGCACGAACGGCTGACTCACGACCCGGTCCGGGCCCATTCACCTTCACATCCAGATTTTTTAGACCGTATAGTTCTATGGCCTGTTTACCCGCCTTTTCAGCAGCTACCTGGGCAGCGAAAGGTGTACTCTTTCTTGAACCACGAAAGCCGGAACCCCCGGCTGTAGCCCAGCTTAAAGCGTTACCCTGTCGGTCCGTAATGGTAATAATGGTGTTATTAAAAGAAGCATGAATAAACGCAATACCATCAATAACGGCCTTACGCGCTTTCTTCTTGGTTCCCTTTGATCCTGGATTCGCCATAGTTAGTCTCAACTACTCTCGATTACTTTCTAATTGGTTTCCGCGGCCCTTTACGGGTACGCGCATTCGTCTTGGTTCGTTGACCTCTAACAGGAAGTGAACGTCGATGTCTGATACCACGGTTGCACCCGAGGTCCAGCAAACGCTTGATATTCATTGATACTTCCCGACGCAAATCACCTTCAATGGTTAATTTTGCAATTTCTGCTCGCACTTCATCCAGTTGTTCAGGTGACAATTCACCGGTTCTGGTTGAAGGCACAATACCCGTTTTCTCACAAATAGCTTTTGAAGTAGTCGGACCAATCCCGTAAACATAGCGTAATGAAATTACGATATGCTTGTTATCTGGTATGTTGACACCGGCAATACGTGCCATAGTTCACTCCGCTTTGTTACTTAAAATGTGTTTCGCCTGCCAAGAGCAGCGAAAAGTCTACAATTTCTATCCAGACGCCCGACATAGGGGCGCGAAAGGATAAACTCCGGTTAACTAAAAAGCAACCAGATCAAATCATCCCTGCCTTTGCTTATGACGAGGTTCTGCTTTACAGACTACCCGTACTATGCCGTTTCGTTTAATGATTTTACAGTTACGGCAAATTTTCTTAACTGAAGCTCTAACTTTCACTTCTCTTCTCCTAAAAAACTCTGTTGCTCAGGCGCAATTAAATCCCACTACTTCCGTAATTACTCAACTTCGACTTTTTCATCAATGAGTCATATTGATGAGCATCAGATGGGATTGAACCTGGGACCAGAAATCCATAGTCACCACTACAACAATAAGCAATGCTGTCCCACCCAGGTTGAAAGGCACATCGGCAACCATCTGCATAAAATTCGGCAATAAACATACCAAGGTAATATAAATCGCACCAAACATGGTTAACCGGGTAATAACGCCATCTATGTACTTGGCTGTCTGCTCACCAGGCCTAATGCCTGGAATAAAAGCACCAGAGCGCTTCAAGTTGTCAGCCACGTCTCTCGGATTGAATACCAGGGCCGTATAAAAGAAACAGAAGAAAATAATCATCGCGCTGAAAATAATAATGTACAACGGCTGACCGGGACCAATGAGCAAGGCAACATCCTGCAACCACTCAAACCCCTCCGACGACTGTCCAAACCAGTTGCCTAATGAGGCAGGAAACAACAGGATCGAACTGGCGAAAATTGCTGGAATAACACCTGCCATGTTAATTTTTTATGGCAAGTGACTTGCTTGCGCCTGATATAACTTCCGGCCCTGTTGACGCTTGGCATAGTTAACCGTAATTCGTCTTTGTCCGCGTTCGACATAAACAATGAAAGCCACAACCCCTACGGCTATTACGGCTACCAGTAGCAACAATACACCACTGATCTGCCCTTCGTAGGCCTGGGTCAGCGAAGTGCCGATTGCCGCCGGGAACCCAGCCACAATGCCAGCAAAAATCAGCATGGATATCCCGTTTCCAATGCCTCTCTCAGTGATCTGTTCACCAAGCCACATAAGGAACATTGCACCGGTAATAAGGGAGATTATTGCCGTTACATTAAACATTACGCCAGGGGCATAGGCCAATGGAGATAATACTCCCACTGTCATACCAGCGCCCTGAACTGTAGCCAGACCCAAAGCACCATAACGCGTATATTGGGTGATTTTTCGACGACCGGACTCGCCCTCTTTCTTCAGCTGATCAAGCTGCGGGCTGACCGCCGAAAGGAGTTGCATAATAATGGAGGCAGAAATATAAGGCACGATACCCAGCGCCAGGATACTCATCCTCTCCAGAGCGCCGCCACCGAACATATTGATCATACCGGCAAAAGTGTTTTCATTGCGATCGAAAAACTGAGCCAATTGAATAGGATCAATTCCCGGAACCGGAATGTGGGTACCAATCCGGTAAATAAAAATGGCCAGCAACAGAAATAACAACCTTGATTTAAGCTCACCAAGGCCGGCGCCAATGTTTTCCGGATTAATATTTGGTTTAACTGCCATTTATCTTGCCACTTTGCCGATTAATTTTCGTCAGGTTTTTCTTCAGTTGAAACAGTTTTTTTCTTTGCCAGTTTCGCTGGAGCTTCTTCCACTTTTCCACCGGCGGCCTCGATTGCTGCACGGGCACCTTTGGTTACCCGGATTCCTTGTAAGGTAACAGCTCTGGTAACATCGCCTGAAAGCATCACTTTTACCCGACTGATCTTTGAGGAAATCAGATTCGCTTTACGTAATGCTTCTATATCAATGATTTCAGCATCCAGCTTATTTAATTCACTGGTTCTGATTTCATCTGTCACTCGACCAATTCTGGAGCTAAATCCAAATTTTGGCAGGCGCATATGCAAAGGCATTTGCCCGCCTTCAAACCCTGGGCTAACCGAACCTCCGCTACGCGACTTCTGCCCCTTATGACCGGTGCCACAAGTTTTTCCCCAGCCACTACCTATACCGCGACCAACACGCTTGCGCGCTTTGGTGCTGCCTGGGGCTGGACTCAATGAATTCAATCGCATTTATCTATCCTCGATAACCTGTCGCTCAGAACTACTCGCCTTCCACTGCCAGCATGTAGTGAACTTTATTAATCATTCCACGATTGGCGGGAGTATCATCCACTTCCACCGTGTGATGCATGCGCTTGAGGCCAAGGCCTTTAACACAATCACGATGCCTGCCCATTCTGCCGATAGGGCTTCGCACCAGAGTAATTTTGATTTTCTGTCGGCCATAACTTAGTCCAGAATCTCTTCTACTGTTTTTCCACGCTTGGCTGCAACGTCTTCCGGAGCGCGCATATTCTTCAGTCCGTTAAAAGTTGCTCTAACCACGTTTACCGGATTAGTTGAGCCATAGCACTTGGCCAGCACATTCTGAACACCAGCCAACTCGAGTATTGCGCGCATTGCGCCACCGGCAATTACCCCGGTACCTTCAGACGCCGGCTGCATGTAAACTTTCGATGCACCGTGACGAGCCTTGATGGGGTATTGCAAAGTGTGCCCATCAAGCGCAACGGTAATCATGTTCCGCCGGGCAGATTCCATGGCTTTTTGAATCGCTAATGGAACCTCTCTCGCCTTACCTCGCCCGAAACCAACACGACCATTGCCATCGCCTACAGCCGTTAATGCGGTAAAACCAAAAATCCTGCCACCCTTCACAACCTTCGCGACACGGTTCACCTGGATCAGTTTTTCCTGTAATCCTTCTTCGTTTTTACCTGGCTCGTTTTTAAATGCCATATCTCAAACCCTTAGAAATCCAAACCACCTTCACGGGCAGCGTCAGCAAGTGCCTTAACCCGACCGTGATAACCAAAACCACTACGATCAAACGCTACTTTGCTTATTCCAGCCGCTACTGCGCGCTCGGCAATTAATGTTCCGATCTTTGTAGCTGCATCAATATTACCGGTCTTACCGCCGTTTAGCGATTTGTCCAGTGTTGAAGCGCAAGCAATAACCTCACCGCCATTTGCGGATATTATCTGAGCATAGATATGACGCGGTGATCTAAATACACAGAGACGATTCGCTTTTAATTCGCTAATTTTTGCTCTTGTGCGTTTTGCGCGACGCAACCTAGCCTGTTTTTTTGCAATCATAATCCTAAACCTTATTTCTTCTTCGCTTCTTTTCTATACACATGCTCATCCGAATAGCGTATTCCCTTACCCTTGTAAGGCTCGGGCGGACGAAACTTTCTAATCTCGGCAGCAGCCTGCCCTACTTTCTGCTTATCAGCACCCGAAATCACTATTTCTGTTTGTGAAGGGGTCTCGGCAGTTACGCCTTCAGGTAACTTATAGTTAATAGGGTGCGAATAACCTACAGTGAGATTTATACTTTTACCCTGGGCCTTCGCACGATAACCAACACCCCGCAACTCCAGTTTCTTCTGGAAGCCTTCACTCACCCCAGCAACCATATTGTTTACCAATGAGCGCGTTGTACCCGCCATTGCCACTGCATTTCGGCTTCCATCCTTGGCAGACACCTTCAAAGTGTCGCCATCTTGTTTGATAGCAACAGCACTGTGTAGCACCAGGTTTAAATTACCCTTGGAGCCCTTGATGGTAATCCCGGACGCACTCACAGTTGCCTCAACGCCTTTGGGTAAAACAACTGGTGCATTTGCTATTCTGGACATATTTAAACTCTTTTAAACCTTAGCTGGTTTCTCGAAATAAACCGTTTAGAAAACCGTACATAATATTTCGCCACCCAACCCGGAGGCCTGCGCCTGCTTGTCAGTCATCAACCCTTTGTTTGTGGAAAGTATGGCAATTCCCATACCAGCACGAACCCTGGGTAGTTCTTCCTTGCCCCGGTAATAACGCAAGCCTGGTCGACTTACACGTTTGATTTCCTCAATTACCGGTTTTCCCTGAAAATATTTCAGGCCAATATTTAATACAGGCTTGCCTTCGTTTTCATCAACGGAATGGCCATTAATATAGCCTTCTCCCAGTAACACATCGCATATTGCAATCTTGATTTTGGAAGATGGGCAGCTAACAGTTTTTTTACCCGCCATCTGTGCATTCCTGATGCGAGTTAGAAGATCTGCTATTGGGTCTGACATACTCATAAATCTACTCCAGATTACCAGCTAGCCTTGGTCAGGCCAGGAATATCGCCACGCATAGCTGCTTCACGCAATTTGTTGCGACACAGGCCAAATTTCCGATAGACACCACGGGGGCGGCCCGTAATTTTGCACCGCCTTCGTTGACGTACCGGACTCGCGTTACGTGGCAATTTTTGCAATTTGATTTGTGCTTGCCACTTTTCATCATCACTGGCGCTTGTATCTTTCAATATGGCTTTAAGAGACTGTCGCTTTTCAGCGTACTTTGCGACAGTTTGAGCTCGCTTCTTTTCGCGAGCTATCATAGATGTTTTAGCCATTTCAGGACTCCTCTTCTTCCTTGGTCACTGTCGTGATGCCGCGGAATGGAAAATTCAACGCAGATAACAGCGCTCGACCTTCGTCGTCGGTGTTTGCCGATGTGGTGATTGTGATGTCTAACCCTCTCAGGGTATCAATCTTGTCATAGTCAATTTCAGGAAAAATAATCTGCTCGTTTACGCCCATAGCAAAATTACCCCTGCCATCAAAAGACTTGGGGCTAAGGCCACGGAAATCCCGAATTCGTGGTATTGCAATACTTACCAGGCGATCAAGGAACTCATACATGCGATTACCGCGTAGCGTTACCTTGCAGCCAATAGGCCACCCCTCTCTGATTTTAAATCCAGCAATTGATTTGCGGGCTTTGGTAATAACTACTTTCTGGCCACTGATAAGGGCCATATCGTTCGCCGCATTTTCAAGGATTTTTTTGTCGCCTAAGGCTTCGCCTAGGCCCATGTTTAAAACAACCTTGGTTACTCTAGGCACGCGCATGGGATTGTCGTAACCAAACTTTTCGGTTAACGCCGGGATAACATCGTTCTTATAAATTTCTTTAAAATGAGCCATTATGACAACCCGTATACTTCTCTCTAGTCAATTTCTTGATCGTTAGATTTAAAAACCCGTTTTCTTTCGCCATCATCCGCTTCTTTAATTCCGACTCTGTCGGCCTTATTCGTTAGCGGATTGAAAATAGCAATATTGGATATATCAATGGCCGATTCTTTCTCTATTATTCCACCGGGCTGACCCGCATTTGGATTCGGCTTTGTGTGTCGCTTAACTATATTGACACCTGACACAATTACTTTTCTCTCACCAAGCAGACGGGTAATAGTTCCACGTTTACCTTTGTCCTTTCCGGCTATAACGATTATTTCATCGTTGGATTTTAACTTACGCATTTTTCCCTCTGTCTGATTCTTCGCTCGCCGGTTTCCGGTTTAAAGTACTTCCGGAGCCAGTGAAATAATTCGCATAAATTTTTCGTTACGTAGCTCACGGGTTACCGGACCAAATACGCGGGTACCGATAGGTGCATCCTGATTATTCAGTAGAATCGCTGCATTATCATCGAAGCGAATTAATGAACCATCTCCTCTTCTGACACCTTTTTTGGTACGTACCACAAGTGCCGTTAACACCTGGCCTTTTTTCACCTTGCCACGAGGGATCGCTTCTTTAACCGTGACCTTAATAACGTCACCAATACGCGCATACCGACGATGAGAGCCGCCAAGCACCTTTATACACATTACGCGTTTGGCGCCACTATTGTCTGCCACATCTAAATATGACTGTACCTGTATCATCGATCCTCTCCATCCGTAACCATCAGCCTATACTTTCTGACAGCCCTAGCAAATCTTCAAAATTAGCCGCTTAAATACCTGAAGCGCTTTCCTATACTTGCGCCGCTCTCTCGTCAACAGAAACAAGGGACCAGGACTTGGTTTTTGAGATTGGTGCAACTTCCTTAATTGTTACTTCATCACCCGGTAGACACTCATTATTTGCATCATGGGCGTGAATTTTTGTAGAGCGCTTTACATATTTACCGTAAACGGGGTGTTTCACTTTTCTTTCAATTAGCACAACAATAGACTTGTCCATCTTGTTACTAATCACTTTGCCAGAAACAGTACGGGAAGCTCTTTCAGTTTTGTTTTCCGACATAATCAGGATCCAGTTCTTTGCTTTTCAGTAATGATTGTTTTGACGCGGGCAATATCACGCTTCACTGTATTAAGTAGATGTAATTGTCCCAGTTGCCCGGAATTTTTCTGCATTCGGTAACCAAATTTGTCCTTACAAAGATCAGCCAGATGTGTCTGGAGTTCTTCCACAGACTTCTCTCTCATTTCACTCGCGTTCATTACATTACCGTCCGCTTAACAAAGCTTGTTTCAAAAGGCAATTTGGCGGATGCCAGGGAAAATGCCTCCCGGGCCAGTTCTTCATCTATACCTTCAATTTCAAACATAATTCGACCTGGCTGAATCTGGGCAACCCAATATTCGACATTACCCTTACCTTTACCCTGCCTGACTTCCAAGGGTTTTTGGGTTATGGGCTTGTCTGGAAAAACACGAATCCAGATTTTTCCACCTCGCTTAACGTGTCGCGTCATAGCTCGTCTGGCCGCTTCTATCTGTCTGGCAGTCAACCGTCCGCGTGAAATAGCTTTCAGACCAAATTCGCCGAAATCCACATTGCTGCCACGATGGGACAGGCCGCGATTACGCCCTTTCATCATTTTGCGATATTTTGTTCGCTTAGGTTGTAACATCTGGTCTGTCCCTTAATTCCGTTAGTGCTATTTGGCCTGGGTACTGGCAACTTCTTCGTTAATATCTAAAATTTCACCTTTGAAGATCCAAACCTTGATGCCAATGAGTCCGTAAGTAGTACTGGCTTCTGATGTGCCATAGTCAATGTCTGCACGAAGAGTATGCAATGGAACACGCCCTTCTCTGTACCACTCTGTACGCGCAATTTCAGCCCCGCCAAGACGTCCGCCTACTTGTACTTTTATACCCTGTGCACCTTGTCTCATGGCGTTTTGAACCACTCGTTTCATGGCGCGGCGAAACATCACTCGTCGCTCCAGCTGCTGTGCCACACTGTCGGCAACCAGTTGGGCGTCAAGGTCAGGCTTCCTTATCTCTTCAATATTTATATGAACTGGCACACCCATTTTTTCAGCAAGTATGCGACGAAGAGACTCGACATCCTCACCCTTCTTACCGATAACAATTCCGGGACGTGCTGTAAATATAGTAATTCTTGCAGTCTGAGCAGGGCGTTCAATTTCCACTCTGGAGACAGAAGCATTTGCCAGGCGCTTTTTAATAAAGTCACGCACCTCCATATCAACCAGCAAGTAAGCTGCGTAATCCTTGCCTTCAGCAAACCATATCGAAGTGTGCTTTTTTACTATTCCAAGCCGAATCCCAGTTGGATGTACTTTCTGACCCATCCGATGCTCCTAGTTATCTGCCACAGTGACGGTGATATGACAAGAACGCTTGAGAATACGATCAGCCCGCCCTTTCGCGCGCGGCATGATTCGTTTCATAGTCATTCCTTCGTCAACACAAATTGTTGAAACCTTAAGTTCGTCAACATCCGCGCCTTCGTTATGCTCAGCGTTGGCAATTGCAGAGTTCAAAACCTTTTTGATAATTACAGCCGCTTTTTTATGACTATATGTCAAAATCTCTAAAGCCTCTTCCACGGCTTTTCCTCGAATCTGATCAGCTACCAACCTGGCCTTCTGTGCCGAGAGACGAGCGCCTTTTAATTTTGCTACCACTTCCATTACAGAATCCTCTTAGCGTGCCTTCTTGTCAGCAGAGTGGCCCCGGAAGGTGCGCGTAACTGCGAACTCGCCAGTTTATGACCCACCATATCCTCGGTGATAAACACCGGAACGTGCTGCCGACCATTATGAATCGCGATCGTCAGCCCCAGCATACTGGGTGAAACCATGGACCGGCGCGACCAGGTCTTGATAGGTCGCTTGTCATTACTATCAGACGCTACTTGTACTTTCTTCATCAGGTGAAGATCAATAAATGGACCTTTTTTCAGGGAACGTGGCACTATTAAATTCCTCTATTTACCTAGCGACTGGCATTTCTACGGCGAACAATCATATTGTTGGTTCGCTTGTTAGTTCTGGTTTTGTATCCCTTGGTAGGTGTACCCCAGGGAGAGACCGGATGCCGACCACCTGATGTTTTACCTTCACCACCACCGTGGGGGTGATCCACCGGGTTCATGGCAACACCCCGGACAGTTGGTCTGACGCCACGCCATCTCGACGCACCTGCCTTTCCAAGCGAGCGTAAACTGTGTTCCGAGTTTGATACCTCACCCAGAGTCGCACGACAATCTGAAAGTACCTTACGCATTTCTCCGGATCTCAATCTCAGAGTCGAATAGTCGCCCTCTCGGGCTACCAGTTGCGTTGAAGTTCCAGCGCTTCGTGCAATTTGCGCTCCTTTTCCCGGTTTCATTTCCACACAGTGAACCGTGCTTCCCACCGGGATACTGCGCAGCGGTAAACAATTACCCACTTTAATCGGAACATCGTCCCCGGAAATAACCGCATCACCTGCACTGACTTTCCCCGGAGCAATGATGTAACGCCTTTCGCCATCCGCATAAAGCAGAAGAGCAATATTTGCCGAGCGATTCGGATCGTATTCAAGACGCTCAACCTTTGCTTCGATCCCGTCCTTATTTCGACGAAAATCAATAATGCGATATTTCTGTTTATGACCACCACCGGCATGGCGTCGAGTGATACGCCCACGATTGTTTCGCCCGCCAGTTTTTACCTTAACTGCCAACAGAGGAGCATAAGGCTCGCCTTTGTGAAGCTCAGGATTAACAATCTTGACTACGAAGCGACGGCCGGGAGAGGTAGGTTTACATTTAATTACTGCCATTTTTCTTCTCTCCCTTAAGCCAGATCTGCGAAGTCAATTTCATGACCTGTTTCAAGTCTGACGTAAGCTTTTTTCCAATTCGAGCATCGGCGGATTTTACCCTGCCCTGAACGCTTGGTTTTCCCTTTTACGTTAAGAACCTTCAGGTCCTCAACGACAACATTAAATAACTTTTCCACGGCTTCCTTGATTTCCGGCTTGCTTGCGTCCGTTACGACCTTAAAAGTGTACTGATTGTTCAGCTCACCCATAATCGTTGATTTCTCTGACACATGAGGGCCAAGAATAATGGAATAGAGTCTTTCTACATTCATGCCAGCATCTCCTCTACTTTCTTCAAGGCGGGTACTGTCATTAGCACTTTCTCAAACCCGATTAGGCTTACCGGATCCAGACCTGCAACATCCAATACATCAACCGTATGCAGATTTCTTGCTGCAAGGTAAAGATCTTTCGCTACCTCGTCCGCAACAATCAGGACATTTTCCAGATTGAATTCCTTAAGCTTGCTAACCAGACCTTTGGTTTTATGGGAATCAATTTTGAAGTCATTCACCACCAAAAGACGATCCTGACGTATTAATTCTGACAGAATGCAACGCATCGCACCGCGATACATTTTCTTGTTGAGTTTTTTACTGTGATCCTGCTGTCGCGCCGCGAAAGTAACTCCACCGCTGCGCCAGATCGGACTGCGGATAGTTCCCGCTCTTGCCCTTCCTGTGCCTTTTTGTCGCCATGGCTTTCTGCCACCACCGCGCACTTCTGACCGTGTTTTTTGCTGCGCTGAACCCTGCCTTGCACCCGCAAGGTAAGTCACCACGGTCTGATGCACCAGAGACTCATTGAACTCTCTGTCGAAAGTATCGTCAGAGAGAGAGATTTTTTCTTTGCCCGTCTTATTCCCAGGCTTTGCAAGATTTAATTCCACTTCTCACTTACCCCCTGGACTTTATTGCTGGACTAACAATCACGTTTGAGCCTGTCGCACCAGGAACCGCACCCTTAATAAGCAGCAGGTTATTCTCACTATCAATCCTGACCACTTCCAGATTTTGTGTGGTCTTCTTCACGTTACCCATCTGACCTGCCATTTTCTTCCCTTTCCAGACCCTTCCTGGAGTTTGACACTGCCCTATAGAGCCAGGAGCGCGATGGGAAAGAGAATTGCCGTGGGTAGCATCCTGCATCTGGAAATTATGCCGCTTAACGGCGCCCTGAAATCCCTTGCCTTTAGAGGTTCCAGTTACATCAACTTTCTGCCCAGGTTCAAAACGATCAACCTTGAGCTCACTACCAGCGGTAATTTCTCCCAAGTCGTCCCCTTCGGTTCGAAATTCCCACAGACCAACACCAGCCTCTACGCCGGCTTTGGAGAAATGGCCAGCCTGGGACTTGTTAACCAGTGATGCTTTGCGGGATCCAGCTGTAACCTGAATAGCATTATAGCCATCGGTTTCTGTTGTTTTTACCTGGGTGACCCGATTGATCCCCACCTCAACAACAGTTACTGGAATTGATACGCCTTCTTCAGTGAAAACGCGGGTCATGCCGCTTTTTCGACCGACTAAACCAATCGACATTATACTAACCTCATCGTGTACGGGGCTGAAACCCACTATGGCCGCTTTCGCGTTACACCATGTCCACCACTCATATCCGGTCAAAACCAGAGTTGCGAGTGACCCTGAACCGGTTGCCAAGCGAACCGGCTTAAACTTTTGTGTTACTGCTAATAGCTAAATGGACTGTTCGCACCAGGACCGTAATCTAACTGTAAGTTCCTGATTTAATTATTCAGCCTGATTATTAACCCAGGCTTATCTGTACCTCAACACCAGCTGCAAGATCCAGCTTCATCAGTGCTTCAACCGTTTTTTCCGTTGGTTCTACAATGTCCAACAGCCGCTTGTGAGTACGGATCTCGTATTGATCCCGCGCGTCCTTGTTTACGTGGGGCGAAATCAGAATCGTAAAACGTTCTTTGTTGGTTGGTAAAGGGATGGGGCCTTTTACACGGGCCCCGGTCCTTTTCACTGTATCAACAATTTCCTGAGTAGACTGATCAATCAACCGGTGATCAAAGGCTTTTAACCTAATTCTGATTCGCTGATTCTGCATCTACTCATAACTCCATCATGTTGCTTATAAATTATAGAGCTGCGTGCGAAACGTTTCTCTACAAAATAGTTTCGGATTCTACCCCAAAAACGGAAGCGAAATTCTACGACCGTGCCCTATGTGTGTCAAGGAAAACAACTCCCCAAAGCCTGAAAAATATTGGCTTAGAGGTGGGTCTTCCTGATCCGGGACAGAATACGTTTTTTAAGACGATTCTCGCTCTTCTCAGTCTACTTGCTATCGGGTTTATTCGACGATCTTGGCAACAACACCAGCACCAACAGTTCGACCACCTTCCCGGATTGCAAACCGTAATCCTTCATCCATCGCAATGGGCGCTATCAACGTCACGTCCATCTTTACATTGTCCCCCGGCATTACCATCTCAACACCCTCAGGTAACTCACAGGCTCCCGTCACATCCGTAGTGCGGAAGTAAAACTGCGGCCTGTATCCCTTGAAGAAAGGCGTATGACGGCCTCCCTCATCCTTACTCAATATGTACACCTCTGCCTCAAAGCGGGTGTGAGGCGTTATGCTCCCTGGCTTCGCCAGTACCTGACCACGCTCCACTTCTTCTCGCTTGGTGCC
This sequence comes from Gammaproteobacteria bacterium, assembly GCA_016764875.1. Taxonomy (GTDB): domain Bacteria; phylum Pseudomonadota; class Gammaproteobacteria; order Pseudomonadales; family Pseudohongiellaceae; genus NORP240. The sequence goes on from JAESQX010000245.1 coordinate 19,303, forward strand.
TCGCAGCAATACCCCAACGTTCTCACCAGCTCGCCCTTCATCCAGCAGCTTGCGAAACATCTCAACCCCTGTACAGGTAGTCTTGATGGTGTCTCGCAGACCGATTATCTCAATCTCATCCCCAACATTTACTATGCCACGCTCTACCCGGCCTGTTACCACCGTACCACGACCCGAAATAGAAAATACATCCTCTATGGGTAGCAAAAATGGCTTGTCTATATCCCGCTTAGGGTCAGGAATATAACTGTCCAGTGTCTCTACCAGTTTCATCACCGAAGGCACACCTATATCCGACTGATCTCCTTCCAGTGCCTTCAGGGCAGATCCGATTATGATCGGGGTATCATCTCCAGGAAATTCGTAGCTGTCCAACAGCTCCCTCACTTCCATCTCTACCAGTTCCAGCAGCTCATCATCATCAACCATGTCGGCCTTATTCATGTATACCACTATATAAGGCACACCTACCTGACGTGACAGCAGTATGTGTTCACGGGTCTGGGGCATGGGCCCATCGGCCGCCGACACCACCAGAATCGCTCCGTCCATCTGCGCAGCACCGGTAATCATGTTCTTTACATAGTCAGCGTGACCCGGACAGTCTACGTGGGCATAGTGACGTACGGACGAGTCGTACTCAACGTGCGACGTCGCTATCGTAATGCCGCGCTCTCTTTCTTCCGGCGCATTGTCAATCTCGTCAAACGCCTTAAGATCTCCTCCAAACGCCTCTGCACATACCTTCGTCAGCGCTGCCGTTAACGTCGTCTTTCCATGGTCAACGTGACCTATCGTTCCTACGTTTACGTGTAACTTCGTTCTCTCAAATTTTTCCTTCGCCATTTTCGACTGCCTCTACTCTTTTAACCTTTATAAATAAGTATCACTAATTTGAACCGTTTCCAGCCCTGACTCAAGTTACTACCTGTAGTCAACTCAAGATACAGGCAGTACTACAAATGGTGCTCACATCCGGAGTTGAACCGGAGACCTCTTCATTACCAATGAAGTGCTCTACCGCCTGAGCTATGCGAGCTAATCACTAGTAATTTTCAGCCCAATCTAATTTCAGCAATGCATAAATTTACTGAAACTTCCTGCTTCATTCCTTTAATTAGATGGAGCGGGTAGCGGGAATCGAACCCGCGTGACCAGCTTGGAAGGCTGGAGTTCTACCGCTGAACTATACCCGCCTCCTAGAAACAACCGCGATGCTGCTTCTAGATGGTGGAGGGGGGTGGATTCGAACCACCGAAGCTTTCGCGTCAGATTTACAGTCTGATCCCTTTGGCCGCTCGGGAACCCCTCCCAAAGAGTTCCCAAGAAAGAATTCCTTGGCTCTTTTATGCAAACGCGGCATTTTATGGGAATTGAGCCCCTTGTGCAATCGTTTCACAGAGATTTTCTGTTCGGTTCAAGTAGGGCCTCTCGAACACAATTTGAGGCCAGATTTGAGTATCGAATGCATTGGTTTTCGTCAGTCGCACAAAAACACGAATAGTGCTACTTACCACGGATCCCTCATCTATTCCCGCGGTATAGCCCAGATTGGCCAATTGCGACTGAATAACAGTGGCATCATCCCGAGTATTAAACACCCCAAAAGCAATGCCATTTTCCAGCTCTCCACTGTCAATCAGGGAACTTCCCAGGATCAATCCGGCAGCATCAGCTGCTTCATTGACAGCCTCGAGAATGATACTGGCTATGCCTCGGGATGAAAATGGCGGCAGGTATACTCGATAGGACACGCCGGCAACATCCAGTGCTGTCTCGACACCTTGAGATGCCAGGGAAGTCCTGAATCGGCCTGCATCATTGGAATCAGCAAAATCACCGATGCTTAGACAGACCGATAAATCCTGCGATTCCTGTGCAACGCCTGCCAAAGTAATTCTCGCCGGGGCAGAATCCAGCTCGGAAAGAAGCACGAGGTTGTTTTCGGTGGGTTGGATTGGCGTTTGATAGGCGCGGGAATTTTGTTCTGAGGGATTCAATAGAGTCCAGACAAAATACCCCAGGTTCATCACCAGCAGGAATATGACTATGTTACGCATGAAGCTGCCTTAAATCTGCGGGGTGAGGGCAGTATGTTAACCCAGTGCCACTGACAAGCCATCAAAAACCAAGTCTGGAACAATCTTAACCGGCAATCCTGAATCTGCCAAAAAACAAGATATCCGGCCTGCATCACCCCCGGTCAGATAGACCTCACAAACCTCCTCCGCCGGTAATCCTGCGGATGCTTCCAGAAAGGCTTTTTCAATCAAGGCCACCAGCATTTTCAAGGTGCCATTATATACCGCCGCTTCAGTTGAGTTGCCCGGAGTCGTTTCATAAACCTGAGGGGGTTCTGTCAACTTGATACTGGTGTTCCGGGTAAGCGTCTCCAGCATCAGCCGAATTCCAGGCACTATGTACCCTCCCTGATGCTGACCCGATGAATCAATCATATCCACCGTAAGTGCCGTGCCACAATCCACTACCATACAAGCAGTTCTGGAATCTCGAAAGGCCGCCAGCATTGCCAACCAACGATCCACTCCCAGCCGGGACAAATCCACATAAGACACTTTCAATCCCTGACACCGCCGAACAACCTTCGCCACTTCAGCTTCGATTCTCCATTTTTGCCGCACCCATTCGCGCACTTCGGCCAAAGTATTGTTATCCCGGACACAAGCAATTCTGACCTTTTCGATGCTTATCTGACCGGTGAATTTATCTTTCAGTTCGGCAGGATTTAACAACACTCCCGATGAAACATTGGCAGAAGCAGACCCCAGCAAGCGCCACTTTATGCGTGAATTTCCAATATCAAGCTCAAGAATCACTGCTGGCAACCCTTATGGATGGAGCCACCTCACCCCCGGTTATCATTTTATCACCGGACTTTGTCTGTAATACCAGCGCCCCATTATTACTGACGCCCTTGACCGTGCCCGTTGTTTTGTCATTACCCGTCAATACCTCGACTTCTTTTTCGTAATACATATCCAATTGCTGCCATTGCGCGCGGAAACAGGCAAAACCGCTTTCCATGAATTGCTCAAGATCACTGTCCAACTGAGCTAACACCCTGGAGATAATTTTATTCCGGTCCGCCCCCTTGTTGCCATGGGAAACCAGGTCAGTGGCAGCCTGGTCAATGGCCGTCCACTCTGCACTCGGCATGTCCACATTGATTCCTAATCCAATAACCAACTGCTGCGCCCCGCCTGCATCTACGGGCCGGTGAAGCTCCAGTAATATACCAGCAAGTTTTCGGTTATCCAGCCATACATCATTGGGCCACTTCACTCGAAGTTTTTCCATTCCTTTTAAACCAGAGTCCTGCAAGGCTCTTGCCAGACTCAAAGCGGTTACAAGGCTCACCCCGTCCAGAGTCTGGGGGCTGCCTGCGACAGGCCAAACCAGGGTCATGTAGATATTGCGTGCCATAGGGCTGACCCAGTTTCTACCTCGTCGCCCACGGCCTATTTCTTGTTTTTCGGCAAGGAAAAGCGCTTTACCCCGGCTTCCGCCCTTAAGGTATCGCATTGCCTCGGAATTGGTGGAATCAACAGTTAGATGAATATCGAAAGTCCTTAGCGACTCTCGCAAAAAATCAGGCAAGCCAGCCAGAATTTGAGCCCTGTCCAACAAGAGGATGGCCGGTGACAAGCGACATCCCAAGTTCGAATCAACTTCAATCTCAAGACCAAGCATCTGCAATTTTTGCAGGCGCTGCTCTATGTTGGATAAAGAGACTCTCAGCGCAGTTGCCAGTTGCTCCTGCGCATGAAAGCAGCCATCACGCAAAATTCCCACTATCGGATCTTCAATCATCAGCCAATGTATCCAGGATACTCGGGAAAGAAACCAGGGAAATCAAAATAAAAAAGGAGCGCGAAGAAAATGTCTTCGCCGCTCCTTTTTTCACCAGCTTTCGACCTAGTGGTATCACCGATCCGTCTTTCTATAATCGAAAGGCGGTATTCAGGCCCTACCTTCTACTCACCGGCAGAGGTAACAACATCTTCGTCCGAACCGGAGTCCTGTCCTCTACGGAGCTTGGCAATTACCGACATGGCCTCAAGCATTACAAATGCACTCGCCGCCATTACTGCCAGACTCAGGCTAAACAGCAACCATTGTCCCTCAACGAAATAGTTTCGCAAATACCAGGCACTGGCCCAGAAAGCGATAAATATTATAAAGACCATTGGAATCAATGTGTACTTGACTGGCCGGCCTAATTTCATAAGGAATATTGAAATTACTAGCAGCGTCATACTGGCAAGAATCTGGTTCGAAGCGCCAAATATAGGCCATATTCGCATACCTCCATCACCCGGAAACTCAACCGACGCACCAAAGGCCAAGGTCAGGCAGGCACCAACAGCCAGCAGGGTTGCTATATAATTATTCTTAAGAAAATTAATATTATAAATACCACCCCATTCCTGAATTATATACCTTTGCAAACGTAAACCGGCATCCATCGTAGTACCGGCAAACAGTACCACCATTACAGCCAACATGGTTTCCGCAAAGAGGACAGGAATCCCCCAGCCCTCTGTGATAAGCAAAGCACCGCCAGTAATAAAACCACCTTGTCCAGGGCCTCCAGCAAAGCTGGAATAAATACCGGCCCAATCGGCCCCCGTTGCAGCATAAAGGGAACCGGTAACCGCCGTGATGGTAATCAGTGCAAGTGCACCCTCGCCCAGAGCTCCGAGATAGCCGACAAAGCGAGCATCCTTCTCATTACCTATTTGCTTGGAACTGGTACCCGAAGACACAATCCCGTGGAATCCGGATATGGCACCACAGGCAATGGTAACAAACAAAATAGGCAGCAGCGGTGGCGTACCCTCCGCCAGATTCTGGTTAAAAGCCGGGGCTGTAATTTCTGGCATGGTTAAAAAGACAGCGGTATACAACACTAGCAGGCCAATCACCAGCTGCGCTCCATTGATGTAGTCTCTTGGCTGTAACAAAAGCCATACTGGCAACATGGATGCTATGCCTGCATAGAGGAAAAGCAGGATTATCCAGTTACCGTTTGCTCCAAGACCAAAAATGTCACCAGGCAGGGTCAGTGGCATTACACTGCCAACCCAGATGGTGAAGTACAAAATACTAACCCCGATTGCCGAAATTACCAGTAGATTGTAATTACGGCGAATCAAAATTCCGATAACAATGGCCACCGGAATAGCTGCCCAAGCGGGGAAAACCGAAGTGGGTATATGCACCATTTCAGTGGCGATAATGGTACCAAATACAGCATTTACCATAAGCAGTAGCAAGAAGATAACTATCATGAACAAAGCCTGGGTGCGTTTGCCCACGACACTTTCAGAGAGTGAACCTATTGACTTCGCATCATGGCGGACACTGGCCCAGAGGGCGCCCATATCATGTACGCCGGCAAAAAAGATTGAGCCGAAGGTGACCCACAACAAAGCGGGCACCCAACCCCAGTAGACAGCGATAGCAGGACCAACGATTGGTGCAGCTCCCGCCACGGCCGTAAAGTGGGCACCCCAAAGGACAAATTTGTTGGTGGGAACATAATCAATGCCATCATTGAACTTATGTGCCGGTGTCTCGAAATTTGGATCAAGCCGATAAATTTTCTCGGCAATAAATTTAGAATAAACAATCCAGCCGAAGGTGAATCCTACCAGCCCGAATATGAGGATAAATATCGAAGGCATAAATCGCTCTCCCTGATTATTATTTTGGAAATTAACCGCCGCATAATAGCAAAGGGCTCAATGTAATGTAACTTGAACATATCAGGACTGGGCTGAGGTAAATTTGATGCATTGTTACTGCCACGAAAATAGGAGTGCCTCATGGCGACACCCCTTCCCTTCTCTCCGGTAACTAATACCTAGTTAGCAGGCTCTGCCAAATGGTAGGTCAAGTACCCGACAAACATCTCGTCCCAGCTCTCATGACTGGAGCTGACTTCCTTTTCCGGATCTGGATTTGATGGATTTGATAACGAATTGTCAAACGCACCGGTGACCAGGGCCTTACTTCCTGCCGCAATGAACAGGGGTTCCGAAAGCAAATAGTGAGGCTGCCAGCCATAATTGTAGGCGGGAATACTAAGGATGTCCTGCTCTGAACCATCCGGACTAGTTACGCTAAATTTCATGTCTTTACCGCGAAAATGCATATGAGCCCGCACCCCCGTCAATATTACATCTTCATTAAAAACGTGCTCAGCCTGAAGTTCATAGTTATTGGCGTTTGGTGGTATTTTAAAATCTGCTGACAACACCTGGGTCAATTTTTCATACTTAGGTGGTTCATCACGCAGGTACAGACCAAGCTGGGTCTCATCCACGGTAGACCTGCCGTTTGTCACGTAATGGAATTGCATGGACAGCTTGTGGCCGGCGGGAATATGTACAGCCGTATCTTCGGAAAATTCAACAGCTGTAATTTTACCGGGGGCATACCCCTCTACGAACCTGCGCGTAACTGATACACCTTCATTTTCAGGCCCCCAGAAGCTTTCATCCGGAGCCGTGACGTAAGTCATCAGGTGGTGCAAGACAGACTCATCTCCCGCAAGGTATTGCACTGCGTACACCCACTTATCCTCTTCAAAGGGCAGCTCAACATCGACGTAAATATAATCGAGCACGCCGGTGGAAGGTACATCGTGTGCCGGGCTGGTAACAATGTAATCCGGCTCCCCCAGGTGCCAGCGTTTTCGATCGGGAAATTCCAGTGACTCCAATGGGTCTTCTTCACTATCACCTCGCGGCGCCCCGGCATCGATCCAGTGAATCAACGTTTGCAGATCCTGTTTCGTTATGTACCGGGCATTGGAAGAATGGCCAATATATGGATCAATCTGAGTTGGCGGCATTCGCTTGTTGATGAGCACTTCTCGTATCATGGGTGACCACCCCATCAACATAATATGACTATCAATAGCAAATGGCCCTACACCATCCTGGCGATGACATTCCGCGCAATTATTAATAATTATAGGTGCAACGTCAGTGGCGTAGTCCGGCACCTGGTTAGCGTGATTTTCTTTAACTGGATAGCGGATCGGACAGCCGTCACTATCCAGTTTTACCGTGTCTTCCATAAGACCGTCAGCAATTGCTGAGAGCGCCTGTTCAAGCTGTTGTCCTGTCGGACCCTGATACAATAACGAAGAGCGTTGCGGATTCATAACCAGCACCTCTCCGGCACGGGATATATTCAATGTTTCAGAAACCAGTTGACCACTGTCCTCCAGCATTGGCAATCCTGCGTCAAGGCCGTCAAATGCGCGCCGTCCTTCATCAAGCGAATCTATAAATACAAACGCTATCTCAGCATCCTTCCATTGGGAACTGAGAGCAACAAAGCGCTCTGCCCGGGAATCCATATCAGCACAACTGGTGGCATAAGACATCAACACCAGCGCCTGTTTGTGCAGGTATCGGCTTAACTGATGGAATTCGCCTTCATAATCAAGCAAGGCGAAATCACCAACCCGCTCCGGTGCTGCCAGGGCATTCCCCGAACAAACCAGGGCAGCCAGTGACATACACTTTAAATATCTCTTTATCATTTAACCACTCTATTCATTTGCCCGTGATCGACCTTGTAACTGACGTTCATCTTTAAAAGCCGGGAAAAGCAAACCTCCCTTGTCCTTAAAAATGCCCTTTGAAGCATTCTAACCGGAATTCTTCCCGTTTTATAAGCAAAATACATCCCCATAATTTGCGCTATGTAATTCAGCTCATCTAAAAGACAGTTGCAGAATTATCCAGTTGTAGATCCTGAATTCCTGATAGACCCTGATGGCAACTTGATTAACAGTTTTGCGCCGGGATGATTGTCTGGCCCCACGGATTTAAAGAAAACAGAGTTCCCGCGCTTTTCTCAAACCTCAGTTATTTTCAGAGGGGGTTGTCGTTGCCTGAGGTGATTCATTGAAACGCCCGAAAATTTCAGCCATAACCCAAACTGCTCCCGCCGCAATGATGACCAGCATTCCCCACCGCATTAA
>JAESQX010000246.1 GCA_016764875.1 Gammaproteobacteria bacterium
TATAACAATCTGAACGACACCGATGCGGCCTTTGAACTGGTCTGTGAATTTGAGGCCAGCGCCCGCGCCGCCGTGGCCATTATCAAACACGCCAACCCCTGCGGCGTGGCCATTGCTGAAAATATTCAGCAGGCTTACGATCTGGCTTTTCAAACTGACCCCACCTCGGCCTTTGGCGGCATAATCGCCTTCAATCGGGAGTTGGACAGCAAAACCGCACAGAAAATAGTCAGCCAGCAATTTACCGAAGTAATCATCGCTCCCTCTATTTCGGAACAGGCGTTACAGATTATATCGGAAAAGAAAAATGTAAGGGTTCTGTCTTGCGGAGATTTGCCGGAAAAATCTGCCGGGGGATGGGACTTCAAGCGGGTTAACGGCGGGCTTCTCATCCAGGATCGTGACATTAGAAAAGTTGATGAATCCGAACTGAAAGTTGTCACCCGACGCCAACCCAGTGCCGAGGAATTACAGGACCTGCAGTTTGCCTGGGTGGTGGCCAAATTTGTTAAATCCAATGCCATAGTGTATTGCAAAAACAATCAAACTATCGGTGTCGGTGCAGGACAGATGAGTCGTGTTTACAGCGCCAGAATCGCCGGCATCAAAGCGGCCGACGAGCAACTGGAAGTGAAGGGTTCAGTGATGGCATCCGATGCCTTCTTTCCCTTTCGTGATGGTATTGATGCGGCCGCTGATGCTGGCATCACCGCGGTAATTCAACCTGGCGGCTCAATGCGGGATAACGAAGTGATTGCTGCCGCCGATGAACACGACATTGCCATGGTGTTCACTGGAATTCGACACTTCCGCCATTAGTCGCAAGCCGTTGACACGGGCCTCAAATTACCGACATTCAGCCTGAATGCCTGGCGATTTTACAAAGGAAATATCCTAGTGAAAGTATTGATCTTGGGCAGTGGCGGTAGAGAACACGCGCTTGCCTGGAAGGTGGCTCAATCAGCCAGTGTAAAACAGGTCTTCGTAGCACCGGGAAATGCGGGAACCCAGCTGGAAACCAGGATCGAGAACGTAGCGATTGACACCATGGATTTTCCTGCACTGGCGGCGTTTGCCAAAGAACAGGAAATTGCTCTCACTATTGTGGGACCTGAGGCTCCTTTAGTAGACGGTGTGGTAGACTATTTTGACGCACAGGGCCTGGCGTGTTTTGGTCCTTCAAAAAATGCCGCCCAGCTTGAAGGCTCCAAGGCGTTTACCAAGGATTTTCTCAGCCGCCATAATATCCCCACCGCCGCCTATAAAACTTTTTCAGATGAAACGGCGGCGATTGCCTACATCAAGGAAAGGGGCACTCCCATTGTTATCAAGGCCGATGGTCTTGCGGCAGGCAAGGGCGTCATCATAGCCAGCAGCGAAACCGACGCAATTACCACCATAGAAGAAATGTTGTCTGGCAATCGTTTTGGCGAAGCCGGGCACCGCGTTGTGATTGAGGATTTTCTTGAAGGAGAAGAGGCCAGTTTCATTGCCATGGTAGACGGCACCAATGTACTACCCATGGCAACCTCCCAGGATCATAAGGCCCGGGATAATGGCGACCTTGGCCCCAATACCGGCGGCATGGGTGCCTACTCACCGGCACCGGTAGTAACTGAAGAAATATATCAACGCATAATGGATCAAGTGATTTTACCCACCGTGGCGGGAATGGCCGCCGACGGCAATTCCTACACCGGCTTCCTTTATGCCGGGCTCATGATCTCACCCCAGGGAAACGTGGACGTGATTGAATTTAACTGCCGCTTTGGCGACCCGGAAGCGCAACCGGTGATGATGCGTCTGCAGTCAGATCTCGCCAGCCTGTGTCTTGCGGCCCTTGAACAGAAACTTGATTCAGTGTCAGCCCGCTGGGATGAACGACCGGCGTTGGGGGTAGTACTTGCCAGCGGTGGTTACCCGGACGCGTACCAGAAAGGAGCTCCCATCAGCGGCCTGAAAGAGGCATCCGATCCCGACCGGAAAGTATTTCATGCCGGCACCAGACTTGATGACGGTCGAGTGGTGACTAACGGTGGCAGGGTATTATGTGCCACCGCACTTGGGAACTCGGTAACCGAGGCGCAGAAAGCGGCTTATGAGCTGGTTCACAGTATTAGCTGGGACCAGGTTTACTTCAGAACCGACATTGGTTATCGTGCCATTGAAAGGGAAGGCAATTCCTGATCCTTTGCCGAATCAACAGCAACTACTCCGAATTATTATGAGCCAGCCCAACAAACTCAGCGCCATGGATACCCTGATTATTCAGTTTGATCAGGCACTGCGCACCCTTGTTCCCGGTAGTAGCCAGCCCAGGCGCATCACGCCGGCTGAGAAAAAAACCGAGCAGACCCTGAGCGATGTTGAAAGAAAACACGCCGCGTCACTAATGAGAATCAATCATACCGGTGAAGTATGTGCCCAGGCCCTGTATCAGGGCCAGGCAGCGACGGCCAAGTTGGCTGGTGTCCGATCGGCCATGGAAAATGCGGCCAGCGAGGAAGTAGATCATCTGGCCTGGTGTGAGCAACGACTGGTGGAGCTGGACAGCCGGACCAGTTTTCTGAACCCTATCTGGTATGCCATGTCATTTGGCGTCGGGGCCGCCGCTGGACTGGCAGGCGACAAGTGGAGCCTTGGATTTGTCGCAGAGACAGAACAACAGGTTTGCGAACACCTGGAAGATCATCTGGAACAGCTGCCGGAATCAGATGCCCGCAGCAAGGCAATATTGGAACAAATGATCATAGATGAACGCGCCCATGGCGAAACGGCCAAACAAGCCGGAGGCGCGGAACTGCCCTTGCCCGTTAAGAAGCTAATGGCAGGCATGTCCGAATTGATGAAGAAGGCCGTCTATCGGATCTGAATCCAGCCCCTGGTTTATCAGAATCTCCTTGCCCTACACCAACTCGTAATCGTGGGTCACTTTCACGCCGGCTCTGACCATCATAATGGTTGCTGAGCAGTATTTTTCCGAAGACAGATTTATTGCTCGTTCCACGTGCTTTGCGCTGAGATCCTTCCCAGCTATCTTAAAGTGGAGATGGATGGATTCGAATACCGCCGGTATGGCATCTGCCCTTTCTCCGGTAACTTCAGCTTCGCAAGAAGTGACTGACTGGCGAGATTTCTTCAGGATACTCACCACGTCAAAAGAAGAACATCCCCCCACACTAAGAAGCATCATCTCCATGGGACGTATTCCCATATTACGACCACCACTGTCTTCCGGCCCATCCATCACCACGGCATGTCCACTGCCAGACTCTCCCAGTGACATTGCATTTTCTATCCATCGAATTTTAACTTTCATTTTCTTCTTCCTGTTCCGGCACAATTATCAGAGCGCGTTGATCTATCTTGCCATACCGTCGCCGAACCGGCGCGCAATATTACCACAGCACCGCAGCACTCTACCGTTGCTGCGTCTTACCCCTTTAACTAATCTCTCTGAGCCAGGGGATTCACTTCACAGAATTTCTTAAGTCTGCCGATCTATTAAACATTGAAACATTAACAAAAGGCTCGCCCACCAGATTCAACTAATACATCGTAGGAGTAAGTGAGCCACAGCCACAAAACTCCTGTGTTATACAGTTTGAAAAAAGCTGGAATAAAAACGGGTAATCCAACAATTTATAACACAGTTACTTCCAGGGAATCAGGCCCTGGAGTGTCAAAGCAGTAGATCATACGGAGGTCTGTCCCATGGCATTAATGGCAATTACACCCCATATTAAGGATGTGGACAATTTCCTTTCCCATTGCCACCGGAAACGTTACCCAAATCGCGCAACAATTATCTATGAAGGCGATAGCAGTGATACCCTTTTTTACATCGTTAAAGGATCGGTATCGGTTGTTCTAGAAGACGATGACGGCAAGGAAGTGATCATCGCCTATCTGAATGCTGGCGACTTCTTTGGTGAAATGGGCTTGTTTGAACAAACCCAGGAGCGCAGTGCCTGGTGTCGAGCACGCGCTCCCTGCGAAATAGCCGAAATCAGTTACTCTAATTTCAATGCCTACAGCAATGCCCATCCGGAAATCTTAATCACTATTGGTCAGCAGATGGCTAACCGCCTGCGTAATACGACTCGTAAAGTGGGAGATCTGGCATTTTTCGACGTGACAGGTCGTATCGCGCGAACGTTAATTGACCTCAGCAGCGAGCCAGATGCCATGACTCATCCAGATGGCATGCAGATCAAGATCACTCGTCAGGAGATCGGCAGAATTGTTAATTGTTCCCGTGAAATGGCAGGCCGGGTTCTCAAGATCCTGCAAGAGCAGGATCTGATCAGTGTTGCAGGTAAGACCATCGTAGTCCACGGCACCCGCTAGCAAAAACCGCAGCAGATCCAGCATCCTTGGCGGCCTTGATTCCAGCAAAGGAATGCATCAAGGCCGGTTTGAATCGGCTGAAGCCGGTTTCGCCGACATTCAAGCTTTATCCGCGGTTTTCTTATGATCTTCAGTCACTGTTGAACACTATTTCCCGGAGCTTTTCACCTGGCTTTTCTGAACGCATGAAGATTTCCCCAATCAGGTAACCAAATACCCCATGCTCCTGCATAGCCACAATATCCGCCCTGCTGTTGATGCCACTTTCTGTAATCACCAGTTTCTCTTCTGGAATTAATGGCAACAGACCATAGGTGGTGTTCAGGTCTGTGCTGAAACTGTGCAAGTCACGATTATTAATCCCGATTAGATCCGTGTTCAGTTCAAGCGAGGCTTCCAGTTCAGTTTTATTGTGTACCTCCACCAGTACATCCAGTCCCAATTCCTGGGCGCAGTCCGATAACTCTGCCAGTTGTTGCTTTTCCAGTGCAGCGACAATAAGCAAAATACAATCAGCACCGAGCCATCTTGATTCAATTATCTGATAGGGATCTATTATAAAATCCTTGCGTAATACCGGCAGGTTGCAGGCTGCCCTGGCCTGTCGCAGGTAATCATTATGCCCCTGGAAAAATTTTTCATCGGTTAATACGGACAGGCAAGTAGCACCGCCGAACGCATATTCAGTGGCCAGGGAAACCGGATCAAAATCAGCACGAATCAAACCCTTTGAGGGAGATGCCTTTTTTATCTCAGCAATTACGGCCGGTTGTTGGCTGGAAATTCTATCTCGAAGCGCTCCTTCAAAAGGACGCATTTCTGACTCGGGTTGAATTTCAGCTTCGAGCACAGTCACACTGATGGCGGCCTTGTTTCTGGCAACCTCCTGTCGCTTGTGTGCCACGATTTCCTGCAGAATAGTGGAATCACTCAATGGATAAGTCCTTTTATGTCAGGCTGCAAATGCCTGGGTAAATCTGGCAAGTTCTTCCAATTTTTCCAGGGCGGCGCCACTTTTGAGAACATCCCTGGCCCGCTGCACGCCGGCACCGAGATCATCACAAAGATCGGCAGCATAAATAGCCGCCCCTGCATTCAGCGCTACAATTTCCGCCGCCGGAACATTGTCGTAAACAAGCGCGGCGCGAAGCATGTCCAGACTCTGTTGCGCTGAGTCTATCTGCAGCATGGAATAATCATCGTATAGCGGCAGGCCAAAATCCTCTGGTGAAATCCTGTAGCGGCTGATTACTCCGTCTTTCAATTCTCCCACTGTGGTTTGCGCGGAAATACTGATTTCATCGAGGCCGTCATCGGCAGACACAATTAATACATGGTTACTGCCCAGTTGTTTCAACACCTGTAACAAGGTCGGTATCCAGCTGGCATCAAACACACCTATAACCTGGTTTGGCGCTCCCGCCGGATTGGTTAAAGGCCCCAGCAGATTAAACACGGTGCGAACACCGATTTCCTTGCGTGCTGCGATGACATGTTTCATGGCGCTGTGATGGCTGGGCGCAAACATAAATCCCACATTAACCTGCTCAATTGTCTCGGCGGCCTGTTGCGCATTGATAGCCAGATTAACCCCGGCGGCCTCCAATACGTCGGCACTGCCGCTCTTACTGGTGGCACCACGATTACCATGCTTGGCCACTCTTGCGCCGGCGCAGGCTGCAACCAAAGCAGCGGCCGTTGATACGTTAAATTTATTCGAACCACTGCCACCGGTACCACAGGTGTCCACCAGGTGATCATGGGGTCCAAGTTCAACCCCGGTGGCCAGCTCGCGCATTACCACAGCTCCGCCGAGCAACTCGTCAACCTGCACACCCTTCATCTGCAGACCGACCAGGAAAGCTGCATTTTGTGCGTCTGTGGTTTTGCCCGACATGATGTCATGCATAACCTGAGTCATTTCCTCAGCCGTCAAATGCTCGCAGGACGTTACTTTTTTTATGGCTGTTCTGATATCCACGGGCTTACCCTGTTACGAATTGTCTGATTAATTCAAATTCTGGTTTTAAGAAAGTTTCCCAGTAGCTGATGGCCATGCTCACTGAGTATTGACTCGGGGTGAAACTGCACTCCTTCCACGGCTTGTTCTCGATGACGCACCGCCATAACTTCTTCCATGTTGCCGTCATCGTCTTCTGTCCAGGCGGTTATTTCCAGGCAATCGGGCAGAGAATCTTTATCAATCACCAGGGAATGATAACGGGTTGCGGTAAAAGGATTTTTCAGACCCTGTAATACGCCCTGCCCTTCATGATGTATTGACGATAATTTTCCATGCATGACCTTGCCCGCCCTGACAATGTTGCCACCAAATGCCTGTCCGATACTCTGATGCCCAAGGCATATGCCTAACAACGGCACTACCCCGGCGAAACGTTTTATCACATCGATGGAAATACCTGCTTCGTTAGGGGTGCAGGGACCAGGTGAAATGACAATATGATCCGGACCCAGTTTCTCAATTTCATCGAGACTGATAGCATCATTACGGTACACCTGCACATCGGCTCCCAGCTCCCCCAGATACTGCACAATGTTGTAGGTGAATGAATCGTAATTATCGATCATTAACAGCATATCTGATGTAACCCATTGTATTTATTAATATATATAAATGATTCGTGATATCAGCTTGAATGCCCGCTTCCTATAATCCACCTTTTATTTTCAAAGAAGAGGCATTACTCAATAGTAGCTGCAATTATCGCCTATATTCAGACGCCTATAAATCTTTTCCCTACAGGCGGCAACCTTCCACTGGAAAGGACAAGGGCATTTTACAGACAGGCAACAATCTACCCAATGGATCGGGCCTTTTTATCCTGGCATTGATACAACTAAAGAACTCACATTTCGTTGTTATTAGCGCGGAGTCCAAAGGAATACTTCCCATTCCCGTAGTGGCTCTGCTACACCGACGATAACGCCGCCGGTCATCTGCCGGTCAAGATCCTCCCCGCCCCACTTGCGAAGGTAAGGATATTTCTCCTCGCCAAATATTTCAGTGGCTTTCAAAGCAAATGTTTTATCTTCAAAACGCGCGTATCCATCGGGAGCTATCCGCGCTCGGGCTGACCAATAACCACCGTCGGGTCTGGTGGCCGTGATAAAGCCTCCTTCATAGGGCACAAGCACAACATGCACTACAAATGGAGGAAAACCCCCGGTTTTAATTTTTCCTATCCCGGGTTCAGCTATCGTGGTGAAGTCATCTGGCGCCGGTGTTAGTGTGCCGCCAATCCTGACCCCGGCGATTCGATTATAGGGAGTAATGAAGACATAGGTTGTCGCGGCGACTACCATAACGACTGCGACTAAAATTCCTGCGATTTTCTTTTTATTTGCCATGGGATTTTCCTTATTAGTTCTTGAACGTAACTCAGGTAAAATTAATGCATGGTTTTTTTTGCTTCTTCAAGCGCCCGTTCCCGGGCAGAATCAGGCAGCGCAGGTTGATGACATCGAATAAAAATTCGTCCTTATGTATTTGCAGCTCTGAATCTGACGATCTAACAGGTGAATATTATCCGCTTCCATTTAAGGTACAGGGCACTTTGCTTACCCGAGCAACTGGCTAAAGTTACACCTGGAAGGGTAAGAATACAGAGCCGTACCTGTTTAAGGTTCATCAGATAAAGCGGCCCTTAAATGGGAATATGTAGTGACTTCACAGACTCTTGTGGGTCTGTTTTCGGCCAAGAGCCTACTGTGATACTTCGTTCAGCCGGAAGCTTTTCAATAGCTAGATTAATCCTTTGATATACTACCTATAGTTTCAGCTCCGACTATAGAAACTTCTTCATCCTGAAAACCTCTAACTCCACTGGCAGCCACGGCGCCAATTAATTCACCCTCTAAATAAACCGGCACACCTCCTTGAAAGGTGACGCCGCCTTCGATTTCTTCAATTTCACCCGCTTCAAGTCTTGTACCATATTCCCCGGAAGTGAGGCCTGTTTTGGTCACCACCAATGCTCTGCTATTAGCGATAGTAATCGTACGCGCAGAAGCCCCATCCAAGCGCCGCAGCATTACCGGGGTGGCATTCTGGTCAGTGACGAGAATAGTCACATTCCACCCCTGCTGACGTGCATGGGATTCAGCTGCCTCAATGGCCTTCATGGCCAGGTCATAGGTCATCAGGCTGGGCCCTTCTTGTGCAAATGCTGTTGCTGAAAACAATAACATAAGCACTATCACCACTTTTTTGTGAAATTTTGTTGTCATTAAATTTTTTCCTCATTCCGTGTATTAAATATGACTCTAGAGAACAAACTTGATAGCACTTTTATTTCAGTAAAATTCCGCTTACGGTTGCGATCTCAACCGGTGAGTGCAATACTCTGCTATATTTAACCCAAAAGCGACCTGTGCTTCTAGCCAGTAGCCAAGGGTACCCGGTTTGGATCAGGCCTGCTCCATTGTTATTGTGTAGTCGTACCAATCGACAATCTTCCCGTCCCTGATGAAGAATACCCCGACGCCGTGCCAGCTCTTGATGGTGAAATCCGAAAAATAGTCAATCCGCTCATTAATTACCATCGGTCCTCGCGCAAACGTGTCGAGCACCTCGAAGCGGTCGACGTTGTTAATGATCGACTGGATGCGGGCTGATACGGCGTCACGGCCATCGGCCAGTTCCGTCGTCTCGGTCATCCGGTATGCGCCGTCGTCAGCAAAAAAAGCCATTACGTCGTCGAGATCATGACCGGGCCACGTCGCGCAGAAGTCATTCACTAGCTGGACATTGGCCTGCTCATCAGTTGTTAGCTCCGCTGCATTGGCCGAGCGGGCCATGCCAGCGAGAGCTATCGCCCCAGCTCCCGCTGCCAAAAAACCTCGGCGGTCCATTTCTGATCCTTTCGTTGCCATGTTTTACCCTCCAATTCACTTATTCTCTCTATTTCGTCAATGATTTATTGACGGCTTTCACAGCCAGAAGCAGTCATTTACTGCGCAGCAGGTGGCGCTAGTCGCTTGGATTCTTCAAACAAGTTCTGCACCAACACAATCTCATTTTGTAAAAAACTGGACGGTCCACCTAACATAAGAAAGCGTGATACTAACAAGTTAATCCTCATTCTGGTATATATGGGGATAGTGACTTTAACTCATTTGAGGTCACTGTCCCCGGAACTCTCCGACGGACAAAACCCAGGGACATAGCAAATGACAACTCTGCTAAAACACCCCACCCGAATTGGAAGCTTGCTGCTGTGCACCGCTGTAGCATGCTCTGGCGCGCTGGCTCAAAACACTGCCCGGCCCGACCTGGAAGGCGTCTGGAGCAATGCATCGCTAACCAATCTCACGCGCCGCAGAGGGTTGGAAACACTGGTGGTGACGGCCCAGGAATCGCTAGTCATTGCAGCCGGCATACCGATTGGTGGTATTGAGGGTGGCTTTGATGATGGTGATGGTGTCAATAACACGCCTGAGGTATCCGGAGATGACTTCGGCACCAGGGCGTACAATAATTTCTGGGTCGATCCCGGCTCTAACCTGGCTCTGGTCAAGGGCGAATATCGAACTTCTTACATAGTTAATCCTGAGAATGGGCAAGTCCCGCACCTGGAAAATCCTACCACAGATTTTCAGCGTACCAATTTCGGCAGCCGATACGTGACAGGCGTCGGTGACGCTTCCGGCCCCGAGGCCCTGCCCTTATCGGAGCGTTGTATTATTTCTGAAAGCAAAGCCGGTCCAGCGATGCAGAGCGGGCTGTACAATAACAATTTCCAGTTCGTTCAAACTGATGATTACGTGGTGATAAATGTAGAACAAATACATGATGCGCGAATCATCCCTACCTTTAGTTCGGCCGAAGAAGCCCGCGCCAATCGCCGGCCGGAAGTCTTGCAACAATACATGGGAGACTCTGTAGGCTGGTATGAAGATGGGGCTCTGGTAGTAGAGACTATCAATGTTAACCCGCAGCAAATGCAGCAAAGCTCTACAGCTATAACGAAAAATGGCAAAGTAACTGAGCGTTTTATTCGTTATTCTGATACTGAAATTGTTTACCGCTTTACCGTGGAAGATTCTGACCTATACAGTCAATCCTGGACAGCGGAGCTCAGCTTCCATGCCACAGATGGTCAGCTCTATGAGTATGCATGCCACGAAGGTAATTACTCCATGCCGGGCACTCTTGCTGGCGCACGCAGACAAGAAGTCGAACAAAAATAGGAGACGGACGACGTTTTCGATCTACAGAAATATTAATTTTGGAACATATTTGCAGTAATTCGGGATCCAAAAAAGGAGATGGCCCCCAGGGGCGGAATCAAATTACTGACATTAGGATATGAAACTTCCAGTAATATCATTTACCGGAATTAGTGAGCGGCAGCTCTCGGCTGTGCGGACATTCAAAACCTCCGTATATTTACTCCAACCTCATTTCTAAAGAATCCATACCTATCATTTATTCAACTTTTTTATCTTTTTCTCTTTGCGCTTTTCTTTCAATGTTTTTTCAGGTTTCCTTTTAACTGATTTTTTTGCATCTTGGCCTTTGGACATAAATTTCTCCTTTATCTTTGTTGAAAAGATATTAAGCATTTAATAAGTAGATTGTATTTAAAACATAATGTCCTTCATAACAGGCGTAATATCTGCTCCCGGCCGATTCTGTTGAAAAACTCTGTACTCTTGGCGGCTGAGTCAAAAAATGTCAAATTTGGCGAAGCAGAGCCACATTGAATGTAGTTGCATGCTAAAAAAACAATATTAGAGCACTCTCTATTTGGTAAATAGTTGGTGAGTAGACCGCAGGAACCTCCCCTGCAGCCCCTCGCAGAACGGTACGTGAACCTCTCGACTCATACCGCTCCCATTAGACAAATGCACCGATCATTCCTGCTCGCCAATGGGCGAACAAATATGGATTTTGCTTTGACATTCCTTCCAGGAATTTCATCGCCCTTGTCTTGTGTCGGCGAAGGGTTTTGAATTTACAACGAGCCCACCTCACCAGAGCTTTGTTTACATGATGGCTCAATCTATACAGAGCTGAACGATAATACCGACCGTAATAGTTAAACCATCCATTAATCATGGGATTTAACCATTTAGCCAATTGCACTATGCTCATATCGGTACGTTTGCGCACCCGTAATTTCCTGATTTTCAACCGCATGGCTTTTAGCGCTGCCTTACTGACTGCGGGATTAAAGCTTACAAACAGTTTATGTTTGCGATCCTTACACAGCCTACGTCGAAAGGTATAGCCAAGAAAATCAAAGGACGTGTTTTTATACTGTCCCTTGCGTTTGCCATCTTTACAGTACACAATTTTGGTTTTCTCTGGATGAAATTGCAGCCCACAACTTTGAAAGCGTTGTTGCAATACTTTCAACATACGTCTGGCTTCAACTTCACTGTGACAGTGCACTAACCCATCATCGGCATAACGACACCATGCTGTTTTTGAATAGTGCTTTTGTAGCCATTTATCAAAAACATAATGCAGAAACAGGTTACTTAATACTGGACTGATAACACCCCCTTGCGGAGTGCCCATTCCTCTAGCAACCAGTTCGCCACTCGGCATCTGCATCGGTGCTGTCAACCAACGCTTGATATACAACCTTACCCAAGGCAGGTCTGTATGTTTGTACACCGCCTTCAACAGCAAATCATGGGGTATGTTATCAAACAACCCTTTGATGTCGAATTCAAGCACCCAGCTATATCGCCAGCAACGCTGACGTGTCACTCCAATGGCATCCAGAGCTGACTTGTTGGGCCGATAGCCGTATGAGTCAGATAGGAAGTATGGTTCGACTTGAGGCTCAAACTCCAGTTTGACCACCATCTGTGCGATACGGTCACTGACTGTTGGAATTCCCAAAATACGCTCACCACCCGCCTTCTTCGGTATCGCTACCGCCTTAACCGGGGGTGGGAAATAACTGCCTGATGACAGTCGGTTCCAGAGCTTGTAAAGATTACTTTTCAAATTTAGCTCAAAATCTGAAAGCGATTGCTTATCAACTCCTGCCGCACCTGCATTGGCTTTCACCAACTCATATGCTTTTAACACTTGCCATTTAGAAATGATAAACGATTTTGTTTTCATTCAAAGCTTCCTCCTGCCAAACGACAGTTGAGCCTTGCCTAAAAACCATCTAACGTTGCCCCTTCGCTCCACGTTCATTACAAACGCTTCAGCACTACTACGAGCAACTCCGTCCCAGTATCACGCATTGGTACTCTCATACTCATAATTTTAGTTATTTGTATTTCTTCCTTAACATCGTGATGACTGGTTCCCGTAGTTCCCAATGGAAGCCCAGTACAGAGTCACGCCCACTATACGCCGGACACCGCTTGCACAGCATTCGGAGTTCACCTGCAAGCTTATCCCGGAAGATTGAAACGCTCCCGGTTTTGATGTCATCTAAGATTTTACGACGCGTCAACATGGGTTCGGTTGCACTCGTCTCTCTGTACCACACATGATAATCTGATTGACTACCTTTTCCTCAACGCTCACAACCAGCACTCTTAATACCAGCAGCTTGAGGGAGTTTGAAGCCAGCTTCCGACAGCAGACTTCGGTGGGCCTACCACCATCTTCCATTGACCTTATACACAAATGCAGTAGCACTTCCTGTACTACTGCCTTGTGTGCCTACGGCACACTTTCAACAGAATCGGCCACAAGCGGTCATTCACTGTGGGTCAGGCGGCGCTAATTGTTTGAGTTTTTCGAAAAAGCTCGAAATTACCACTAATTCCGTATGGTCTTGATCAAGACCCGTGTCTGGCTCATCAATTCCGGAATAGAAATGAAGAAACCGCTCCCCATCATTAGACACTAAATAATTCGGTGTCGTATTGCGGCTATACATTTCCAGATCTGTAACTAGCGGCTCGACGACACCGAAAGAAAAGCGGTCTCCATCAATCGTAAGTTTTGCATGCATCAGGGTTCCATCTAATCGAAGGAAGAATATTTCATCACCATTTGGCCCCCATGATGGTTCACGACTACCTTGCTTTTCAGTGCTGACTTGCCACTTACCTCCATCCAGGTTTGGGTAAGGCTGAACGTATATTTGAACAGTTCCGGATTCATTACTCCCGTAAGCGATCCAACGACCATCAGGCGATACTCTTGCTCCCAACGTATTGTTATCATTCTCGATTAGCGGTGCGCTAACCCACGCGTCATCGGTAAAAGTAAGTGTATTAATGTTGCCAGCGCCCAAGTCATCGATCCTATAAAATAACTTTTCATCTATTGGAGAAAGTGAATCAGCCATGGCGTCAGCATCAAGTATGAGCTCAGCCTGTCCCGTCCCATTAGCATTTATTATCCAAAGCTCCCCTCGCGGGCGTATACCCAGAACAGACGAATTCAACTGAAAGACCAATCGAGCACCATCTGGAGTCCATACAGGATTACGTGCGTTACCTAAAAATGTAATGGGGACAAAGGCCTCACTTGAAAAATTATAAACCCAAATATCACTGGAATCATCGACCTGAAAAGAAGCTACAGCTAGCAATTTCCCGTCTGGAGAGAGTCGCGGCTCAGAATAGTTTCCCGCACGAAGGGGGATTTTTTCCCGGTTGCCCAATCGATCTGCCCAATAAAGAGTTCTCTGGTCTTCGATAACCTCGCTTCCTGGTAAGTACACCAACCTGCCAGAATCAGAAACGGAGTAAGCCCCCCAACCCGCCATTCGCTGACTATCAACTCCCTCCAATACTCTCGCTTCTGCGCCAGTTACCCGGAGGCTGGCAGCATCAAAGGGTACTGCCCATAAATCCCCCTCGCGCAGGAATAATACATGCCCGCTATTTACATATTGTGGGAGATAACCGTCACTGGTAACAACTGTTTTGCTTTGGCTATTCAGGTCATATGCTTGAATTATCGACTGATTCAATTGATTCGTAGACTGGGTCTGCCGGTATAAAAAAGCAGATCCTGAAGGAAGCGAATTGAAGACATAATAACCATCACCTGCGGCATCAACGCCGGGAATAATGTCTTCTGTTCCATCTACTATTGAGAGCATCCTTGTATCGCCATCGGTATGTTGGTAAATAACGTGTTCGTTTGACAGCCAGGTAGCACTGAGAGTGTTTTCAATTGGTAATAGTTGAAATGATCCGCCTTCGACAGGTCTAACGCCGACAGCCCGAGGCCCGGTAGAAAGTAAGAGCAGCTTTTGACTATCGGGTGAAAAATTAGCTTTTCCGTTTCTCGTTCCCACGAGCACTTGTGTCTCTTGCGTATCCAGGTTACGTAACATCCAATGCTCGTCCTCAATATTTGCAAAGGCCAAAGAAGATCCGTCTGGAGCTATATCGAGGAGTGTTCTTGAAGCTAAACTGCTTCGATTCAACGGCTGATTCAGTATTATGGAAGACCGCATAATTGCTGGATTAGTTGTGACGTTAGCTGACTCAGCCGAGCGATTTACCAAGATGATGTTGTTAGATAAAAACCGGTCTGATAATTGAAACCCTGCGACCAGAAGCACAAGGCCAAATGTTGCATAGATCAGCTTTCGATCTGTATTGCTGGCTGTCGTCGGAAGGGATAGGGCAGCAGTATCTGCTTTGATTCCGTCGGGCGTTAGTTCATAAGCCCATGCGGCAATCAAGGTGGGAATAAATCCTAGGATGAACAGAAAGATGATGGTTTGATTGACCCACTCAGGCGCGCCAAAGGTTGGTAACACCACATCCGATACCTGAATAAGCACCCAGGCCACCACGGCATAGATAGCCGCGACTCGAAAGACCTTGCGCTTCTTTAACTCTTCGTACAGCTTACCCATGGGGTGGGTCCTGTTTTTCTTATTTATTAGACCGAGGAGTCTAGCACAGTAGGGTTATCGGCCTAAATGTCTGCTATGGAGA
>JAESQX010000247.1 GCA_016764875.1 Gammaproteobacteria bacterium
GCCTCTATCAGCTGCTGGAATAGCCCCTCATCGATTTTCTGTGATGTGTATTTTCTGATACTTCGGTGGGACTTAAGTAACTCGATAACGGAACTCATAATCGGAAATCTCTGCTCTGATTTATGAAAAACTAATGCGGATCAATTAATGATATTGTCGAGAAACGCCGGAACGATATCGTTTGCCACCCTGGTTTCCGCGTTAAAAAGTACTACTACACCAAGATTTCTCTCCGGCACCAGTGCCACCTCGGATCGAAATCCACGCACACCGCCACCATGGTGAATCACACGCATTCCGCGATAATCAAAAACCCGCCAACCAAGGGCGTAATAGGCATGCTCTAGCCCCTGCCAGCGATTGAAATAGTTACCCCTGGGGGTTTCAACAACAGGGCTGTGCTGCAATTCCAGAAAGGATCTGGAAAGCACCTCCGGATAAGCACCAAGGTTAGCCCTGGCCCATATAGCCATGTCCAGAATACTAGCGTTGATACCAGCGGCCGGAGTCACGGTGTAATAGGCAGGATTAACAGTAGTCACACGCCAGTTCCCCCGCACCCGCCGATGAGGTGAGGTAGCATTGCCGTTAGCTTCAAACTGGTCCAACCCGGTAGATGCCGTGGTCATATGCAAAGGAACAAACAGCTCTTCGTCCAGGTATTGCTCATAGCTCCTCAGGGTTCTGGCTTCCACTACGTCAGCAATGAGAGAAAACACTACATTTTGATAGCCATAACAGCGCCCTGGAGCACAAACCGTGGGAATCTGGTGGAATATTTCCTGAATTTTCTCGTAGGCCACACCATCGTCCAGCATGTTTGAGTAGGCGTGTGGCATCAATCCGGTGGTATGGCTGACAATGTTTTTAAGTGTCATTGATCGAGAGGATTTTTTGGTTCCAATCTGGATCTCAGGTAGAACCTGGATTATTGGTGTATCCCAGTGAAGTTGGTTGTGCATCACCATCAGGGAAGCGACAGTGCCTGCAAATGTCTTGGACACCGAGGCAATTCGGAAGACAGAATCCTCGTCTATCGGCTCAGAAGTCTGACTGTTACGAACTCCCCAGGTCTGCACATCCAGCACTGCATCCCGGGATACAATCGCCATGGCAGCACCCGGTAAGTTCTCGTCAGAAATCCGCTGCCTGAGCCACTCGATATAGGCTGAAATGTTTTCTCTGGATACCTGGCCGGAATTAATCTCGTCATTATACAGAGTGAGAGGTTCGTCCTGAGCCTGGACAGTTAAAGCGTAGCCACAGGCCAGGAAACCACAAATAACTGCGAACAGGCGCTTGAAAAGGGTTGCAACAATCAAGATAAAAATACCCTTTCAGGAATCCTCTGATTTTTATTCTAGTTACTTCGGATCAAGGCGCCCGAACTTAACGCGTGACAATAATACATGCCGCATGGATCCATGCAAAGCCCATACAAAAAACCAGATCAATGATGAATTGCAGCTGTAATTTGATACCATTTTCGGCACAAAAAAAAGACCGACCTAATACCATCAATAAGTCGGCCAAGCCTTGGCTGGATTTAGTAATTTAAACCGCATAGGGGGCCATTCAAGTTACTCCCCCCCGTTCGTATCGCTCAGGGCATAAGGATCATCATCCTTCGATCATTACGAATAACTGTGAAGGCGATAATCCCTTCGGCTTCATCCACTTTGGTATTAAATTCGGTCAGTTCCTGTACCGCTTCACGATTCACTTCAACGATCACATCACCCTGGCGTAACCCCGCTTGACGCGCTCGACTCTGGGGCTCAATACCAATGATTTCGATACCGGCAACGGCGGATTCTTTTGCAGTCGACGCAAGGGCTCGTAGCTGTGCCCCGGCGAAAAAATTATGACTTTTAGGTTGCTCTGAGCGGATATCTGCAATTTCCCGGGTAGCACCCAGAACAGCGGTGAGTTCAAGTTCCGAGCCATTACGATAAAGTTTTAAACCAACTTTTTCATCATACCGCACCAGCCCGATATGGTTACGTAAATCTCGACCGCTGCGGATTCTATTCCCGTCAGTCTCTACAATGACGTCATATAACTCGATACCGGCAGCTTCTGCTGCACTGTCAGGAAGTACGTTGGTTACCAGTGCTCCATGGGTAATGTCCAGATTTAAAGAACTGGCTACATCGGGGGTAAGATCACTTATCTGAACACCTAACATGCCCCGTCTAACCTCACCATCTCGTTTCAGGTGGTCAACCACCGAAGCAACCATATTGGCAGGAACAGCAAAACCGTTTCCGTTACTGCCCCCGCCACTTCGGCTGATGATTGCCGTATTTATCCCCACCAATTTGCCTTCCATGTCCACCAGTGCACCGCCAGAGTTACCCAGATTAATAGCGGCGTCAGTCTGGATGAAGTCTTCGTAGTTATTGCTGTTCAACCCTGCCCTGCCTAATGCGCTTACAATTCCGGAAGTAACAGTCTGACCGATACCAAACGGATTCCCTATTGCTACAACGAAATCCCCCACTTGTGCCGTGTCACTGTCTGCCAGCTCTATAGCAATCAGTTGCTCGGCTTTGATTCGCAACAAAGCCACATCCGTACTGGCATCGCTACCCACCAGGGTAGCCACAAAGGTTCGCCCGTCATTCAGGGCCACCATTATTTCATCCGCACCATCAATTACATGGTGATTGGTAGCGATGAAGCCCGCCTTGGCGTCAATTATCACTCCTGAACCAGACCCTGCGCTACGCTGTGGAGGTGCCTGGGGCGAAGAGAGATCATCCTGTAATTCAAAATCGAAATACCTTCGCAGCTGTTCTGACCGCTCCTGTGGGTTATAAAAGCTCTGCCCCAGCCTCGGCAGGGTTTTACTTACCCGGATACTGACAACGGCTGGTGTCACTTCCCTGAGCATTGGCGCCAACGAGGGAATGCCCTGTTGGCGGGCTGTTGCACTTAATGCACTGACATCAGTGGCAAGTGATGTTGTGAACACTATGACTACGGCAGACACAAGACTGAATAGAATAATTTTGGCTTTCATTGATTTCTCCTTCGCAGAGCACAAAGTACTCCATTGATACACAGAAAAATTTTACCGGCCCTGATGGGCCCACTGGTAAGAATGATGGCTACATCCCGGTCTAATAACCTGACGCGCTTCTGAAGAAAACATCCAGAAAAGCTGAAATGGCCACTAATTGGGTTCAGAAACCCAAAAAACCTTTAAACTGGGCAAGACTGTTCAGGCAAGAAAACTGGCTATCGCACCGTTTGATTTTCATGGCCAGATCCGAGAAAAATAACTTAATATTTATCTATATAATTCAATAAGATGAACTTGATATGGAAGAATTTACTTTATCTTTAAAAAAACCAATCAATCATAAATTTGTAGTCAAAAACTGGGTGGTTAATCCGGAACTCAATTGCCTTTCGGAGCTGGGAAAACCACTTAACAAGCAGTCACTGGAACCCCGCCTAATGCATTTACTGTGCTTTCTCGCGGCGAATCAGGGGACGGTGCTAACAAGGCCGCAGCTGACGGACGAACTGTGGCCAGAAGTGATTGTGAACGAAAACTCCCTGACCCGTGCAATCTCGGAATTACGCAAGGAGTTGGGTAGAGGCCACAAAACAACCGGTACCTTCGTGCAAACCATTTCGAAGAAAGGATATCGGCTGGTACCGGGTATTGTAGTTAATTTAGAAAAGAGCCAACCTGGCAACGGCGGATTTGTTTCCCACCTCTATCGGAAACTGCCGCGGGCCTGCCAGCCAGTCATAACCACAGCATCATTGGTGTTCGCAATAATTGTGATATCAAACCCGTTTGCTACTTCTGATTCCGTTTCGCGTTCCTCTGCCAGCATACCCCTGATTGCCGATCAGGTAATCCGGTCAGATGAGATGATTCATAGTACGCTGGTCAGCCTGAGTGCTACCTATAGCCCTAACCCTGAAAATCCTTCTTTTCTATCACGGAAATCAGTAATTACCCCACCGATACTGTCTGAGGATGGCCAAACCCTTGCCTATATCCGATATGAAAATAATGTTTCCACGGTGTTTCTCAGTACCGTAAAATCTATCGAGTCAGCCCTGCCCGTGTTCAGCAGCGAAAACAGGCTGTATAACCTGAACTGGTCGCCCCTGGGTAATGCGCTGCTGTTTGCCAGCGAACCAACAACCATTACTACGACCCTCCTGAAGAACCGTGAAAAAACCACAGACCTGCTCATGTTGGATTTGGAGACCCTGAAAACGAGCGTATTAATTGACGGTAATCCAGAGCAATCTACGACAGCAGAAAGCAAGGTAAAATACACATAGCCAGAAATTCAGGGAATCTCTAGCCATGTCCTGGACCAACAACAGTGGAGAGGTAAGCCGCCGCTACCGGAATCACTGCAGCCAGGATCATTTCAACCGTAATACTGTTCCTTAGTTTAGCCATAGTCCCCTCCTGATGCAGGTTTGGAACCAGCGACCAGCGGTTCAAGGCGGCTACCCCCAATAACCCACATACCAGCAAGGATTTTACCAGCAGGCTGATACCGTACGGAGTGTGGATCAATTCACTGGCATTCCCCAGCAACTGGACTGCCATAACCAATGCTGTCAGTAGCAGCACACCTACAATGACCACCGCATAGTTTCCAAACCTGCTCATAATGTATTGCACCTGATCCACATCATAATCCAGGGTGACTCTTCGCAACGGATAGAGTGTTCCAATCCATAACGACAGTGCGAGAATATGAAGTACCAGAGCAAGGCGGGGCGTCAACGATAAGGTTGTAATATGTCCGGTGGCCTGAAATGAAAGAAGTAAAGCGAGAAGGCAGGCACCATTAAAACGAGCAAGCGAGCGGAAAAAAAATTGTGACGGGGGTTTGTTGCGTCTGCCTTGATGGACCAATGCGACCATTTGACCCATTATGAGCAGCAGGAATGTCGCCATCCTAAACAGGCTGGGGCCACCGATACTGGTTCCCAGATAGAAAGATATCAACGGCCAGTCCAATATGCCCGACAGTCCGCTGTCGTTGGCCGCACCCACCTGGATCAGAAAATAGGCCGCTACTGCGTGAAATCCTATGATCGACCCAAACAGCACATAGTACAGAGTGCCTACCAGGAATCGGCGACTATTATCGGCCACCAGCCACAATGAAAAATTGCCGCCCGCAACACTGATTACGGCGACATACCACAGAATTTTAGCTATGAGACTAGCTAGATCCCAACTGACCAGGGCCGGAAACATGACAGGGTCAGTGAGCGTGCTCTCCTTGCTGTTCTTCACCATGGTGCTCTTCGCCATGGTGCTCTTCCCCGTGATGGTCTTCGCCGTGGTGGTCTTCACCATGATGCCCGGCGGCAGTGGAGTCCATGGCAAATGAAAATGAATTGGCCACGGTGTGCCCATCTGCTCCGATTACAGCCCAGTCCACTTTATAGTGCCCATTTGCCAATTGAGGCATTGCCATTAGGTACTCGTCTTTCGATTCACTGCTGGGAGTAAAATCCAGCATAAGGGCTTTACCCTCACTATCAGTCACAGATAATTTAACCAGGGCAACATCAGCGGTGAAGATCATCTGTAGCTGCTCCGGGCTCTTATTAATTACCGCGCCATCCGCTGGATTAGATGTTACCAAGGCAGTATGACCTGCAGCCGACGTGTACACACACACCAATGCTACCGTAATGATGAATTTATACATTTGGCCCCTAAGACAATTAATCGTGTTAATCATAGATATCTCCTGCGAGTTCTATACCTTAAATTTTACTGAAACCTGATTCTGATTATGACAGTTGCATGGCTTAATGAATACTGAATATTCGGTTTCAGCAAGTTTACTGCAATCGACTCCTGCAGTAACGACACTATGGTGGCATCGGCCCATAGCCGTTACTATTGCGCCAGGGAGAAACCACATAATGAAAGACAAATCTCTGCGCACCGTAGCGTTCAGATCAGCAACAGCACTGGTTATTGCCAACATAATCGGTGCCGGCATTTTCACCACCACAGGATTTCAGGCCGCCTCACTGGGTCATCCCACTTTTATTTTCGCACTCTGGATATTAGGCGGATTCCTGGCATGGTGCGGGGCCATGTGTTACGCCGAGCTGGGAGCCATGATGCCGGAAGCCGGTGCGGAATATGTGTATCTAACCAGGGCTTACGGCCCTGCATTCGGTTTCATGACAGCGTTCGTTTCACTGGTTGCCGGTTTTTCTGCCCCTATCGCGGCTGCGTTGAAAGCTCTGGTGCGTTACTTATCAGCCTTTTTCCCAATCCTCAATCAACAGCAGGAATTTCTGGGGTTGATTGCTCTGGAGGATTTACTGGCTATCAGCCTGGTCTGGATACTTATTACTGTCCATACTCGTAGCGTGAAATTCGGGTTTGGGTTCAATGATTTCATCACTGTAGTTAAAGTGTCAGGTATAACTTTAATTATTCTGTTTGGATTTTCGATTGGTAACGGCAGCCTGGAGAATTTTAAGGTAGTGGCTCCTGAATTTTACCAATTAAGTACGACTGATTTATTCTCGGCTTTTTCCGTATCTCTTATCTTCGTAATGTTCTGTTTTAGCGGTTGGAATGCAGCCGCTTATATTGCCCATGAAATCGAATCTCCGCAAAAGAATCTACCCAGAGCATTGTTCAGCGGAATGCTTGTGGTGACCGTTCTTTATTTTGCCTTGAATGCTCTTTATTTTTACGGTGCTGATGTAAATCAACTTGCCGGTGTGGCCGAAGTAGGACTGGTGTCAGCACAAAATTTGTTCGGGCCGTGGGGAGTGAATCTGACCGTCATAGTATTGGTGATCTCCATATTTGCGTCTGCATCTGCAATGACTATAGCAGGCCCGCGGGTTTATTATGCCCTGGGCCTCGATAATAAAAGATTGGGGTTTCTTGCCAGAACCAGACCAGGTAGTTCAGTCCCGGTTCCCGCCCTGATCCTTCAGGGCATTATTACTACCATCATTATCCTGTCGGCGAGAATCGACCAGATAATACAGTACGCAGGGTTTACTCTGGCGTTGTTCTCAAGCTTGGCTGTCTCCACCGTTATTGTCTTCCGAATTCGCTACCCGGAACTCAAACGCCCCTTCAAGGTGATAGCTTACCCGTTAACCCCGTTAATTTTTCTGCTGATCAGTGGCTGGATTATGGCGTGGAATCTGTTCGGAGAATACTGGTTGGAGTCATTGCTGTCCCTCGCTACAGTGGTTCTGGCGGCACTAATATTTTCTGTTCTCAACAGAAGCCAGACAAAGGACCATCATTGAATGGTTTTCGAGGACAACTCCATCAGTTGTGGAAAACCAGGCTATTAGACCGCTTCTTAAGCGCCAGTGCCTGAGTTAATATAGCTGTTATCAAACATCCAGTCTCTTTATGGCATTGGCCCCATGGCACCCACTAAATCAGGCAGCCCGACGTACCTGCAACTACAGGAAGTGTTTACGCCCCAGCAGCTACAAGAGCTGGTCCGTCACATTCAGGTCAGTGGTGAACTTGGGCGCTCGAAAGTATATGGGACACTGCTGGACTATCTGGTGGAATGCTCGGCAAATCAAAAGACTCCCAAAGAATTTGAAATCGCCGTTGATGGCCTTGGCAAGAATTCCGACTTCGATGTTTCCAGGGATTCCACCGTAAGAGTCTATGTGCATCAGCTACGCAAAAAACTGGATAATTACTATCAATCCCATGCCGCCGATAGCCGTTATCGAATAGTAATCCCCAAAGGGCAGTACGCGGTTGTCGCAATTTCTAACAGACCCATGCCAGAGCCGGGAATCCTGCACAACGCTGGCCTGCGACGAGTAGGGCTCAATAGTGCCCTGATGGTAATACTGATTATTGTGTTGGCGGCGAACCTGTTAAGCGGTCTGTTCAGCCGCGATAGCAACCCGCCGAATCCGTATTTATCCATAGCTGAGTCAGAAATCTGGCAGAATTTGCTGAATGACGACGTGCCCGTGTTGCTGGTAATGGGTGACTACTACATATTCGGAGAGTTAAATGATAATGGCAACATCAGCCGCATGGTACGAGAATTCAATATCAATTCCAGGAATGATCTTGAAGAACGTCATTTTTCTGACTGGGAGGCCACGCACAATTATCAACACCTTGATTTAAGCTATATGCCTGAAGGCAGTGCCTACGCTCTGACCCGTATCATTCCCATACTCAGTTCCAGTGGCAAGCGCCTGAACATTAGCATGATGTCTGACCTGACCACTTCAGACCTCCGTAGCAATCACATCGTTTACATTGGCTACATCAGCGCTCTTGATAAATTAACTGATATGGTATTTGCAGCATCTGTCTTGCAGATAGGAAGAAGCTATGATGAACTTCTGAACGTCGATACCGGAAGATACTATACCAGTGATGCAGGGCTGCCTGAAGAAGGGCAGCAATTTCGTGACTACGGTTTTTTCTCCACGTTTTCTGCGAGCAGCGAAAACCAGGTGCTTATTATCAGTGGCATGCGTGACGCTGGCCTGATGCATACCGCCCAGGTTTTAACCGACATCGATAATCTGGACGATCTAGAGAGAGAATTGGAATCAACCGGCCAAAACAGCAATATAGGACTGGAAGCTTTGTACGAGGTGTTCGGTATGGACCGTATGAACTTCGATGGCAGCTTGATTTACAGCAAAAACCTCGATACCAATCTTATCTGGGGAAAGAACCTGACCAGACTGACGAATTAGGGCCTCAGAAAAACCCCTGATTCACTCTGCCCGCACCACATACCAGAAACAATCACTTCTGGCGATTTCCGGATTAGAAGTAATCATAAACATCTTCTGATTAGATCGTGGATAGAGGCAGTCATTTTCTTCCCGATATAAATCCTTGAAATGATTCGTTTGATCTGCACCAACAGCCACCAGCTTATCCATTGCCCCAGGGGCCACCCAACCCAGCAAGGTGTCAGGTGTCACTAAACAAAAATTATGATGCTCAATTTCTGTTTTTAAGGTTATATCCGATCCTTGCACACAGCTATCTCCATAGTTCAGAGTTGCCTCCTGCTGCATCTCTATTCGCATGGGATTAAAGTACAAATCTATATTATAGTCCGTGGGAACTTCGGCAAAGAGTTCCCGGTTAATAAAAAAACGCTCCAGGCCATCGGTAGCAATACGGTCCGCAACCGACTCGTAGGCACCACCACACTCAATGGTAACTACCGGAATCTGTTCAGTATTGGTTTCCATAATCGCCCCCAGTCTCAGGCCAGTCACCATAAGACGGTCCGTGAAAAGGGAGACAATCTCATCATGCTTCTCATCGTAAGTGGTGGTCACCCCGAATGATGGCCCCTCCCCCGAGGTATTGTGGAGATCCACCACCGCTTCGGGATTCAGCTCAATCAACTCTTCAAGAAGTCTCTGGCATACCGGCCCCTGATCATCAACGTCATAGGGCGGATGAAAACAACGATTGTAGTCACGCTTCCCTGGTACCTGGCGATGAGTGAACGGGGGCATAAGACTGGCCGCTTGTATGGCTATAAGGTAGCAATACATATCAACGGCCGGTTTACATTGCTGCTTTGGCAAACTCAGTTTTCTGGATCGACTGGCCCATTTTCCTGGTTTTCCTGATATTGCTGTTAATAGATCTGCGTTCTGCTCCATATGATGCTAAAGAGCTTCAGGAGCTTCAGAACCCTGTTCAATGTTTCCTTGCCGCTCAAGCACATCGATAATAGTGCTTTATTGGTACATAACGGCACAACATATCTTCAATCGATTCCAACATTTCGGCCTCCTGCGTCGAAGACTGTGCAATCATCCCATGGCTTTGTTCATATTTTCTCGCATAAAGTAATTCATCCGGGTACAGGTTACTTATGTTCTTAAAAAATGTTTTTGGCATTCTGAACATTCCGGTGCTGATGGAGTGAATTCGGTTGCCATCAATCTTCTCAAATATATCTGACAGTAACTGATCATAACTATTTTCAAAATCACTTTCATAGATCAGGGGTTCCAACCTTATAGCCACCGGCCAACCCTGCTCCTGTAGCTTTTTCAAAGCATCCAGACGTTTTTCAATGCCAGGCACTTTACTCTCCCAGCGTCGGTAAATATCTTTTGGTGTAAAGCTCATGGCGATAATGCAATTAGATACCGGTTGGCGATTATACAAACTTCGTAACTGGGTGCTTTTGGTTCGCAGTTCCAATGTCGCCGCCGGATTGTCGGCAAACCAGTCGACAAAGAATTCGGCGAAGTGACTAACGGGTTCAAGGGCCATACTGTCGCAGTCATAGCCACTGTAGAAAACCGGATTTACCGATTGGCCATGGGTTTTAATTTGCAACTGAGTAGCAAAATCTTCGTAATTGGTAAATAGCACATAATTTGCAGATCGATACATGCCCTGAAGAAAACAATAACGACAGTCATAGACACAATTCAGCATATGGGAAAAATAGAAGCCTGGATTGTCATTAAAGCCATAACCCGTGGGAGCAGGTAGCACGAGATTACCGTGCTTTTTAGCAAGAATCAGTGCCGGCTTCTGCTTTTGCAGGCGAAAATTCTGGGACCTGCGATTAAATACTTCTCCATAGCGTTTGATAGTAACCTGAGGAGTTGGGGGTAAGCGCTGAAGAATTTCCTGCACCCGTTGTGTATTAACGACTTCTTCCTCAATATAAACACAGGAAAATTTCATAGAGACTCGATTAGTAACTCAATGGTGCGGATAAGGCTTTTTGCAGAAACATAGTCTTTAGTATTTAATTCACGAATTAGTTCGGAACCACCCAGGGCATAAAATCTGCGATATAAACCGGCCAACCTGGTTTTCTGACTAGCGGTCAGGTGCACCTTTTTACTTATTGTTCTGTATTCTTCTGGCAAGCTGTACACAACATTGTAGTCCTCAGAGTATTGCAACAGTTGCTGCACCATTTCGCCGATCACGGCTACATTTTCACTTATCCAGTTTTGGATTTTAGTTTCTGTAATATGTTCAGTTGGACAGCCACGATTATCGGATACAATTTTCGCTATCTGGACCAATTCCGAGGTGGCAAATCGGCTTGCCGCCTTATAAAAGGCTGCGGCTTCCATGTCATAGGCTGAATCGTCGACGTACTGCCCCTCGGGAGCCTGAGCACTAATCAGACTGGTGGTTTTGCATTCTATTTCCAGCATCAATGGAGGGTAATAGGTATTGCTGCTGTCCGAATCAATCACTTTGTGAACGATTAAAATCTCACCAATAGCCACATGCTGATGTCCGGCTATTCCAATATTCAGCCAGGCCGATTTTTCGCCATAAGCCGTCGATTGTTTCCCCGCCAGGAAACCACAGGCAGTGGCCATTGCCAGGTTTCCCATCCCACTTACAAGCAGGTTTATACCCTGATTGTTTGTGTACATTGCAAAACCCGCCTCAGCACTTTGGCGCTTTAATTTAAAATGCGTAATTAAAGGCCTTGCTTCACAGGCCAGTGCCACTACGATATTCACCTGCCCCCCTGAATTCGCCTCCCTCATATTACGCCCTGGTAAAATTCTATCTTATCCTGGTAAATCTTTGCGCGATCTGTTTTTCCACGTTTTAAGGCACCACTGGCAAGAATCTGACACTTTCCAAGCAGCATCTCCCTGACAGCCTTTGATTGCGTTTCGCCAAGATTTCCCGAAGCAAGAATGTTCTCCAGCGCCTGCACCCGAAACCTATCCATGCCCCAATACTTCCGTGATAGCTGGTCCTGATGCCCGCCGTATTTTTTCAGCAACAGATCCAAGATATAAAACCGGATGACAGGAACAGATTTTTAGCCAGAGATCATAATCCTCGCAGGCGGGCAGTGTCTCATCAAAACCGCCAACCTCGTCAAATAAGGCCTTACTCAATATAACGGAAGATGGCGAAATCGCACACGCAGGCAAACACTTTTCAAATATCTGCCCGCCACACTTCTCGTGTTTGTTCATGGGATTGACCCGGGTGCCATGGCGAATCCAGATTTCATTAGTATGGCAAAGTTGAAACTCGGGGTTCTCCGTAATGGCCTTTACCTGTCGTGCCAGTTTTTCAGGTAGCCATTCATCGTCAGAATCCAGAAATGCAATCCAGTTACCTCGGCTCAATCTCACTCCGGTATTTCTGGCGCC
This sequence comes from Gammaproteobacteria bacterium, assembly GCA_016764875.1. Taxonomy (GTDB): domain Bacteria; phylum Pseudomonadota; class Gammaproteobacteria; order Pseudomonadales; family Pseudohongiellaceae; genus NORP240. The sequence continues at coordinate 12,172 of JAESQX010000247.1, forward strand.
GCTGACGCCGGTATTGTCCTGGTAGCGATAGATTACGGAGGGATAATTCCTGCTGACAAGATGACGGGTTTCATCCTCTGAGCCATCATCGATGACAATAATTTCTAGCGGATGTAGTGTTTGCCTGATTACCGAGTCCAATGACCTCGGCAGACAATGTGCTCGATTATAAGAAGGGACTACTACACTGATTTTGTATTTCAAACGCTCATCCTGCAAGTGGCGGATTTAAAACCGAAGTAATCCTGTTTGATGGCCGCCATGCTCCATTAGAATCGCTAACAAGAAAAGCTGATATTCCCCTGACATGCCCCGCCACAATCAGTACTTCTGCTGATTATATTTGGCCAACTCTTTTCGTGCCACCACACGTCGATGTACTTCATCCGGACCATCCGCCAGTCTAAGAGTGCGCTGACTGGTCCACAGTGTTGCCAAAGGAAAATCCTGCGACACCCCCGCGGCACCATGCATCTGGATTGCACGATCTATTACCCGCAGCGACATATTTGGCACCGCAACCTTGATTTGCGAGATCACATCACGGGCCGCTTTATTGCCAACCGTATCCATCAGGAAGGCGGCGCGCAACACTAACAGGCGACACATATCAATTTCTATACGGCTGTCGGCGATTACATCATAGTTGCCGCCAAGCTCTGCCAGAGGTTTACCAAAGGCTTCACGACTTAAAGAGCGTTTACACATCAGTTCAAGTGCTTTCTCAGCCGCACCGATGGATCGCATACAGTGATGTATTCGACCAGGCCCAAGACGGCCCTGTGATATTTCAAATCCGCGCCCACGGCCCAGAATAATATTTGATTCAGGTACACGCACATTGTGAAATTTAATGTGCATGTGCCCGTGGGGTGCATCATCGCGACCAAACACCTGCATCGGTCTGACCACGTCCACACCTTCTGTCTCCATGGGAACCAGGATTTGAGACTGACGGGTATGTTTGGGGGCATCAGGGTCTGTCACCACCATAACGATCATGATCTTGCAGCGTGCATCTCCGGCACCGGAGATATAAAATTTCTCTCCGCTGATTACCCACTCATTGCCATCAAGAATCGCTGACGTGCTTATATTGGTAGCATCAGATGAAGCAACATGGGGTTCAGTCATGGCAAAAGCTGACCTGATTTCGCCGGCCAGCAGGGGCTTTAGCCACTGCTCTTTTTGTTGCTCCGAACCATAGCGTTCCAACACTTCCATGTTGCCAGTATCCGGAGCGCTACAATTACAGGCCTCGGAGGCAAGATGACTTCGACCCAGAATTTCAGCCAGGTGTGCATATTCCACGTTGCTTATCCCTGCACCACCCTGGCTTCGTGGCAAAAAGAAATTCCACATTCCCATCGCTCGTGCTTTGTCCTTAAGAGCGTTGAGAATTTCGTCCTGCCTTTGCGTATGCGACCATCTGTCACCGATGCTCACCTGATCATGGTATTCCTGCTCCAGCGGCTCCACTTCCTCTGAGACAAATCTGAGGGTCTTTTGCCGAACCTCCTCCATTTCGTCGGATAATCCCAAATTCATCATCGGCGTATTCCTTCGATTTTATTTGATTTTTGCCATGGGCCAAGCATAAAAACACTCTTCGATCAGTCGGCGATTGTACCACCGCCATCCACCACAATTGTTTGACCTGTAATAAAACTGCCTGATGCTGATGCCAGGTAAATCGCGGCACCGGCAATTTCATCCGGCTCTCCGATTCTGCGCAATGGGTAGTGCTTGACAGTTGCCGCGTAAGTATCGGGGTTCTCCCACAGCGCCCTGGCAAAATCAGTGCGAATCAATCCCGGCGCGATACAGTTAACCCGAACGTTTTGCGGGCCCCATTCCACAGCGAGATTGCGTGCAATCTGCATATCAGCGGCCTTGGAAATAGCATAGGCACCCAGTTTATCGGTTCCCTTCAATCCTGCGATGGAAGAAACAATAATTACAGAACCTCCATCACGATCGGCCATCTGTGGGATAACCAGTTGGCAAAGACGATGCACGCTGCCAATGTTGGCGTTCATAACCTTGTCGAAAGCTTCATCAGAAATATCCTGAATCGGGCCATAGTAAGGATTTAGAGCCGCATTACACACCAGGATATCAATAGAGCCCAACTGATCACGAGTCTCATCCACCAGGTTTACCAGTTGTTCCGAGTGGTTGATATTGCATGCAATGGCGATGGCCTCGCCACCGGTGCTACGAATGCCTTCAGCTACTTCATCACAGGCATCCTGATTGCGACTGGAAATTACCACCCGCGCACCATGATCTGCCATCCGTTGAGCTATGGCTTTACCGATCCCTTTGGTTGAACCGGTAATAAGTGCAACTTTGCCGCTCAGGTCAAATAAACTCATATATGTCTCCATTGCGAAGTAATCCCGAACATTGATTTTACTAATGCCAGGGTTTGGCACCTTTGCTGATACTGCTACCGCCATCAACCGGTATCACTGTGCCGTTAGTATATGCGCCCCAATTCGTTCCCGCGTTATTAATCAGAATAGAAAGGCCATTTTCTTTTTCATTCGCGGTGATTTTATCAACGAGGGATTTCCTTTGTTCAGCAACAGTGACGTCCGCGCAGATTGATCTACAATCACCCATCTTTTCCAGTTCAGCAAGCGCCTTGTTGCACTTTTCCCTGCTTCTTGAAGATATGTAAACCCTTACGCCATTTTGCAGCAGACCTTTCGCCATCATCAGCCCAAGTCCGCTCGATCCGCCTGTTATTAAAGCGTTTTTACCAGGTAAGGAGAACAGCTTGTTAATTGAATAATCTTCTGTCATTAAACTCACCCATCTATATTATAAACAACATTCATGCCGATTCCCTGAATTGAAATTGATGCCGGAATCAAATTTTAAGAAACCTCTGTAATCGGAGGTCTTTCCAGGGGCTCCGCGCATCTCAACCACATGCTATCCCAGCCTGGGAAGCAGCAGCAAGAGGGCGCTCAATGCTGGACAAGGCATCACCCAATATCTCCAGAGCTTGTTCTATATCGCCTGTTTCCACCAGCAGATCAGGTATAAATCGCACGACACCATTACGTGTGGGTGTAACCAGCAAACCACGTTGCTGACAGGCCGTACTTAACTGTCCGACCAAACCATCTTCTTTCATTTGCAGCGCTGTCAGCAAGCCTATGCCCCGGGCATCGCTGACTAATTCCGGATACTCGTCAGCCAGCATTTGTAAGCCCTTCAATAATTTTCGACCAGATTCCAGTACCCGTAATGCTATACAGTTCTCCTGCAGAAATCTGATAACCTCTGACGCAACAGCACAGCCCAGAGGGTTGCCACAGTATGTACCTCCGTGGTCACCTTTTTCAATTTTTCGGGCCACTTCGTCAGTGACCGAAAAAGCAGCGAATGGAAACCCGCCGGCGATACCTTTTCCCATTGTCACAATATCGGCTTCTACAGGGCTATCGCTGTGGGAAAGTCCGAAGAATCGACCGGTTCTACAAAAGCCTGTTTGAATTTCATCAACAATCAAAAGAACTGTGTTTTCTTTACACAGTTGAGCAACTTTGCCGAGATATCCTGCGGGCGGAATTCTTACCCCACCCTCACCCTGCACTGGCTCTACAATAACCGCCGCGGTGTTATCGTTCATAGCGGCTTCAATTTCGCGAATATCACCAAACTCCACGAATTGAGTCTGTGGTAGTTGCGGAATGTAGCGCCGGGTGTTTTGTTCGCCTCCCGACACGGATAAGGTATTAAATGTTCGACCGTGAAAGGAGCCCCGTGTGGAAATCACCCGGGCCTTGCCGCTCAGCTTTCGAGCAAGCTTTATAGCCGCATCATTAGCTTCAGCACCACTGTTGGTAAAAAATGTGCGACTTAGGTTCACCGGCAAAACCTGTTGCAACCTCTCGAGTAACAGCGCTCTTGCGGGCGAATACGTAAACCCTGAATTCGGGTTTTGCATCAGCTTTTTAGATTGCTCACATAGCGCATTTGTTATTACAGGATGGGCATGACCAAGACAGGTAACACCCCAACCAGAAGTAAAATCAAGATACCTGCCCCCTTTGTCATCCCAGACATGGCTTCCCTTACCTTTTTCAACAACGAGATTTTGACGGTCATAAAACGGAATGCCGTATTTATCTTCTATTTCCACTACATTCATCGCCCCACTCCTTAATGATCAAGGTACTACTGTTTAATTACCTGGTTTCTCTACGTAGACCTGTAAAACACGGCAATCGCACCAAGCTTTTTAAGATGTCCTTTTCCCGATACCAATAACGGTACAACGTGCGAAATCCCATTTTGGTATAGAGATTAATCGCTGCCGTATTACTCTGGTTCACTTGCAAAAACGCGTGGGTAGCGTGATTTTCTTTTCCCCAAACAAGCAGGGCGTTCAACAACCCGGTCGCGAGTTGCCTTCGCTTATAGGCAGAACTTGTAGCAACATTATGTATACCCACTACCCCATTAAACAGTGTGGCTATTGCACAACAAATCGGCTCACCGGCCTCATTTTCCAAACAGGCGAAGTACGGCCTACCCTTTATCCTCTGTAATAACTGCATGTGTACCTCTCGCTGCGCTAAATCTTCGGTACTTATTTCGTAAAATGAATCCAGCCAGTCTTTAATATTCAGATTCAAAATATTTATTTGCAACGAACTACGTTTTTCCAATACACAGCTCATTACTCGCGATGAGCCAACTATCTCGTACCCACCTTCGTCCAGAAAGCTGTCGAACTTTCCCGCCGCTAGGCAGGGGGGTATACGGAAAATTGCCTTCTGACGGTGACAGCTGAAGAAAGACTCACACTGATCCACCAATTCTTGCGAATCGATGAGAGTGTTCCCAAACACGGTCATGGAGTTCGCGCGCCTTGTGTACCCATGGGCAAAGCGCAGAACCCCATAAGGGAGTTCTTTTTCTTCAATGGCTGGCCAGGAATACCTGGCAGCATGTTCAATAGTCATGTATGTCATCGTGACTGCTTTTTCTTACGTGCAAAAAAAACCTCCAAGGCCAGAGACACTTGGAGGTTTTTATAAAACGATTTAATTATGTTTTATCTAGGGAACGTCTGAATAACTCGATATATTCCAAAGTAATTCAAAAATCCCCACACCTTTCTTAATTTCAGCCAA
>JAESQX010000248.1 GCA_016764875.1 Gammaproteobacteria bacterium
AACCTACCGTGGACTGGTGGGGAGCGGTGCCAGCAAACAGGATGCTAACGGTATTAATAATTCTATTACCTGTAAGAAAATCGAGCAGGAGCAATCTGCTATTAAGGTGGTAGCCAGCCGCAGTCACCGGGGCAAGGAGCTGGATGGAATGCTGGACGCACTGCAGCAGAAATTCCCCGACATGGAGCTGGTAAGTATGGGCAGTTCCCTGAAGATTTGCCTGGTGGCTGAAGGCCAAGCAGATCTCTACCCGCGCCTTGCCCCTACCTGTGAGTGGGATACAGCTTCCGCACATGCGGTATTGGCAGCAGCTGGGGGAATTATAGTAAACACTCACTTTCAAGAATTACTCTATAACCAGAAGGATGAATTACTGAATCCTTTTTTTATCGCCATTGGTGACAGTAACTACCCCTGGCAGGAACTGATGAGGTTGGAAGTCCCTATCTGATGCAGGTCGAAGCGAGCAATCGGGTTGGTCAGCATTATCGGCGCATGTCTTAGCGGAATCTGATTCCGGGAAAATTTCAAGCAGCTTGTGGATGATGCAATCGTTGTGCGACGATAGTGAAGCATTATTGTAGTTTCACAATCAGTTAGTGGCCTGGGCCGGAGAAGCATGAAAGAGTTAGAAAACCTGTTGCAGAACAATCGAAACTGGGCTGACTCAATAAAGGATTCTGACCCGGAATTTTTCGCCAGGTTGTCTGTACAGCAAAATCCCGAATATTTATGGATCGGTTGCTCCGACAGCCGAGTATCTGCAAATCAAATTGTAGATCTGTTGCCGGGTGAAATTTTCGTACATCGAAATATAGCTAACCTGGTGGTGCACACAGATCTCAATTGCCTGAGTGTTATTCAATATGCAGTTGAAGCCCTTAAAGTGAAACACATAATAGTCTGTGGTCATTACGAATGCGGCGGAATCAAGGCCGCGATGGACGACGAGAGTCATGGCCTGATTGATAACTGGCTACGCCATATCAAGGATACCTACCGATTGTATCGCAATAAAATCGAGGCGCTAGAAAAAAAGGAGGACCAATATGCCCTTCTTTGTGAACTCAATGTGATTGAGCAGGTGGCAAACGTATGTCATACAACCATGGTGCAAAGCGCATGGAATTCGGGGCAGGAACTTGCCGTTCACGGTTGGATTTACAGTATTAAAGATGGCGTATTGAAGGATCTTGGTGTCAGCGTAACCGATGCGCTGGAGGCATCCGAAATGCTCAAACCGGAGACGCCCTGATTCAATAAGTTCTGACTACTTCGCATAAAAGTGAGCCTGTTTCCTCTATGACTGATAACGAAGAAAAGAAAGCACCTGTTATCCCGCCGAATTTACAGCGCTGGACTGATGTATTCATCATTTTTTTGCTGTTGTTTACTTTTGCCTCCTTTTTCGACCTGGGTGGTCAGGAAGCGGAAGATATCGCCTATTCTGAATTCAAGCAGATGTTGCGCGAAGATCAAATTGGCAGCGTCAATATTCGTGGTGACAGAATTACCGGGGTATATCGATTTCAGATAAATGATTTCAGCGAGTTCATAACCACTTTCCCACCCATGGAAGATGGTGATTTATTCCCTCTGCTTGAACAGATGGATGTGGAGGTAAGAGTCAGTTCCGCCGAGCAGTCGATCTGGACACTAATATTTATTAATCTGCTTCCCTGGTTATTGCTGATTGGCATCTTCATGCTGGGTACCCGGATGTTGCGTCCAGGGGGAAAAGGTTATCCCGGTGGTGGCGTGTTCAGTTTTACCAAATCCAAAGCCAAGTTGACCCGGGGCGAAGATATCAAGGTGGGCTTCAAAGATATTGCCGGCCTTAAACACGCCAAGGAAGATCTCGGTGAAGTGATCGACTTTTTGCGCAACCCACAGAAGTATCGTGCTATTGGTGCCAGGATTCCAAAGGGGATTTTGTTGATTGGTCCGCCGGGTACCGGGAAAACATTGCTGGCACGTGCTACCGCAGCGGAAGCAGGTGTCCCTTTTTTCAGCATCACTGGTTCTGAATTTGTGGAAATGTTCGTCGGTGTTGGTGCCTCGCGGGTAAGGGACATGTACAAACAGGCCAGAGAAGTTGCACCGGCATTGATATTTATTGATGAAATAGATTCTGTCGGCAGAACCAGAAGCAGCGTTTCCGGCCTGGGTAACGATGAACGGGAGCAGACACTTAATCAGATACTGGCAGAGATGGATGGTTTCAGCGGGGATGAAGCTATTGTTGTGATTGCCGCCACCAACCGCCCCGACGTTCTGGATAGCGCTTTAACCCGTCCCGGGCGCTTTGATCGTAAGGTGGTATTGGACCTGCCTCAACGCGAGGCCAGATTCGATATCCTGGCGGTGCATGCGGCGAAGGTGAAAATGGCAGAGGATATAGACCTTAAGCAAATGGCCGCAGGCACGGTAGGATTTTCCGGTGCGGACCTGGCAAGCCTGATCAATGAGGCCGCTCTGCTGGCTGCCCGGGAAGGCAAGAAAGTAGTTGATAACAGTTATCTGGAGCGGGCCAGAGATAAGGTTGTGCTGGGGGAAAAGCGCGAATCGATGCTCACCGAAGAAGAGCGCCGGCGTACAGCCTACCATGAAGCCGGTCATGCCCTGACCGCAGTCCATATGCCTTATGCGGATGCGCTTAGAAAGGTCAGCATAATCCCACGGGGCTTGTCTCTGGGGTTCACGGAACAGACTCCCGAAGAAGATAAACTGACCTACGGACAGCACTACCTGGAAGATCGAATAGCCATAATGCTCGGGGGTCGATGTGCAGAAAGAATTGTTTTCGATGAAGTGAGTTCCGGCGCCGCCAATGATCTTCAGCAGGCCTCCTTGCTGGCAAAACATATGGTTACCGAGTGGGGTATGAATAAAGACCTGGGCCCACTCAGTTTTCAGCACCCGGAGCAAAGCTATCCTGGCCAGGAATTGTTACTGCGTAAAGACTACAGTGAACATACGGCAGAGCTTATCGATGAGGAAGTAACCGCTCTGATGGTTACCAACGAAGCCAGGACAATGGAAACGCTCAACGCACATCGTGAACAACTGGATGTAATCGCTTCCGCCCTGCTGGAAAAGGAAACACTGTCTAATCAGGATATTAATGAGCTGCTGGGGATACAAAAAGGCGAGATGGAAACTGAAGCAAACCAACCTTGAATATGGCAGTGACATGTATCAAGCCGAGTCATTATTTATATACTAAACAGATCGGTATAGAATAAAGTTAGGCTTTGTTGGCGTAACCTGTATCACGCGGGTGTTTGTTTCTTCGAAGTATTACTACTCCTCTATGGTTGCTGCGGTAAAATCAATCGTGAGCAATTGGCTTCTCGGTAAACAGAAATTCTTTTAACTCTTTGTTAAAGGCAGAGTCCTGACGTCGAATCCATTCCAGCACCATGGCTGCATGTTCTTTTTCTTCGTCACGATTATGGGCAAGAATTGCCTTGAGTTCGCTATCTTTGCAGGCGTTGACCCTCTGGTTGTACCAGTCGACTGCCTCCAGTTCTTCCATCAGGGAAGTAATAGCGCGATGCATATCGCGGGTTTCATCGGATAACTCCTCGATAGGCTCATGATATCCTTCGTTGGCCATAGGTATCTCCCTTAAGTCGAATTGAAAAATCTGTTGTCTTGGCTTCGGCGTTAAACTTGTTATCAAGCGGCACTTTCGCAGGCAAATATTGGCCTGTCAACCAGGACTAATTTGAGAGCAGATTAGCTTAACGTCTATCTGATCTGGGTTGCGGTGCGCTACAAGCGAGGCATACCGCCAATTCGTGCAAACATCTCGGTGACGATCTGCAAGTCGATCATGAACTGATCTATAGTTTTAAATTCGTTGGCGTTGTGGCCCGAGTATTTTTCATCGGGCATTGCCAGGCCGAACTGCACACCGTTTGGCAAATCATGAATTGATGTTGCTCCGGCCGATGAACCGAACTGACGAGGTATATCCAGATTTTCAGCGGCTATATCAAGCAGGGCATTAACCCAGGCGCCTTCCGGATTGCGATACATTGGCTCATCGGCACTGAATTTAAATGTTGCTGTAATTTTGCTTGTTTGTGACCAGCTTTCAAGGCGGGAAGAAATTTCGGCGAGCAGTTCGTCGGGTGCTCTGCCCACCGGTAGTCGTAAATTTACTGCCAGCTGCATTTTTTCGTCATCCAGGGCGATATATGTCAATGCGGCGGTCAGCGGGCCCATGAAGTCATTCTGGTAAGCAATACCGAGAGTATTCCCAAGATAATCAAGCCCCCAGTTTTCAGATGCATAGTGGGCCGCGTCGGTAATATGGTTGCTCTGGAAAACCGCCTGCCCGTGAAGGTTGTGTATAAAATCCAGCATGCGGGAAACAGGATTCACTCCCGATGCCGGTTCGGAAGAATGGGCAGATACACCCTGAACCGTGAGCATCACTATGTTGGAATCTGAACTGGCGAAAATCTGGAAGTTAGCACCATGGCCGGCCGTATATAAAGTGCCCGCCTCATTAAGGACGGATACCAGTTCTTCGGGTCTAGCGCTACGAACACGGGCCACTGATGCCGCAGGAATCTGATTGGTGGCGAGCCCGCCGCTTACACTGATTATTTCCGCACCTTCTCCGCTACCTTTGCGTACCGGAAAATGTGCCATGACCGTGCCGAATCCTTTTTCCGCAATCACCACCGGGTAACTTCCATCCAGGGCAATATTGTAATCAGGGGTGGGATTGCGTTCAAAATAATAGGGAATAGCCAGTGAGGAGGTTTCTTCCGTCGTGTCGACTAAAAGCCGTATGTTTCGCAGCAACGCCAGGTTTTCCTCTTTAATAACTTTCATGGCATACATCGATGCCACGATGCCATTCTTATCGTCTTCGGTGCCACGTCCGTACAGGCGATTACCGATCCGGGTTACCTTGAACGGATCCAGCTTGGTTCCATCTTCAAGTACCCAGAGGTCGGGGTTAACCGGCACCACATCCCCATGGGCATGGATACCCACAAGTTCATCGCCGGTTCCGCGAAGATTGATTTCGTAAATGCGGTTATCTACATTGCGAAAATCAAGGCCAAACTCGATAGCAATGGCCCCAAGTACATCAGCAAATCGGTGAAAGTTGGGGTTTTCATGCTGCGGTAACCCTGCCACCGCAAAGGTAGGAATTGCCACCAACTGCGCCAGTGTGCCCAGTGCTTTATCTCCATAGGCCAGGCGCGTATAGATACCCAGCAGGCGGTACAGGGTGTTTTTTAGATCTTCGGGTATTGCTTGATCCTGCAGGTAATTGTTGATGACCTGAGTGGTTTCATCATCAATGGTGGAAAAACTGCGCAGCCGAATCAGGAAGTCCTGAAACCCTTCAAATTGTTCCTGTTCCATTAGCTGAACAATTTCATTTGACCTGGTGCGGTCAATCTCAGCTGCCACCTCAACTGAAAAGAGTGGAAAAAAAACCACGCAGATCAACAAATATACGGGAATAGCATTAATTGTTTGTAGTTGGACAATTCGCAGTCGAGGCAGGTAACAAAGCATGATTTTCCTCGACAGGGGCGATGGTTCAAAGGCCACGAGTGTAACTTGTCGTAAGCTGATATGTCGATCACAAGTGTTTGAGCTGCGGGCCGTGATAAACCGTGGGCTCGTAGGGGCCGTTTCCCGTAAATAGGTTAAAGGTCATCGCGTTACGGGTCGATATAAGCAAACGTAGGTTTTGTAGAGATTTATCACCAAGTTGTAAAACGACTTAAGTGAGATAGAGCAACATTGAGGGAAAAATGTGACCAAGATCACATATATAGTTCAAAATTACTTTAACTGGACGACATAACTCCATGAAAGGTGGTAACTTATTTTAGATGCCCCTGAATTTTGGGGTTATAGTTAGTCTAGCAATGTTTAATAAGCAAATAAAACGGGATAGTGATATGAAAACTTTAACACGATTTTTAAAAGATGAGTCCGGTGCCACGATGGTTGAATACGGGCTTTTGGTGGCATTAATCTCGGTTGTGGCCATCGTTATTATATTTACTCTGGGCAACCAGATTGCGAATGGCTTTCAAGAGGTTTCAGAGTGTTTGGCAGACCCTGGCACTTGTTAGCAGCGCCTGCTTCTTGTGGCACATAAGAGTTGCTCGTAGCTCGGGGAATCCCGGGCATTTTACTCATTACTGTTAGTTATTAATAACTGACAGTAATATCAAAGGAGGCAGTCAGGTATCCATGGATTCGTGGGCACAATTCACCCCTGTGGTTGTGGCCACTGCAGTGTTAATACCATCTGCGTTCCAGGATATTCGTTCCCGTCGTATTCCCAACCTACTGAGTCTTGGTGGCTTTGTGGTTGGGTGCGTGGCGAATGGTGTAATGACAGGCTGGGCTGGTGCTGGCACGGCATTTGCTGCCGGGTTTTTGGTGCTGGCTCTCATGTTCCCCTTTTTTGTGGTGGGGTGGATGGGAGCTGGAGATGTGAAGCTTATAGGCGCCGTTGGTGCTATATGCGGCTCTATCAGCCTGGCATTGATAGCGCTGATTGCGATTGTCAGTATTGGTGCCTTGATGTCACTGGTAGTTCTGGCTTGGCGAAAGGGCTTGAAAGACTACCTGCAGCGATTGTTCGTCGCATTTTCGCTAACGCTTATGGCCAGGCGCCTGCATTACCTTAGTTCCGCCGAATCAGCCTCTTCGGGGGAACTGCCCTACGCCGTAGCGATAGCATCGGGCGCAATAGCCGTATTGCTTGCCAGCGCATTCGGGTTAGTTTAGTACCAAACCAGCCTTTGCTTCTGAGAAGTGTGAGGTGAGTAGAAAATGAATTTAATAGCCACGGAAGGTTAAGAATAAGGAGTATCATCATGCGATACAGAGCACTGCTCCTGCTGTTGATTGCGATCGTACTCGGTGCATTGGCTGCCTATATGGTCAACACCGTTGTAACCCAGCAAGTTTCACAGCAGACTGATGTGGTACCAGTAGCGGGTCGGCCCGCTGTCGTTGCAGTTACGGATTTAGCGGTTGGACTCAACCTGGAACCGTTGCACCTGAGACTGGTAGAACTTCCAGATGATGCCTATCCTGCCCAAAGCTACCAATCCATTGACGATGTTCTGTCGGGTGAGCAGCCTGTTGTAGTGTCGGGGATACTTGCGGGCGAGGTTGTTCTGCCTACCAAGCTGAGTACTGGGGTTTTGCTGAGAGGCCTTACTACCCGGATTCCGGAAGGCTATCGCGCTATTTCAATCCCTGTTAACGAGGTTCGCGGTGTAGGTGGATTTGTTCTTCCCGGCGACCGTGTCGATGTGATTCACACTACCTCCATAGGGCGCCGAGATGACCTGCCGGTCACTCGAACCCTGCTGCAAAACATGATTGT
>JAESQX010000027.1 GCA_016764875.1 Gammaproteobacteria bacterium
GCACTGCGTCAGTCCGTTCGCAATCGAGCTGGCGTACTGGCTGCAGCAGCACGTATTCCGGCCTGGCAGGATGCCGCTGTCCGCGAACTGGCCCAGGACGACAAGAGCCCATTGTATATCCTTTCCGGTTATGCAACCCGACTGGATGATATCGCCAGCGGTCAATTAATTGATTCTATCGATTCACTGACAGGACTGGCCGAAGCCATTGCTAACAGGATCAATAGTGCAGCACCGGCACCGACGGATACCTCGAATAAGGGTTCACAGGCCCTGGTGGAAGCCATCGCAGGGGATCTTCAAAACGCAAGACGACCCCTGGTTGTATGCGGAAGCAGTAATGGCTCACTGGCATTACTGAATGCTGCAACCAATGTGGCGCGGGCGCTGGCCCAGTCGGAATCCCGTACTCAGGCAATTGATTTTGCCTGCCTGGTGCCGGAAGTAAACAGTATTGGGCTGGCTCTGATGACACCACAGGGCAACACTCTTGGTAAGGCCCTGGACAGGATGCAATCTGCAGAAATCGAGAGTGCTGTGATAGTTGAAACGGATCTGTATAGACACTCAGAGGCGGGCAATGTCGATTCAGCGATAGAGGCAGTACAGCAGTTGATCGTACTGGATCAGTTGGTGACGCCAACTACTCGCAAGGCTGACCTGGTTCTCGGCTGCACCAGCTTTCCCGAGCAGAAGGCAACCTATGTTAACTACGAAGGTCGGGCGCAACTGGGTATGCAAGTATACATAAGTGGTCATGATTGCCTTCCGGCATGGAGTTGGTTGCAGGGGCAGGAAAAAGCCAAATTTGACTCCCTGGCCCGGGAATGCGAATCATCGGTAGAGGGTTTTCAAGGGCTTTGTGGGGTGCTTCCTGACAAGTCTCGTTACCTGCCCGGTATGAAGGTGCCGCGACAGTCTCACCGCTATAGTGGGCGAACCGCGATGAACGCGGGTTTGAACGTGCATGAAGGAAAACAACCACAGGATACTGAATCCGTAATGGCTTTTTCCATGGAGGGTGAATCGGCCCTTGTGGATTCTGCCGTAATGGCTTCAAGCTGGGCACCGCAATGGAATTCAAACCAGTCAGTGAGCAAGTTTCAGGACGAAGTAGGTGGCGAACTGAAACAAGGTAATCCTGGAATAAAACTCATTACAAAGAATAAAAAAGCGGGCGGGTATCAACAATTGACATCGCCGCAAAAATTACCAGAGGGTGCTTTTTCTATTGTTGAGGCATTCCAGATTTTCGGTAGCGACGAACTGAGTAATTACGCTGAACCGATTCAGCAGCGGCTGACCCACTCCTATGCAGCCATTTCACCGGTAGATGCTACCGCGCTTCAGCTGCAGAACAACGATTCGCTTGAATTAAAGCTCAATGGAGCTGCAACAGAATTTCCAGTTTGCATTCGGGAAAAAGTAAAACCTGGCACCGTCGTAGTTTTTAATGGCGGCCCGGGATTTTTGAATTTGTCCGGTAGTACACAGCTGCAGCGAGGTAAGTCTGCCATCGCAGGTACAGGACGATTTGATAATCTGATTGTCAGTGATTTGTTTGAGGAAGGTGATTAGGTAATGACCTGGGAAGTAGGCTCCGCATTAAATATAGCTGCCATTTTAATACTGGTAGTGGTCATTGCTGCCATGCTTATCTGGGTGGAGCGGCGCTTGCTTGGCCTATGGCAGGAGAGGTTAGGTCCAAATCGGGTGGGCTGGTTTGGTCTGATGCAGGTAGTGGCCGATATGGTGAAAATATTCACCAAGGAAGACTGGGTACCTCCATTTTCCGACAAGTTTAGCTTTGTACTTGCTCCCAACATAATAATGATTGTGGTGCTGATGAGTTTCAGTGTAATACCCTTTGCACCGGGAGTTGGGGTCAGCGATTCTAATGTCGGGGTTTTGTTCATTTTAGCTATGGCCTCGCTGGGGGCCTATAGCGTAATGCTGGCGGGCTTGTCATCCAATAACAAGTATTCGCTTCTGGGAGCTCTGCGAGCAGCGGCCCAGATGGTGAGTTACGAAGTATTTATGGGTATTTCTCTGTTGGGTGTGGTTGCTCTCACCGGGAGCTTCAGTCTGAGGGATGTCGTTCTGGCACAGGCTGATGGCTGGTACGTGATACCACAATTTGTTGGTTTCGTAATATTCCTCATCGCGGGAATTGCCGAGAGTCATCGTGTGCCGTTTGATATTCCGGAAGCTGAACAGGAAATTGTAGCCGGTTATCACACTGAATATTCAGGCATGAAGTTTGGTATGTTTTTTGTTGGTGAGTACCTTGGATTGGTGCTGGTGTCATCCTTGATTACGGTATTCTTCTTCGGCGGCTGGATGGGCCCTGCTTTTTTACCCGGTATTGTCTGGTTTGTAATTAAAGCATTTGTCTTTATCGCTTTTTTCATCCTGTTACGTGCGGCATTACCACGACCACGCTATGACCAGTTAATGAGTTACGGCTGGCTGTTTTTATTACCTCTTTCCCTGCTGAATCTGCTGATTACCGCGGCGGTAATTCTTATGGGGAGCTGAGAATTGAAATGATTAAATTAATTAAAGATACGCTCATAAGTCAGGTTGTCACACTGTGGACAGTCTTTGTTCATATGTTCGTGAAAGCGGATACGGTGGAATATCCGGATCAGAAACCCTATATGTTTCCGCGCTGGCGTGGCCGCATTATTCTGAGTCGTGATCCTGACGGCGAAGAACGTTGTGTAGCCTGTAATCTTTGTGCTGTGGCTTGCCCGGTGGATTGTATAGCCTTGCAAAAAGCCGAGGATGAAGAAGGTCGCTGGTATCCGGAATTTTTTCGAATTAATTTTTCACGCTGCATCATGTGCGGGTTTTGCGAGGAAGCCTGCCCCACTAATGCAATACAACTGACCCCTGATTTTGAGATGGCGGAATATGTCCGGCAGGATATGGTGTGGGAAAAAGAAGATTTGCTTATAAGTGGCACAGGCAAGTACCACGATTACAATTTTTACCGGGTTGCGGGTATGGCCATTGGTGGTAAAGGTAAGGGAGAAGCAAAAAACGAAGCGCCACCTGTGGATGTAAGGAGCCTGTTACCTTGACTGTTTTATTCTATCTGTCGGCGATCATCGCGGTTATCAGTACGGTGGCTGTTATTTTGCAATCCAACATTGTGCACGCACTGATTTATCTGATTCTGTCTCTGCTTGCTGTGGCGGTGGTTTTCTATTCTGTGGGGGCACCTTTTGCGGCCATGCTTGAAGCGATTGTGTATGCGGGAGCCATCATGGTGCTGTTTTTGTTCGTGATCATGATGCTTAACCTGGGCCAACGCAGTCACGCGCAGGAGCAGGAATGGCTGAGCGGAAAAATCTGGATCGGTCCCAGTGTGATGGCGGCGATATTGCTGGTTCAACTACTCAGCGTAGTCACCACGGAACAGGCCGTTACCGAGGTAGTTGAAGTCGGGGTGCAAGAAGTCGGCCTGATGCTATTCGGTCCCTACGTGCTGGCGGTTGAGATCGCTTCCCTATTATTACTGGCAGGCCTGGTTAGCGCCTACCATCTGGCGAAAAAATAAAAGGAAATTTGGCGATTAAGTTATGCAGACTATTCCCCTAGAACATGGCCTGATACTGGCAGCCGTTTTATTCGTACTGGGACTCATAGGTGTTTTAACCAGGCGCAATATTGTGTTTGTGCTTATGTCCCTGGAAATTATGCTCAATGCCTGCGGCCTTGCTTTCGTAGTGGCTTCTTCGCACTGGCAGCATGCTGACGGACAGATTATGTTTTTAATGATACTAACCCTGGCGGCGGCTGAGGTGGCCGTTGGACTGGGGCTGATTCTTCAAATGTTCAGAAAATTCCGTACCGTTGATGTAAATGTCCTGTCACAGATGAAAGGCTAGGGAAAGAAAAGTGCTTGATTTAATTTGGTTACTACCGGGATTTCCATTAGCAGGTTTTTTGATCCTGACTCTGACCGGTGGACGCTTGCCCAAAAACCTGGTTGCTCTGGTGGGTGCCGGGTCTGTGGGGCTTGGCTTTCTGGTCGCGGCTCTGGCGAGCTACGAGTTACAGTCCAGCGGTGCTGATCATTTTACCCGACTTCTCTGGACCTGGATGGCCGCCGGTAATTTTCAATCAGACTTCGCCTTCTATATGGACAGCCTTACCGTCGTCATGATTCTGATCATCAGCGGTGTTGGTTTTCTGATTCATCTCTACTCCACCGGCTTCATGCTGGATGATCCAAGTTACAGCCGATTCTTTGCCTATATGAATTTGTTTGTGGCATCCATGCTGGTTCTGGTTCTGGCAGATAATCTGGTGCTGTTATACCTGGGCTGGGAAGGTGTCGGTTTATGCAGTTACCTGTTGATCGGTTTCTGGTATGAAAAGCCATCCAATGGTTATGCGGCCAGGAAGGCGTTTGTGGTGACCAGGGTGGGTGATACCTCCATGGCTATAGGGCTATTCCTGCTGTTTTCGCAGCTTGGCACTCTGAATATCCAGGATCTTATGCATAACGCTCAGGAGCAATGGCAACTTGGTTCCGGTATGGCCATAGCCGCCAGTTTACTGTTATTGGGTGGTGCCGTTGGTAAGTCAGCACAGTTACCTTTGCAAACGTGGCTGCCTGATGCCATGGCTGGCCCCACACCCATCAGTGCTCTGATCCACGCAGCAACCATGGTGACCGCCGGAGTCTACCTGATTGCCCGCACCCATATATTGTTTGAACTGGCTCCAAGCGTGCAATTGCTGGTTGCCTGGCTAGGGTTAATTACCCTTTTGTTGGCCGGGTTTACTGCCTTAACCCAGCACGACATCAAGCGAATTCTTGCCTATTCAACCATCAGCCAGATTGGTTATATGTTTCTGGGGCTGGGTGTCGGAGCCTGGTCTGCATCAGTTTTTCATCTCATGACTCACGCATTTTTCAAAGCTTTGCTGTTTCTGGCCGCCGGCACAGTAATCCTTAGTCTTCATCACGAACATAATATTTTCAAGATGGGAGGCAAGCGTAAACAGTTGCCGGTTGCTTTCTGGTCCTTTGTTATAGGCAGCCTGGCCCTGGCGGCTTTCCCCTATACCTCCGGCTTTTTCAGCAAGGATGAAATTCTGCTGGGAGCGCTGGAAATGGGTGGGCCGGGTATCTGGCTCTGGGCCGGTGGTGTACTCGGCGCATTCTTGACCGGCATGTACAGTTTTCGCCTGGTGTTTGTGGTGTTTTTTGGCGAGAGCAAGGGCCATCACGAGGCCCGTGAAGTAACCGGATTCAGTATGGTGGCGCCCCTTATGGTGTTAATGGTGTTCTCGGTGTTTGGCGGTTGGATTCAAGTCCCCGTTGACAATGTATTCAGTCACGGGGCAATTCAAGAAGAACACCATGTCAGCTTTATCATGCACGCCATAATGATTGCGGTGCCATTGCTTGGAATAGGCGTCAGTTATTTGTTTTATGTATCCCGAACATTCTCCGTGGAGAAACTGATGGCAAACAAAACGGCCGCCGCCTTGCACAAGTTCTGGTTTAGCGGGTGGGGTATGGACGCTTTATATCAGCGGCTCTTTGTTAAGCCTTTTGTATCACTGGCAAGGGCTAACAAGAAGGATATTATCGACGGGATTGTCAGCATTATTGTAAGGGCCATTACCGTTGCCAATAGTCTCATGGTGAGAACCCAGAACGGGCAGCTGCGCTGGTATGCGGCCAGTATGGTCGCGGGGCTGGTGATTATTTTGGCTGTAGGGGTATTGCTGTGATTCTGATATTTGTCATAGCGATATTATTTATTGGTGGCATCCTGGCCTGGTTGTCGGAATTTATTAATCCGAAGCTGCCACGGGTTGTAGCGGTGATCTGCCTGCTGGTGAATGGCGTACTTTTACTTACACTACTGGATGCGCCAACTCTGGTTCAGGATGGTATAGACGGCGATTGGCTGGTTCATCTCAAGGCGAGCTGGTTACCAAGGTTTGGCATTTATTTCCAGGTGGGTGTGGACGGATTGAGTTTGCTGATGCTGCTGCTCACCGTATTTCTCGGCATTATCTCCTGTGGTGCGGCATGGAATGAAATAGTCGATCGCGCTGGTTTTTTCTATTTTAACCTGCTCTGGACACTGGCCGGTGTGGCGGGCGTGTTTGTTGCACTGGACCTGTTTCTGTTCTTCTTTTTCTGGGAAGTGATGTTAATTCCCATGTATTTGATCATCGCTATCTGGGGGCACGAAAACAAGAATTACGCCGCAATGAAGTTCTTTATTTTCACCCAGGTAACCGGGTTATTGATGCTGATTTCCATTCTGGTGCTGGCCTATTCCCACTATCAACAATTCGGTTATTTCAGTTTCGATTACTTTGAGTTGAAGAACGTTCAGCTGGGATCGTCATTAGGCATGGCCGTGATGCTTGGTTTCTTTATCAGTTTTGGCACCAAGCTGCCCACGGTGCCGTTCCATACCTGGTTACCCGATGCCCACTCTCAGGCCCCAACCGCCGGTAGTGTGATGCTTGCAGGTATTCTGCTTAAGACCGGTGCCTATGGCCTCATTCGGTTTACCCTGCCGTTATTTCCGGAAGCGACTGCAACGTTTACGCCCATCGCAATGACCCTGGCGGCCATAAGTATTGTGTATTGTGCCAAAGTGGCCTTTGCCCAGACTGACATCAAACGCCTTATTGCCTATACCAGTGTAAGCCACATGGGTTTCGTTATGCTGGGGATCTTTGCCTGGAATGCCCAGGCACTTCAGGGCGCGGTGATGACCATGCTTGCCCATGGCCTCAGTGCGGCAGCACTGTTCATGTTGGCTGGTGGGCTACAACACCGGATTCATACACGGGACATGAGCAATATGGGAGGCTTCTGGACGAAGGTGCCTCTCATGTCTGTTGTGGCGCTTTTCTTCTCCATTGCCGCATTGGGAATGCCTGGTCTTGGCAATTTCGTCGGAGAGTTTCTCGTTTTGTTGGGTGCCTTCAGGGTAAGTGTGCCGCTTACAGTGATTTCAGCCTTTGGTCTTATTCTCGCGTCTGTTTATTCCCTGTGGGTATTACAGAAAGTGTTTCAGGGCAAATACGATTCTGGAAAGATTGATGACGCCTCACTGGTTGATCTGAGTCGACAGGAAATGATTTTTTATATTGCCATGATGCTTGGCCTGGTTTGGATGGGTATGTATCCCCAGTCATTCCTCGATATGTCGGCAACCACTCTGGATCACCTGTTACAAAGTACCGAAGCTTTAAGGGTGGGATTGTAAATTGAATACGCAAATTACAGCACAAGACCTGGTGCCATTGCTGCCCATTATATTGACTTCGGCCTCAGCCGTTATTGTTATGTTGCTGATTGCCATTAAACGCAATCACGCTTTGATTTGTGCCAGCTCCATTGCCGGTCTGGCAATCGTTGTGGTGGCGGCATTTGCAGTAGTGCCTGAGTCCCCTCAGCAGATTTCACCGCTTCTGATCATTGATTCCTACAGCCTGTTTTTCACCATCGTAATACTGATGCTCGCCGCGTGTATCGCTGTCTTCAGTTTTAATTACCTTTATAACCTTGATGATGACGTGGAAGAATTTTATTTGCTGTTGTTGCTGGCAACACTGGGCGCCGTGGTCATGGTGAGCAGTAACCATTTTATCAGTGCCTTTCTCGGTCTTGAGACCTTGAGTATATCCCTTTATGGCATGATCGCTTATCCGGTTCACTCTAAGGAGGCAGTCAAATTCCCGTTGGAGGCATCGGTCAAATACCTGGTTCTCTCCGCCGTGTCATCAACCTTTATTCTGTTTGGTATTGCCCTGCTGTATGCGCAGACAGGTACTTTGTCGTTTTCCGACTTGTCCGCTGTCCTTACATCGCCCGGTGCGAATACGGGCATTTTTGTAATGGCGTTGTTATTGTTATCCGCCGGCATGGCGTTCAAGCTGTCATTGGCGCCATTTCATATGTGGACCCCGGATGTGTACGAAGGTGCGCCATTGCCAGCCTCAGCGTTCCTGGCAACCATCGGTAAAGCCGCGATGTTTGTGCTGTTGTTAAGATTTTTCATGGTGTCAAAAGCCTTGCAGTTTGAAGCGGTGGTAGCAGTATTTTCATTGATAGCCGTGGTGTCAATTTTATTCGGCAACGTATTGGCCCTATTACAAGACAATCTCAAGCGGATTCTTGCCTATTCTTCAATTGCGCATATGGGCTATCTGCTCATAGCCCTGATAGCCGTGCATTATTCGACCGGTACCATGGCGATCGAGGCCGTCAGCTTTTACCTTGTTGCCTACGTGGTAATGACGCTGGGGGCATTCGGAGTGGCCACGGTTGTATCTTCAAGTGAAAAAGAGTTTGATTTCGTCTCGGACTATCAGGGGCTTTTCTGGCGTGAGCCGTGGCTCGCCACAGCGTTTACAGCGATGCTTTTATCCCTGGCTGGCATACCGTTAACCGTTGGGTTCATTGGTAAATTTTACGTGATCCTGGCAGGTGTTGAAGGCGCTTTGTGGGTATTGCTGGCCGTGCTGGTGGTCGGTAGCGGCATAGGAATCTACTATTACCTGCGTATTATTTATCGCATGATTATGCCCGCAGATCACCAGGTGCAGTTCCGCGAGACGGGTTTGAACAGAATTGGATCCTATGTGGTCCTGTCATTTCTATTACTCTCCCTGCTGGTGCTGGGAGTTTATCCGGCATTCCTGATGTCGATTATCGAAGCAATCTCCACTTCAATCTAAAGACAACGATTTTCCCCCTGTTTGCCTCTGCCTGCTTCGTGGGGCGGGTTCGGCTCGCTTGCCAGAGCATCAAGGTGCTCATGGTTCCCTAAACTAAATCAGGCTATGATGATATCAATCGACGGCGGTGTGACAGGAAAGAGAATGGATGTACATAAGGTAGCGGTTTTAGGTGGTGGCAGCTTTGGCACTGTTATTTCGAATATCATCGCTGAAAATAATTTTGACGTGTACTTCTGGATGCGCAGCGAGGAAATGACGAAACAGATTAACGAGAAAAGGGAAAATACCCAGTACCTGCCGGGATACAAGTTAAATAAACGGGTCATTGCCACCAACGATATGGAAACGGCGGTCAGGGATGCGGATATTATTTTCATAGCGGTACCCAGCCATTCGTTTCGAGCTGTGGTCAGGCTGATGCGACACTTCTTTCCCCCTGAAACCATGTTAATCAGCGCCACCAAGGGCATAGAAAAGGGCACATTCCTGCTGATGAGCCAGATTATGCAGCAGGAGGCTCCGAGATCCAGGGTCGGTGTATTAAGTGGGCCCAACCTGGCAAAAGAAATTGCAAAAAAAGTTTTCACTGGAACCGTTATTGCCAGTGAGCACGCGAGCGTCAGGGATACGGTAAAGACAATTCTGGTTTCCCGGTATTTCCGGGTTTACACCAATGATGATGTTTTTGGTATTGAACTGGGAGGCTCATTAAAGAATATCTATGCCATTGTGGCAGGTATGGCAGCGGCCCTGGGCATGGGTTTTAATACCAACAGCATGTTGATCACCCGCAGTCTGACTGAGATGGCGAGATTTGGTAGAGAACTCGGCGCTGATCCGATGACTTTTCTGGGACTGGCTGGAGTGGGAGATCTTATTGTAACGTGTTCAACGCCCCTTAGCAGAAATTACAGAATTGGATATGCTCTGGCGCAGGGAAAATCTCTGGATGAGGCGGCGCAGGAAGTGGGTCAGGTGGCTGAAGGGGTAAATACTCTGAAGCAGGTTAAAGAGAAAGCTGAGGAGTTGGGGGTGTATATGCCCCTGGTTACTGCGCTGTACCGGGTGATTTTTGAGAACCAATCAATAGATAATATCATTTTGTCTCTGATGGAAGGTGAACATGCTCTGGATGTTGAATTTGCCGCCAAAGATGAAAAAAAACTGCACCACAAGGAGTAGCTGATGTCTGATGATTACGATGACGTAGTTGATAATGTAAAACAGGGGTCTACCTGGTTCAGGATACTTTTTATTCTGGGTTATTGTCTGGTGTTGTATGTTGTCGCTGGAGTGGTAATTGTGCTGACACTGGCGCAGGCATTGTTCAGCGTGTTTACCGGCGAAGATAACCAGAATTTAAGGTTGCTCGGCTCTTCCCTGGTGGAATACGTATCGCAGATTCTGAATTTTATGACCTATAATTCCAACCAACGACCTTTCCCATTTTCACCATTTCCCGAATCCCGGGAGCGGTCTGCCGAAGTGGAGCAGGAGCCAATTGAAACCGGTGCTCCTGCCAGGCGCAAGCCTTCGGCGAAAAAGAAACCATCTGCCAGGAAAAAAACGGCCGCCTCTGTAAAAAAGAAAACGGCCGGGGAAAGTAACAAAGAAACAAATGAAAGTGCAGACTAATCCCCGTAGCAGGCGCCATTTATTCATCCTGTGTTGCTGTGCGCTGATTGAGATATTTGCTTCCCGGCTGATATACGCACAGCAAGAGGACGATATATCCGGCGCGTCAGATCACGCTGCCTTTGGTCGCTTCCCTGATTCGAAAATAATTCTCTACGAGGAAACAAAAGACGAAAACTATCAGTTGGTGCTGGGGAATTTTCGCCGGGTAGCGGGGAGGGTCGTACCGGAGAGCGTGAAACAATTGCGCGGAGACGTAACACGAATTACCTATGAAGTTTCCAACTCCTATACCAGCTCAGCTGTGTTTGCATATTTCGTCGAACAAGCTCAGAAATTGGGTTATACGCAGTTGTTCCGATGCTCCGGCCGGGAGTGCGGGAATAGTAATTACTGGGCAAATACCGCATTTAATAACAGGATTCTTTATGGCCCCGAACGAAATCAATTTTTCATGGCCCTTGAATTATCAGGCACTACTCAAACCAAAAATTATCTTTCAGTCTATGTCATCACGCGGGCTAACAAGCGGCTCTACGCGTATCTGGAAATAGTGGATATGAAGAGCGGATCCCCGAGCGAGGGGGCTGATTCTCTGCTGCAAAAATTACGAAATACCGGAAGCATAAGAATTCGCGGATTGGAGTTTGATGAGCAGGACCGGCTCCAGGTTGGCGAGGGGTTCGACGACGTTGTATCGTTGTTAGAGGAAAATCTGTCATTGCAGATTTACCTGGTGGCTCATTTAAGCGGGGCAGGTGATATTGCCAGCTTAAAAGCCCGTTCACTTGACCGCGCC
>JAESQX010000028.1 GCA_016764875.1 Gammaproteobacteria bacterium
TTACCTGCTCTACCATGGCAAGATAAAGACCCCGCTTGCCACCAAAATAGTAATTCACCATGGCACCATTGACGCCGGCACTTTTAGCTATTTGACGCACTGAAACCGCTTTGAATTCACAGCTGATGAACAACTGCCGCGCCGCATCCAGTAACTTTTGTTTTACTTTTTCGCTGTCGCCGCCAATGGGACGACCCAGGGTTCGCCCTTTGCTTTGCCCGCTACCCTTGACACCCCTGGTTTCTATGCCTTTTTCTACAGTCACTTGCTTATGGAACCTCTGTTTTAATAACGGGTCACCCGGCGCGAGTTTCCAGACGGCTTACAGTTTAATCATTAGTCAAAGGTTCACTATCAACCCATTAACAGCACGCCACTGCGCCTCTCGCCGCTACTTAATATATTTAATTAAACATTTAATTAATTTAATGTCAATAACAAATACTGCCTTCGCATTGCCTTTTGAGGTAATGATATTTTGCTTAAGATAATTCGGGAAAGCTTCGCTTAATCCGCCGCCATTGGCAGTAACAAGTCACTGCCCGGTTCGCGTTGCACATCAAATACCTTAAGGGTCATGGCGACAAGGTTGTAGTAGCCTATCAAGCCCGTAAGATCCATAACCCCCTCTTCCCCCAGCAGCTCTACCGCTGTGGCAAAAGTTTCTGCACTGACTTTGGGTTCGCTCACTACTTCCCGAACAAACTGAATAATCAGTTTTTCGACGTCCCCCATCCCCGGAATTCCGTCAGCCTCACTCATGGGGTGTCGGTACTTGACGAAATCAATAATCTCCTGCTCCAATCCTGCACGAACCCCCAGTGGTGCATGAGCGGTGAACTCATATTGGTTACTTATCTCCCGCGCAGTTGAAATAATTGTCAATTCGGTCAACCGTTGATCTTTTGCAGTGCCATATCGCACTCTTTGACGCAGCTGCCAGGCTCCTTCAGCCATCTCAGGACTGTACATCCACATGCCCACGGGCCCCCGTAGCCCGGCACTATAGTCATTACCCCTGCTGGTCAGCATATCAAAAGCCCGCTGGCCGTTTGCATCAAGATTTTCCCGTTTTACGGTGGGTAATCGTGCCCAGGAGTCGCGGTGGATATCGGCTGGAATATCAGCTTCAGTGACGGCGGGTTGCATGGTCAGATTAGTGAAGGGCGAGTTATTATTTTCAGTGCAGCCGGCCAATAAAATAATCGATATCAGTATTGAAGTAATTGATCTTGTATTCATTGCTTTGAGCCCCCGGTAACCCTCTGATTAATGATATTTCTGCTGTGCTCTTTTGCTGCGGTCTGCAGCCAGTCCCCTGGCAACATATCACACTCCCCGGCCAACATGTTAAACTCTAACCTTCCGAAATAGAGTCCACCGATCAAATTTTGTCCTATGATTATTCTTGTTATTGGTTTATTGCTGTTTGTTGGTATCCACCTGCTACGTGAATTTAGGCTTCGCGACACTGCCATAGGGCGGCTGGGGAATGGCCCTTATCGTCTGGTCTATTCGCTGACTGCTCTCACTGGCCTGGGACTGATTATCTGGGGAAAGTCCATCTCTCCCTTCGTCATGGTTTACCAGCCCATCTACGAGATGAGAGGAATCACGCACTTCGCAATGCTGCCGGCATTCATCCTCGTTGCCGCAGGGAATCTGCCGGTCTCCCATCTGCGCCGCCACTTGGCCCACCCAATGCTCCTTGGTACCATCGTATGGGGTGCTTCTCACCTGTGGGCCAACGGCGATCTAGCTTCCATCATTTTGTTTGGCACTATTTTAAGCTGGGCGATCATTAAATTTGGAACCCTGGTTGTGGCTAAACCAATGAGTGACAACCCCGCTTCGGTGATCTGGGACATAGTGGCCGTGATCGTGGGCTTCTGCATCTGGGCACTGATACTGATATACCACGGCCAGTTGTTTGGCATAGGGCTGACACTTGGATAAATACCGAATGCGGTTAAAATCGTTATTACTGGTCGCTGCTCTGCTGTTTATTCTGCCAGCATGGGGGCAGACTACTTATACCAGAACCAACCCCGCGGATTGGAATGGTACCTGGATTGCCGAGGGCACCTTGTTCAGCATCGCAGTTAGCGTCATTAACAATGAATTCACGATAAAGGAAGTCCAGTCACTGGGTTTTGTGTGGACGGCAAAACCAGGCCGCGTTGATGGCAATATGGCCGCTGTTGAGATTTCCTACGCTGGAGCCACCGCAAAAATTACCGTCGAGCTAACCGGTACAGATTCGGCCATCGCCTCTGCCAGTAATTGCATGCCGGAGTTTATGCTCGCCTGCGCGCTGACCAAAGGCCGGCAGGCAGTGTTCCGGCGCAGCGATAATCAGTAATCTACTTGTTACAATCTCAACTATCAGTTAATTTTCAACTTTCCTGTTCAAATAACAAAAACAGCCGGAGTACAACCATGCTAAGAAAACATATTTTTCGAATACTACTTGGCGGCGCCCTGTTCATACCGCTGCAAATCTATGCCCAACTTTCCGACACGGCCTCATGGACAGCTACGGTACAGAATGACTTCACAGTGATTCCCAATGTGACCTATTTCAAAGCCAACAACGTGGAATTAAAAGTGGATATCTATCGTCCTAATAATGCCGGGGGCCCTGCACCAACCTTTATTTACTACCATGGCGGTGGCTGGGTGCGCGGTTCAAAGGAGGCCAACATACTGCGTCTGCTACCTTACCTTGAGCAAGGCTGGGCAGTGGTGAATGTTCAATATCGCCTGGGCGACGTTTCTCTGGCCCCGGCCGCCGTGGAAGACAGTCTTTGCGCCTTGCACTGGGTAACGGCTAATGCTGAGGAATATGGTTTTGACACTGACCGGTTGGTGCTGTCAGGTAACTCTGCCGGGGGGCATCTTTCCCTGACCACGGGTATGCTAACCTCCAGCAGTGGCCTGGATCGCCAATGTCGTGGTGGTGTTCTGCCCCGGGTGGCAGCCATAGTGAACTGGTACGGAATTACTGATGTGGGTGACCTGTTATCAGGGGTGAATGAAAAATCCTATGCCGTTACCTGGATGGGTTCAATGCCAGACCGTATGGAAATTGCTGCGCGAATTTCACCGTTAAACTACGTTACCAGGGATTTGCCCCCCATCATCTCGATACACGGCGACGCCGATCCAACAGTGCCCTATGCTCATGCTGTTCAGTTACATGAGGCCCTGGACAGAGTCGAGGTGACAAACCAGTTAGTTACAGTTCCCGGTGGTGGGCACGGAAGATTCCCGGCATCCGAAATGCGCCGGATATACGATACGGTGTTCAAGTTTCTGGATCAGAACCTGCCAGATTGATACCACAGCGCTTGCGAAACCCCTGATAATTCAGCTGGTCACGATGTGATTACGCCGCAGGGGTTTTCTAGCTCAGCTGGGCTATTGAGCTTATCTGCTTGCCCACGATTCCGTATTCAATGGCTTCACCCACGCTCATCCAGTAGTCACGGTCGGTATCTTCAGCCACCTGCTTGAGAGGCTGGCCGGTTTCCTCGGCGATAAGCTGGTTGATTCTCTCGCGGGTTTTAACAATCTGTTCTGCCTGGATTTTGATATCCGTGGCGTCACCACGGGAACCCCCAAGGGGTTGATGAATAAGGAAGCGGGTGTTGGGAAGGGCAAACCGGTGCTCTTTTTTTGCCGCCAGGTAAATAGTTGTGGCCGCGCTGGCAACCCAGCCGGTACCTATCACCCGAACTTGCGGTTTAATGAATTTAATCATGTCGTAAATTACATCGCCGGATTCCACATGCCCACCGGGTGAGCTGATATAAAGCGTTATGGGCTCGTCACTTTCCCCGGCCAGCGCCAGTAGTTGCTCGGTCACGCTACGGGACAGTTTGTCATTAATTTCACCAAAGAGTGTTATTGCCCGGGACTTGAATAGTTTCTCATCCATGAAGGAACTGCTGGAACCTTTTCCATTCTTGTCTATTTCCTCTTTTTCACTTCCTGTGTCAATATCCCTGCGTATGCTACTGCTTTCCATAGGTAGTTCCCCGATTCTGTAACGTTTGATCTATTATATTAATACAAATGTACTGCTCCCGACCTGAATCGGGTCAGGCTGATTAGGCGCAAGGCTCCTGGTTTGTTTTCAGATAGGCAATTATTTTCCACAGATCGTCTTCACCCTCAGGGAAATTTGCACCAAAGCCAACCATTCGGGTATTGGGTATGCCCACAGTAACTGTATTAAATATTTCTTCATCTTTACCACCGTGTTTCCACTGACAATCGAACAGGAACAAGGCGTCTGTGTCCGTGCGGGTCAAGGTATGACAGTAACCAGCACAGGTACCAATAAACAATGCTTCTCCTCTTTCCACAGCAGCGGGATCGGCCATGAAGGCTTGTACCCGGCTGGGTTCTGCGCTCCCACCTGACTCACCGCCATCACTACAAGCAAACAGTAGCGAAGTTGAAATAACGAACAACATACTTCTTGAAAATAATTTCATTCAAAATACCTTCTTATAATAAATCCGCTTATCACAAATCCGTCTAATTATTTTACGTAGGCTGTAGCCAGGTTTCAGCCTACGTAAGTTTCGCTATTTTCCCATGTCTGGTAACTGGTTAGAACTGGCCGTCCTTCAATTTAAACACCATCAACTGCCCGCCGGATGGCACCGCACTGGTTCGAGAATTGTCACCAGCACCGATAGCCAGGTAGGTATCACCATTAACCTGGTATACAACCGGCTGACTTCGAATACCTCCACCGGCATTGAATGTCCAAAGCTCTTCACCTGTTTCAGCATTTAAACCGAAAATTTTCCCACTGGGACTGCCTGAAATCACCACACCACCGGCTGTGCTGACCACACCAGCCTTAAGTGGGCTGTTGTCCATATAGCGCCATTTCACTTCGCCGGTATTAATGTCTATTGC
The DNA here is from genome assembly GCA_016764875.1 of Gammaproteobacteria bacterium. Classification (GTDB taxonomy): domain Bacteria; phylum Pseudomonadota; class Gammaproteobacteria; order Pseudomonadales; family Pseudohongiellaceae; genus NORP240. The sequence continues at coordinate 4,936 of JAESQX010000028.1, forward strand.
ACTCAAGTGACCGTAATCTTCGCCTTTAGCGGCATCTGAATCCATCGGGCTACCACCCATGTAGGTCTGCCCTTTCACAAAAACAGAAATACCTTTACGCATCGTCATGCAATTCTCTACGGTGGGAATGAAGGCAAGACCCAGGTCGGGATTAATGGCACCGGCCCAGGAGCCATTCATGCCACCCAGAATACCTGGGCAAACGCGGAAGTCAGCGGCGCTCGACGGGACTGCCTCTGGATTAACAACCGGACGACCATTTTCATCCATCGTGGACCAGTTCAGCTGCTCCACATAAGGCGTTGCGCTGAGGAATTCTCCGGTCACCCGATCGAGAATATAAAAATATCCGTTACGATTAGCCTGTACCAATGCCTGGCGCTCGCGACCCTCAAAATTGATATCTACCTGGAAGATGGTGGTATTGCCATCGTAATCCCAGACGTCATGGGGAGTGAACTGAAAGTGCCACTTGTATTCACCTGTGTCCGCATCTACCGCCAACACGCTGTCCGAATACAGGTTATCTCCAAGCCGGGAATCACCATTCCAATCCGGCGCAGGATTTCCTGTAGTCCACATAACTGTATTCGTAGCCGCATCATAGGCACCCACTGACCACGTTGGGGCACCGCCGGTCTTCCATGAATCACCGGACCAGGTTTCGACGCCTGGCTCGCCCGCGGCGGGTACTGTATACACACGCCACACTCTTTCCCGGGTATTCAGGTCGTAGGCATCGAAATGCCCTCGAATCCCGTATTCTCCTCCCGCCGTACCAATAATGACCATGTTTTTCACGATCAGTGGTGCAGCCGTGGCACTGAAGCCATCAGCATGTTCCTGAATCTCAAGATCCCACAGCAGTTCACCGGTAAATCGATCAAATGACAACAGATGCGCATCCAGTGTACTCATGATGATCTGGTCGCCATGAATTGCGGCACCGCGGTTAGCCGGCCCGCAACAAACTCTTAAATCTTCGGGTTGAGGGTGGTCATAACGCCAGTACATCTCACCGGTTTCAGCGTTCAAGGCCATCAGGTGATTGTAACTTGTGGTCACATACATTATGCCGTCATAAACAATCGGTGACATGGCAAACTGACCATCGGTTCCGGTAGGAAACAACCAGGCAATCTGTAATTCCCCGATGGAATCCGGGTTCAATTCTGTGATCGGACTATGACGAAAGTTTCGATAATCGCCGCCATAGTGCAGCCATTGCTCTGGATTGCTGGTACCACTGGCCAGGTTTTCTACCGTAACAGGCCCCAGGCCAGTGCCAATTGGCTGATCGTTAAGCCAATGGTTAGTGGTGGGCTGGCGTGCCAGAAGCGCGGCATCAATCTCCGGGTCTTCCTCGACATTTTCAATCACCTCGACCATGGTATCGGTCACTTCGGTGTCGGACGATTGTTCGGAACAGGCGGCCAGAACCACCAGAAGTAGTAAAAGAGCCAGCCATTGAATGGCGGATATCGCTTGATTTCCCATACTAGTTGCCTCGTTATTTGTCTATGACAGCACCTGTCATAGGTTGGAAGTCATTATTGTGGTAATTAATCGAGCAGCGCGACAGAATAAAACAGTCTCTTATCAAGTTTCAACCGAAACTTTCCACCGCAACACAGTGTATCCATATCCTCATCGGGTATTCGACCAAATTATACTGCCCTTCGTTACCTGAAAAACGAATCCTGTTGAACAACTCAGGTGCCACCGTGATGATTTGAAGTGCTTAGCAATCCCGTCGTTTATCCTTCCGGTGATACTTGACGGCCTGTGCATTGGAGTTACTATAATGCCTCCAAATTCGATGATTATAACGTGCCTCCCCGGCTAACTGTGAGTTGAATGAAGTCCAGATCCCTGGTAAACGGATCGCTACTGGTAGTTTTGATTGCATTGCTAGTTTGGCTATTTTCCATGCCCGATGTGCCGGCATCAGCGGAGTTCCCGCGCGCTCCCGAAGCAATCGAGCGCGGAGCCTATTTGACAGTTGCCGGTGGTTGCATAAGCTGTCACCGCGGTGAAACAGACCCGGATTCCCTCAGCGGGGGGCTGGCTCTGGAGACAGATTTCGGCGTGTTCTACGCACCAAACATAACGCCGAACAAGGCAACTGGAATCGGTGACTGGACTGCCCGGCAATTCATCCTGGCTTTAAAGCATGGTAGAAGCCCGTCCGGCAGTTTCTACTACCCGGCGTTTCCCTACCGGGCCTATGGCAATTTAGCGGATCAGGATCTGCTTGAAATCGGAGCTTATTTGAGATCACTTGAGCCGGTCAGTCATCAAACTCCAAACCCGGAAACACCATTCTGGCTTAAACGCTGGAGTGTTGCCTTCTGGAATGCCCTGGCTGACCTGAGTCAGGCAAATCAGTCAGACTATGACGACGAACTGGTGTCCCGAGGTGCTTATCTGGCCCGCAATCTGGGGCACTGTGGCGAGTGCCACACCCCGCGAAATGGTCTGGGCATACCTGACTTATCTCGGGAATTTGCCGGTACTGAGCTTGGTGATGAAATTATCGAGCCAATTAACGCCGCCGCACTGGAATCCTGGAGCAGCGATAATTTTTCTTTGTTTCTACTGATCGGCCTCAAGCCTGATGGTGAATTTGCCGGTGGGGACATGAATGATGTCATTGAGCACAATACCAGCAAACTTACTAACCAGGACCGGGATGCGCTGGCAGCTTTTTTTACCCGGCAGCAGAAATAGACCACCAGGCGTTCAGAAAAAACGGCTCCGAAAGAAAGGGCAGCCCAGGCGGCCTTTTCTCATATTAAATGAGGCTGATATTAAACACTGGCTCTAATCATCATCTACTCGATAAGTGTCATGGCAGTTGCCACAGGCGCCCCCTAGCGATCTCAGTGCCCCCAGTGTAGCGCCCCTGTCACCACCACTGGCGATACCAGCAAAGGTATTGGCAGCCTCAATTAGCTCCTGGGCTTTGATGGCGATGTCATCCAGATTGTCCCAGATCAGATCGAGCGCTTCTGTTTCGACATCAAAACTACGGGTGTCGGCGGCCAATACATCGGGAATCATCGGTGCGATAGCCGCAATGCGCCTGGCATTCCGCTCCGCCAGTTCAGCATTGAACGGTGCACCCTGGGCCATACCCACTATGGGACCCAGATTAAAACCAAGTAGTTTAAACAACCCTTGCCGGGTCTCTGCCGACATCACTGCCCGCTGTTCCGGCGTAGGGGTGTCCTGGGCGGAAACGGTAAACAGCACTGCTGAGGAAATTATTGCCAGTGCCGATAGCAGTACCAGGATTTTTTTCGTCATTTTATTCTCCAAATCAATTACAGAAGACTACATCTTCATTAATAATTCAATTTATGTGTCGGCCCTTTTCCACTCAAACCATAACCGGGAATCAGCTTCGGCCGGGAGCCGGTGACCAATTATAAAGCCCGTTTACCGGATTGGGTACGGTACCACCAGAGTGCATTTACATTTGTACCTCGTGGGTTCGTGTGATTCAGCATTTTAAGGTATAAAAAAGCCGGCGGGATAAAATCCCACCGGCTTTTTAAAACTCAAATCTCCAGTCAAACTGAAAGAATTAAATTTTCCAA
>JAESQX010000029.1 GCA_016764875.1 Gammaproteobacteria bacterium
CCTCTCGGCAACTTGTTACCACGTCTGCCTCGCTCGCCCCGATAGTGTTCCAGGTCGGCCAGCTTCAAATTATGATGGCGGCGTCCGGCATATATGGTGAGAGTCTGTTGGGCTGTTACCACGGCCAACGCTACTACGAATTCTACCCGGGCGGCAACACGGACCGATGGAATGTTGATAATTTTATTGCCTTTGCCCCGGGCGAGTTTCGGCAGTTCTTGCAGCGGAAACATCAACATCCTGCCTTCGTTGGTTATAGCCACAATCAGGTCCGTATTGTTATCGTTAACCATACACGGTGGCAGAACCCTGGCACCCTTTGGCGCATTAAGAACATTTTTGCCCGCTTTGTTTTTGCTTATCAGATCTCCCAATGTGGCTACAAATCCATAACCGGCATCTGATGCCAGTAGCACTTCCTGTTTTTCTGCACCGATTAATACCCCTTCAAAGGTCGCCCCTGAAGGTGGATTCACCTTCCCCGACAACGGCTCACCCTGGCCCCGCGCCGATGCCAGGGTGTGGGCGGGTATGGAATAGGCGCGTCCGGTTGAGTCCAGAAAGATGGCGCTCTGGTTACTTTTCCCCTGAGCTGCCAGCTTGAAACTGTCGCCGGATTTGAATTGCAATTTCTCCGGTTCAACTTCATGCCCTTTGGCTGCTCGTGCCCAGCCGCGCTCGGAAAGGATGATCGTTACCGGCTCGGTTGATATCAGTTCCGTTTCACTGAAAGCCTGGGCTTCAGCTCTCACCACCAGGGGTGAACGCCGTTCGTCGCCAAACTTTTCTACGTCTTCCCTGATTTCTTTTTTAATCAGCGTTTTCAGCCGGGCTGAGGACTGCAGCAACTGCTCAATACGAATGCGCTCATCACTGAGTTCTTTCTGCTCCGCTGTGATCTTGATCTCTTCCAGCTTTGCCAGTTGGCGTAATTTTAATTCAAGGATAGCTTCCGCCTGGCGGTCGCTGATATTAAATGTCTTCATCAGTACCGGTTTTGGTTTTTCCTCGGCGCGGACAATCTTGATTACTTCATCAATATTCAGAAAAGCAATCAGCAATCCTTCCAGGAGATGAAGACGATCGAGAATTTTGTCCAGTCGAAATTGCAAGCGGCGCTTGACAGTTTCAGTTCGGAACTGCAGCCATTCCTTCAACAGGGAAACGATATTTTTGACCTGGGGGCGTCGGTTTATACCGATCATATTAAAATTAACGCGGAAGTTTTTCTCCAGATCTGTAGTGGAAAAAAGATGCAACATCAACTCGTCAGCATTAACCCGGTTTGAGCGAGGCACCACTACTATCCGCGTGGGGTTTTCATGGTCAGACTCATCCCGCAGATCCACCACCATCGGTAGTTTTTTCTTCTGCATCTGTGCCGCAATCTGCTCCAGTACCTTGTTACCCGATACCTGGTAGGGCAGCGCGGTAATGACCACCTCGCCATTTTCAACAATATAAATAGCCCGCGACTTGATGGAGCCCTTGCCGCTTGCATACATGGCAAGTATGTCTTCCCTGGGCGTGATGATTTCCGCTTCGGTGGGAAAGTCAGGCCCCTTTATAAAGCCGCAGATATCTTCAAGAGTAGCCTTTGGATTATCCAGCAGGTGAATACAGGCACTGGCAACTTCGCCCATGTTATGGGGCGGGATATCCGTTGCCATACCTACTGCAATACCGCTGCCGCCGTTCAATAAAATGTTCGGCAACCTGGCTGGCAGTAATTCCGGCTCATTGAGAGTGCCGTCGAAATTAGGTTTCCATTCCACCGTTCCCTGGCCCAGTTCTGATAAAAGCACCTCGGTATAACTTCGCAGTTTTGATTCGGTGTAACGCATGGCGGCAAAGGACTTGGGATCATCCGGCGACCCCCAGTTACCCTGGCCATCCACAAGGGGATATCGGTAATTGAAAGGCTGAGCCATGATAACCATGGCTTCGTAGCAAGCGGCATCACCATGGGGGTGAAACTTGCCGATCACATCACCAATAGTTCTTGCCGACTTCTTGTATTTTGACGATGCCTTCAGACCCAGCTCCGACATGGCATACACAATACGGCGTTGTACCGGCTTCAGGCCGTCCGCGATATGAGGCAGCGCACGATCATTAATGACGTACATGGCATAATTCAGGTAGGCCTGTTGTGAATAGGTCTTTAGTTCAATTTTTTCTACGCCATCTTCGGCGGTTGTGATGTCTTGATTCATGATGCTCTCAATTCACGTAGCGAATCATTATCTGGAAAAAGTTATTCCGCGTAATCTGCCAGGTTGCCGGATTCCTCCAGCCATGCCTTGCGATCTCCTGATCGTTTCTTGGCCAGCAGCATATCCATAATTTCGTTGGTGGTTTTTTCTTTACTGGAAGCTTCCGGTTCTTCCAGAGTGAGCTGGACCAGTCGTCGGGTATCGCGGGCCATCGTGGTTTCACGCAATTGCAAGGGATTCATCTCACCCAATCCTTTGAAGCGCTGTACATTTACCTTGCCTGGTTTTTTCTCTGCGGCTATGCGATCAATGATGCCACTCTTCTCGTCTTCATCCAGGGCATAAAAAACTTCCTTGCCAACGTCAATTCGATAAAGTGGCGGCATTGCAACATAGATATGGCCCGCTGCAACAACGGGCGTAAAGTGTTTAACAAACAGGGCGCACAATAAGGTCGCAATGTGTAATCCATCAGAATCTGCATCGGCAAGGATACAAATTTTCCCGTAGCGCAAACCGTCTATATTGCTGGACCCCGGGTCCACTCCGAGGGCTACAGCAATATCGTGGACCTCCTGTGAAGCGAGAATCTCGGTTGAATCCACTTCCCAGGTATTCAAGATCTTCCCACGCAACGGCATGATGGCCTGGAATACGCGGTCTCGTGCCTGTTTCGCAGACCCTCCTGCCGAATCACCCTCGACCAGGAACAACTCTCCGTCCATGACATCTGCGCTGGAACAGTCGGCCAGCTTTCCTGGTAATGCCGGGCCCATGGTAACTTTCTTTCGAGTTACCATCTTGCCAGCCTTTAACCTGCCCTGGGCATTTTTTATACACAGCTCAACCAGTGCTTCCGCTTCGTCGGTATGCTGATTTAACCAGAGGCTGAAGGCGTCTTTTACCACGCCGGATACAAACACAGGGCACCGCCTTGAGGATAATCGCTCCTTGGTCTGGCCGGAAAACTGGGGATCAATCAGCTTGGAGGACAGTACATAGCAGCATTTATCAAAGATATCCTCGGATGATAATTTCAGTCCCCGGGGCAACAAATTGCGAAACTCACAGAACTCCCGAACGGCATCCAGCAGACCTGTTCGAAGGCCGGTAACATGGGTTCCACCAAGAGGTGTAGGAATCAGATTGACGTAGCTCTCGGCAATAACTTCCCCGCCTTCGGGTAGCCACTGAATCGCCCAGTCAACAGCTTCATCGTTCCCCTGCATAGAGCCGGTGAAAGGTATCAATGGTAAGGTTTCGAATTCCTCTGTGGCCCGGACAAGATAATCGGTGAGACCGTCCTCGTAATACCAGTCTTCGCTTTGCGCCTTGTCACCGTCCACCGTTTTGTCGATGAAGCTCACTGCCAGGCCAGGGCAAAGCACCGCCTTGGCTCTTAGAACATGTTTAAGTTTCAGAATTGAAATTTTGGACGAGTCAAAATATTTTTCATCCGGCAGGAAGCTTACCGTGGTGCCGGTGTTTCGCTTGCCAACCGTATCGATGGGTTTTAATTCGGAAGCCTTGTTGCCGTTTTCGAACTTCATCAGATAGACAACGCCGTCACGCCTGACCGTCACTTCCAGTGTTTTGGACAGGGCGTTGACCACGGAGACCCCTACGCCATGCAAGCCACCGGAATACTGGTAGCTATCACCGGAGAACTTTCCGCCAGCATGAAGACGCGTAAGAATCAGCTCCACCCCGCTGACCTTTTCACCCTTGTGCTTGTCTATGGGCATTCCCCGGCCATCATCGGTTACTTCGACCGTGCCGTCTTTATAAAGGGTAAGGGAGATATTTTTTGCGAAGCCCGCAATGGCTTCATCCACAGAGTTATCAATTACTTCCTGGGCGAGATGGTTGGGCCGGGTTGTATCAGTGTACATACCCGGTCGCTTACGAACAGGATCAAGGCCCTTGAGAACCTCAATTGCGTCCGCATCGTAGTTGTTGCTCATGCTTAATTCTCTATATGCGAGGAGTAGTTAAATAACTGCCGCTGAATAATAATTTATCGCGCACTGATTTTAATTCTTGATAGCCAGGAAATCGAAAATTATAGGAAGAAATGCGGAATAATTTTCAAAACTGTGATTGCCACCTTCCTGGATAATACAGGTGCCTTCCTGATAGCGCGCTTCGGAAAGACGGTAGTCGAGAACTTCATCGGCGGTCTTCGCCAACAGCATGTAATTCTCTGGGTATGCCAGCGTTTTATTGTCCATATCTTCCAGCTCTTTTACATGCTCTTCGGTTATCTGATGAATATCGCCGGAGTAGTAATTCTTGCGCTCACCGATGTATTCACTCCATTGTTCATAGGGCCGCACAGCGGGATTTATCAGCACTGCCTTGAGATTATTGGCTTCGGCCAGACAGGTCGCATAATAGCCCCCGAGCGAACTGCCAATGAGCCCAATATGGCCCTCTTTATGGGAATCTATGACTTGCTGGATTTCCTCCAGGGTTTCCGCCGGCCCCCCGGGCATATACGGAACCAGCAGATTGTCGCCCAGTCCGTTTTCATTACAATAATGAATAGTCTGTTGTGCTTTTTTGGATTCAGGGGAACTCAGAAAACCGTGCAGGTAAATTACAAATAGATCAGGTCGTGTCATTAGTAAATTAAAGGAACCATCGTCCGGATTTTCCCCTGCTATCGATTTCAGTAGCCTTCACTTGTAAGGTCTACCTTGAACTGAGTGCCACTTACCCGTATTACTTCGGATTCAATACTTCCATCACGGTGAAGCTCAAAACGACGATAGCCGGGATTAAGTTCGTCCAGGGCAAAATCAATCACCTCGGGTTTGAATTGTATGCAGGTGGATGGTGTACAAAAATAACGTATATTGCCTATCTTGAAATCCAGATCCTGATGAATATGGCCATAGATTACGCCGCGTACGATTTCGTGGCTTTTGACCATATCAAGAAATTCTTTGTCATTTCGCAAGCCGATATCTTTCATCCAGCTGGAACTTCCCGGCACCGGGTTATGATGTAACGTCACCAGGCAGTGGTCGATTTCCTCATCCATTTCAGCTTCTGCAAGGGTTGCGTCCAGAAACTCCATCTCTTCCTCGTTAATAAAACCATCGACGTGATTCGGCCTGCTGGAATCCAGCAGGACCACCTGCCAATTACCAACTTTTTCAGCCTTATTACACAGACCGCTGTTTCCAGCCACATCCCGCATCACGTCTCTTATGTCATGATTTCCCGGTATCCAGCGAACCGGTGCATCGATAACTTTTATATCATTCATAAATTTTTCATAGGCGGCAACGGTGCCGTCCTGGGCAATATCCCCGGTAGCAAGAACCAGATCAATTTTATTCTCTTTTTCCTGCACCACGTCCAAAACCCGGGCAAATGCTTCATGGGTATTCATCTTCAGCAGTGTGCCCGAAGGCATGGCGTAAAGATGCACATCCGTAATTTGAAGAAGCTTGATTGGATCGTTTTCTGAATGCACGGGTTTATACTATCACCAAGTTTCAGGAAGTCTCTGAGCAATTAAATGCCAGATCTGGCATCTTTATACATCGGCCGGCTTGCAGGCAATGATTCAGCCATTCTCCCAGGAATTTGTTTATCTGCATTTTTTCGTCACGATGGTACATCATTCGATTTGGCTGCGGATATTTTGCTTTGAAATTTCTGTGAGACTGATAACTGGTTACTTCCGCTGTACTGGCACCGTGGCACACCCTCACCTGCATGGTTGGATTGGATATCCACTTGCCTGCCTGTGGTTTTTGTACTATCTCCAGCGTTGTGGTGTATTTAAAAGATTCAATTACGCTGATTTCGACTACGGTTTTCTGATTGCTACCTTCATCATCCGCAATACAGAACTCGGCCACTTTCCCTTCTAATTTAACCTGTGGCGCCTCCTTGAAAACCTTGTTACCCGCAGGAGCCTGTTTGGTTTCGCCCGGTAATCCGGCCGGGTTCTGGAAAAACGAATTCCTCACCAGAGACTTGTTTCGATAAACCTGAAGCTGGGGAATTAACTTGAGCAAGCGGATGTAATTGGCATCGCATTCCGCCATTTGCTTGATAAGGTCGATGCTGTACTTACGGGTTCTCATTATTCGACAACTTTCTCTTAATAGATCTGGTTATACAGTGTCTCCAAACCAGATTCACATAACACGCAGCTTACAATAAGTGCAACTTATAGCGCAGGGCACTGGTACGCATTATTCCACTGTTTCTTAACCACATCCCTGTTAAGTCTTAACCACTGAACAGCGATGATGGCCATGGCGTTGTTTATGCCGCCGGTTTCTACTGCTTTAACCGCCTCGTCCAATGCCATCGTTACCACCAGGATATCTTCATGCTCTTCATCCAGGCCGTGAATACCCCCAGCGGAACCTGCATCAATCCGGGCACAAAAAAGGCTGACTTTTTCGTCGCTCCACCCCGGACTATTAAAATACTCACATATGGGAATCAGTTCGCTTACATCGCAATTTGCTTCTTCTTTGGCTTCTCGTTTTACCACATCGGCTGGGGCTTCACCAGTACCGGCCATGCCTGCTACTATTTCCAGCAGCCAGGGACTCTGATTATGAGTCAATATACCGGTTCGAAACTGACGAACCAATACCACTTCATCGGTGTCAGGATCGTAAAGTAAAACACCGACTGCCTGATCCCGAACCGCGAGCTCGCGGCGGATGTCTTCGCTCCAGCCTCCGGCAAACAAGCGGTGCTTTAATTGCAGGACATCAACGGGGATAAAACCCTGATGACCCGGAATACGGGAAAGCACTTCAACATCCTGCTGATCAAATACGTCGCCGCGTAATTCACTCAGCCGGGTAGCTTTTAATGTATTTAGCAAATCTATCATTGCCTCCTTGATCTGAAGGCAGATTCGCTGGAACTCACCCATGATTTCGGCTTCGGTACCCTGGGCGAGTGCGGGGTCGTCAAAGGGGAGATACAATTTGCGTTTCTCACCAGGCAACACCGGGCAATGCTGATCGGCATGGGAGCAAACGCTGATTACGATGTCAGCTGCTTCTATTAAAACGTCGCTTATTATTTTCGATTGCTGCGCGCTGATATCCACGTCAAGACCAGCCATAACCTTGACGGCTTTCGGGTTCAGGCCATGGGCCTCGAGACCTGCGGATTCAGCTTCAACAGATAAATATTTGGGAAGTTCGGCGGCGAGGGAACGCACCCAACCTTCCGCCATTTGCGAACGGCAGGAGTTCCCGGTACACAGAAACAGTAACCTAATGGTATTCACCCGGAGGATTACAAGCCCTAGTCAGTACGTTCGGTTACTTCCAACAAATGATAACCAAACTGGGTCTTTACCGGCCCCTGCAATGAATTGATGTCGGCACTGAATACCACTTCGTCGAATTCCTTTACCATCATGCCGGGCCCGAATTGACCCAGATCGCCACCCTGGGCGCTTGAAGGGCAAGTGGAGAACTCTTTAGCCACCGCTGTAAAATCTTCGCCCTCTTCGATTCGCTGTTTTAATTCCAGGCACTTATCTTCTGTCTCAACCAGAATGTGCCGCGCTGTTGCTCTTGCCATTGTGCCAATTCCTCTACTGATAACTATAGAATGCGGAGCATTATGCCTGAGCGTCAGGTTAAAATCGAATGGGCCGCCATTTCGAAGAGCACCTCATTCTGGCAACTAACAGTTTTACCGAAAGCTCCGGACCGACCTGGAACCACATATATTATTATGTCAAATCAATGGGTTACATTTCTTTAAGAACACCACACCCTGCCGTTTTTACCAATCGACAAGGTTGATTATGGGAGGCAATACGGGGATAGGTTATAATCTGCGCCAGCTCGCGCAAACAGCTGATGATTAGCGACATCACACCACCTCGAGACCATCAGGAATCAATTTATGCCATTGCCAGAACCCAGCAGCAGGGAACATCTACACACCCGGGCTATAACCTTTCAAGGATTTGAGCGCGCAGATGGCATGTGGGATATCGAAGCCCATATGACTGACGTCAAGACCCATGGATTTAAAAACGACTGGCGCGGTGCCGTGGAAGCGGGCGAGCCATTACATGAAATGCTATTACGGGTCACAATTGATGACGATTTCGTGGTCAGGAATATAGAAGCGGCTACAGACAACAGTCCATTCGAAATGTGCCCGGATATTGCCCCCAACTACAAAGCACTTATTGGTATCAACATGGGACCAGGCTGGCGCAAAGCAATCAGGCAGGTGGTGGGTGGAACCGACGGTTGCACCCATCTCACCGAATTGCTGTTTCCCATGGCGACGGTGGCCTTTCAAACAATCTGGCCACGAAAACAGCAGCTACAACAATCTGGCTCCGATACCGGCGACAACAAACAACGCCCCCAGATATTGGGAACCTGTCATGCCTGGGCAGCGGATTCACCGGTTGTTAAGCGGAACGCTCCCAAGTTCTATACCGGCGATTAACCCCACCCCGGGCCTCATGCAAGAAGATTGCTGTAGCTTCGACGCCACTATTTAAAAAACAGGGGGAAAACAACCGTAATTGCGACACCGGAGGTATCAGTCAAATTATCTGCACGGATTTGCCCACCGTGGAAATCCGAAATCAGGCG
>JAESQX010000030.1 GCA_016764875.1 Gammaproteobacteria bacterium
CGCCTCTGTCGGTACCAGCGGCCTGAAAATAATGCAGTTTTCAGCCGACTACCTGTTTAATTCCAAAGGCGGAATTCTCGGTGGCCGCATGATCGAAATTGTTCCCCTGGACAATAGGCAAAGCCCTACGGAAACACAATTACAATTCAGGCGAGCCGTAAGCGAAGGAATTCAGATTATTTTTCAGGGCAATAGTTCAGCCGTGGCCAATACGCTCAGTACAACCATCCGCCGACACAATCGCCGCAACCCTTCTCAGGAAGTTTTACAGATCAACTACTCGGCCGTTGATCCCATATTAACGGAAGACGAATGCAGCTTCTGGCATTTCCGCTTCGATGCCCACGCGGTGATGAAACTGGAAACGCTTACCGATTTCATCGCGATGAATGATGACATCAAGAGTATGTACATAATCGGGCAGGATTACTCCTTCGGCCACGTGATTTCAGAAACTTCCATCGACATGCTGGAGGCCAAGAGGCCTGATATTGAGATTGTGGGAAATGAATTTCATCCCATTGGTCAGGTAAAAGATTTCACCCCCTATGTCACCAAAATCGTAGCGTCCGGAGCGGATGCCGTCATCACCGGAAATTACGGAGCGGACATGGTATCCCTGGCCCGTTCTATTATCGATTCAGGCCTGCGAATTCCCATTTACACTTTTTATGCGGCTTATGATGGCATTACTGCAACGCTGGGTGCCGATGCCAAGGACCTGGTACATCTGATTCACAATGAAATCTCAAACCCTGTTCCCACCGAGCAAAGAAAGGAATTTATTCGCGCGTTCAAAGCCAAAAATCCAGACAATGATGTAACCCAGCCCCGCATTACCAACGCCTTGTCCATGGTGGTAGCGGCCATGGAAAAATCCCAGAGTACTGATCCTTATGATATTGCCCTGGCATTGGAAGACATGCGATTTACAACCCTCAGTGGTGAAGAAGTCTGGATGCGCGGTAGTGATCACCAGATATTTCAGTCTCTGCACATATCAGTGCACACCGACGACGAGGTTGAATTTGATGCGGATAACTCAGGCTTCGGTTTACATTCCAAGTACCATGTGCCCCTGGAAGAAACCATTCGGGATTCCAGTTGCCGCATGAGGCGCCCTGCCCGATAGTGTGTTCTGGCTATACTGCTCAGGTAATTTGATGCGCTGATGTAACTACTACCGAGACAATCCTGACATGCTAGAAATCTTCATTTTTGCCACTTTGAACGGGATTGTAACCGGTCTGCTCCTGTTTATGCTGGCCAGTGGTCTCACCCTCATTTTCAGCATGATGGGAATACTGAATTTTGCCCATGCCAGCCTCTATATGCTCGGCGCCTACTTTGCCTATTCTGTCAGCATAAGACTTGGTTTCTGGTCCGGGTTAATAATTGCACCGATAATTGTTGGTGTTCTGGGCGCCCTGGTAGAGCGATATGGTTTGCGGCAGGTGCACAAGTCAGGTCCCGTGGCGGAACTGGTTTTTACCTTTGGCCTGGCATTCCTTATAGAAGAAGCTATTCAATTTTTCTGGGGTCGTGACACCAAGAACTACCAGCAACCTGAAATTCTGGATTTCGCTCTTTTTACTCTTTTTGGACAGGAATTTTCCGCCTATCGCGGATTCATGATTTTTATTTCTGTGGCGATTTTTATCGGACTTTATTACACCCTCACCAAAAGCCGCATCGGCATCATTATTCAGGCCGCCATCACCCATCCCCATACAGTAGCCAACCTGGGCCATAATGTACCGCTCATTTTTATGTGTGTGTTCGGCGCTGGTTCGGCGCTGGCCGGTTTAGCCGGAGTTATCGCCGGGCCTGTTCTTACCACTTTCCCTGGCATGTCGGCAGTTCTTGGCAGCATTGTGTTTGTCATCATAGTAATTGGCGGGCTTGGCTCCCTTGCCGGGGCTTTCATTGCCTCATTGATGATCGGCCTGCTGCAATCCTATGCAATTGCCTCCAATGTAGGGATGCCGGATCTATTGAATCTGCTCGGCATCTCCTTCGAAAGAAGCCACCCTTTAAACGATTTGTGGACCATCACCCTGCCCCAGATTGCTCCTATTCTTCCTTTTCTGCTACTGGTGCTGGTGCTTGTTTTCAGACCCTCCGGCCTGCTTGGCAAAAGAGAGTAGTAATGCCTATGTTGAAAAAACTCTCCTTATGGATTGTCTTCGGATTGCTGCTGCTGGTGCTACCCAGTTTATTTACTTCCATACTTGCAATATCCATTCTTAACCAGATGACTATCGCCATCATTTTTGCCCTCAGCTACAACATGTTGCTGGGACAGGGCGGCATGCTTTCTTTCGGGCACGCCGTTTATTTTGGTCTCGGCGGATTCATGGCCGTACATGCGCTGAAAATGATTGAATTCGAAACAATCTATATTTCCGTGTTGCTTATTCCGCTGGTGGGAGGGCTATTTGGTTTGCTGGCGGGAATATTTATCGGAAGTTTTTCAACCCGCAAGGCAGGCACGGTGTTTACCATGATTTCACTGGGTATCGGGGAATTGATCGCCGCATGCTCGCTGATTTTCTCGGACTTTTTCGGTGGCGAAGCGGGAATCAGTGGCGACAGAACCTTCGGGCCGTTATTTTTCGGGGTGGATTTCGCACAGGATGTAGAAGTGTATTACCTGGCAGCTGGCTGGGTGTTTATTGCCACGGTGTTTATGTACCTGTTTACCCAGACACCCGCAGGACGCATGGCAAACGCCGTGCGTGACAATCCAGAGCGCGCCGAATTTATCGGCTACAGCGCGCGCCGGGTTCGTTTTATTTCCTTTTGCGCGGCCGGGTTATTTGCCGGAATTGCCGGCGGTTTATTTGCCATGAACTATGAGTTTATTACCGAAGAAAATCTTAATGCGGTTACCTCCGGAAGAGTATTGCTGATGACCTATATTGGCGGGCTGGGGTATTTCATTGGCCCCATCATTGGAGCCATTGTGCTGACCTTGATGAATTCGCTGCTGAGCAACTACACCGAACTATGGCTACTCTACCTGGGTTCAATGTTTGTATTAACGGTCATGTTTCTTCCTCGCGGCTTTGCCGGTTTTATTATGATGCACCAGGCCGCCTGGGTTCACGGCAAGCTGAAAGTCCTGATGCTGCCCTATATTATTACCGGCGTACCTGCGCTGATAAGTGCAATGGGCGTAGTTGCCATGATAGAAATGAGCTACACCGAAGAAGAAGCATTTCATTACCTGGGATTTACATTTACTTCATCCAGTTTGATTAGCTGGGTAATCATTATCACGGTAACCGCCATGGCCGTCTTTGCCACCAGAAAGTCACTGGCACAGTTAAAATACGCCTGGGAAGAAGCCAATGCTCCTGTAGTCACGCAAGAGGAGCGAAGATAGTGGCGCTGCTTTCGCTACAGGATGTAACCAAGAATTTTGGCGAAACCAGAATAATTCGTGGGGTTTCTCTGGATATCATCGAAGGAGAAAAGCATGCCATTATCGGCCCCAACGGCGCGGGAAAATCGACATTATTCCACCTGATCAGTGGCCTTTATAATGTGTCATCTGGCTCTATTTTATTTAAAGGTCAACCTATAGAAAACAAGGCCCCCTATGAAATAGCCAGGCTGGGTCTGGCCCGAAGTTTTCAGGTGACCAACATTTTTCCTCGTATGAATGTATTTGAAAACATTCGCTGCGCTTTGTTGTGGTCATGTGGGTACAAGTATTCCTTCTGGCACTTACTCGGGCGCGAAAATGACCTCAATGAAACAGCATTATCAACTCTGGAACAGATTGGTCTGCAGGACAAGGCTCACATCCCGGCGGGTGAACTGGCCTACGCACAACAACGTGCGCTTGAGTTGGGAATCGCCATCGCCGGGGGCGCCGAATTGGTCATGCTGGACGAACCCGTAGCGGGCATGAGTCACAGTGAGGCGAAAAATGCCGTGGAATTGATTCGCAAGGTAACCGAAGGCAAAACCCTGATAATGGTGGAACATGATATGAATATTGTGTTCGACGTGGCAGATCGCATATCGGTACTGGTCTACGGAGAAGTCATCGCCTGCGACACACCGGATAATATTCGCCAAAATGCCAGGGTTCAAGAAGCCTATCTCGGCGAGGTAGCCACCCGTGCTTGAAGTCAAAGACCTGCATGCCTATTACGGAAAGAGCCATATCCTTCAGGGAGTGACCTTTGACATTGGGGAAGGCGAAATCGTCAGCTTGCTGGGAAGAAACGGCGTTGGTCGCTCAACCACAGTAAAAACCATCATGGGAGAAGTGGCTCCCAGTGGATCAATTAAGTTCAAGGGTCAGGAAATTGCCGGCAAAAAAGCCTTCGAAATAGCTCAGTTGGGTATCGGTTACGTACCGGAGAATCGGGACATCTTTCCAACCCTGAGCGTCAGGCAGAATCTGATATTAGGTATGAAATCTACTGTAAGTAGCGGTCGCTGGACGATTGACAGTATTTTTGAAATGTTTCCCAACCTTGCCGAGCGGGCCGATGTTCACGGCGGAGTACTCAGTGGTGGTGAGCAACAAATGCTCTGTATGTGTCGTACCCTGATGGGTGATCCAGAATTAATTATGATTGACGAACCCACAGAAGGATTGGCGCCCAAAGTGGTAGCGCAAGTGGCCGACTTGCTACAGGAAATCGCCAGGCGTGGTGTCGCTATACTGCTGGTAGAACAAAAGCTTTCCATTGCCCTGAAAATTTCCCGACGGGTGTATGTCATGGGCCACGGAAAAATTGTCTACCGGGGAACACCTGCCAGCCTGCTTGAGGCAGATGCTATCCGGGCAGAATGGCTTGAGGTCTAGGGAACCCCTGAATACTTATTCAGAGGTTCCCTGGCAGGCTGTTCTATCCCTGGCCTTCAATGCCGCCATGTACTGTACAACATTGGCAATTAACCGTAGTCCAGTATTGCCTTGCAAGGTCAGAATTGACTCCGGATGAAACTGAACCGCCATCACCGGCAAACTGCGATGTTCGATAGCCATAACTGTATCGTTATCCGCATGCGCTGTTATTTCGAGACAGTCAGGAATCCTCTCGGCCACCAGGGAATGGTAGCGCCCCGCATTAAACTGCTCCGGGATGCCGTTAAATAGCACTCCACCGAGATGTCTTACCATTGATGATTTACCATGCATGGGATATTCCAGAATCCCAAGAGAACCACCAAAATATTCCACCAGAGCCTGTAATCCCAGGCATACACCAAACATCGGTATTTTATTTTGCAGGCATAGTTCAATGGTTCCTGCCGTATTAAAATCAGCGGGTATTCCCGGGCCCGGCGATAGAATAACCAGGTCTACCCTGTTTTTGAGCAGGTAGCGTTTTGCCAGTTCGGGTCGCATAGTGATAAGAGAAACGCCGCATTGCCTGAAGTAGGCTGCCAGATTGTGAGCGAACGAATCCTGATGGTCCACCATCAGCACCTTCAATCCGGCGCCCTTTCCCGATGTGCTACGGACAATATCGGCCACTCGGTCATCGCCATTCTTCACAGTAATAACTTTACCGCGCACTGCATCCAGTAATGCGGACGCTTTCAGTCTGGTCTCTGCTTCCTCTGCATCCGGATCCGAGTCAATCAGCAAAGTAGCCCCCGCCCGAATTTCGGCCACCCCATCCTTGATACGCATGGTGCGCAGGGTGAGCCCGGTATTCATATTCCCGTCAAACCCGACATGACCGATGGCTCCCCCATACCATAGCCGGGGGGACTTCTCATGTTCCTCGATAAACTGCATCGCGGCATGTTTGGGTGCCCCGGTAACCGTGACAGCCCAGGTGTGAGCGAGGAAACCATCAAGGGCATCAAACCTTTGATCCAGCGTGCCGGTCACATGATCTACTGTATGAATCAATCGTGAGTACAGTTCAATTTGTCGACGCCCGATAACTTTAATGCTGCCCGGCTCACAAACTCTAGCCTTGTCGTTTCGATCAACGTCTGTGCACATGGAGAGTTCCGACTCGTCCTTGGCCGAATTCAGAAGTTTTCTGATCTGACTCGCGTCGCCGATGGCATCGGACCCACGTTTGATAGTTCCGGATATGGGGCAGGTTTCTATTCGGCGACCATCTACCCTTACAAACATTTCTGGAGATGCCGCTACCAGATATTCCTGCTCACCCAGGTTGATCAATGCACCATAAGGGGCCGGGTTACTCTCTTTAAGACGGCGAAAAACCTCTGATGGTTTATCCTTGCAAGGTTCGAAAAATATTTGCCCCGGAACAACCTCAAATAATTTCCCTTTTCTAAAGTGCTGCAGTGCGTTATTTACACTCCCTGCATATTCACCCGGCAGGTGATCTCCCTGGCGATCCACGTGAATTGCAGGTGCAAATGGCGACGTTAGACCGGTTCGACGGAATCCGCCCGTAGTTTCCTTGGATTCCGGGGAATCCCAATTGCGACAAACGAAATCATAGTTATGACAGAGTGTTTCACCAGAGCTGTGGTCGGCCACCAGAATCTGGTCCGGCAAGTACAGAACCAGATCCCTTGATACCTTATCCCGGGTCTGGAATCGCTCCACATCCTCGAACTGAAATCCCAGGTCATAACCAAAAGCGCCGTACAGACCGAGGTAGGGATCTCGCTCAGAGCCAAACAGATCGACGAGACTGCGTAGTACAGAAAATACCGATGGCTGTCTACTGCGAAACTCCTCGGCGACTTCTTCAAATTCGGTTTTAATGCCTATCCGAATTTGCCTGCCATCATGGGCCAGGTATGCCAGATCCTGATTCTGCTGCGAACCGTGATAAACAGCCGGCAGGAGAATCTCTCCACGCAGATTAAGGGCATCAATAAATACCTGACTACCCTTTGAGCTTACCTGTAAAGGCGGGTTTACAAACCCAATATCCCAGCGGGTATAACGTCCCGGAAATTCATAGGAAGAACAAAGTAAAACCCCGCGATGATCATCCAGACTCTCCGTCAATCGGGATATCGCCACCCAATAGTCTTCCACAGTGCTGGAACGGTGCACGTGAATTCCGCCACGGGTTTTGTACCGGGATTGTTTTATTGATTGCATGATCTGGTTCCCCAATAGCAACTTTCACGACTTGAAAGCCCGATTGAAAAATGGCGAACCTGGGATGTATTTGAAGCAACAGGCCGCCACAGACAACGGGCGGCCAAGAAATGAATTAGTGAATTTTCAATTGGCGGCCCTGGAATTGGAACCACCAAAAATAAGTATGTGTATTCATAGGGGCGCGATAATGAGGCAAGATTATTCCCCGGTCAAGTTAAATGATACGGAGAAAATCAGCGAACAGATCCAACTCTTCCCGAAAATTCCTCCCGCAGGAGCCTGAACACAACTTATTTTTCGTGTCTGGCTTCCATGGGCATTAACGCCGCCTTGATTGAAGAACCCCAGATGGCATTGCCCAGATCATTCAGATGCAATCCGTCTTCCACGAAGATATCTGTCATCACCGAGCCATCGTTATTCAGAAACGGATTTGCAACGTCGACGTAATAGACCAGCGGGTCACCTGCGGCAATCTGCCGGTATCCTGCACTTACCGCCTGAGCTTGTTTCCATACACCTTCTCGCGAAATACTGGGCTTGACAGATAGAAGGTAAATGCGGGTTTCAGGCAGTTCTCTATGGATCTTCCCAATGATCAGGTTAAGGTCAGCAAGAATCATTTCCTTATCAATCGCGTATCTACTGAGGCCTGTATCATTGTCTCCTTCATAGATAAGAATAGCGCGAGGCTTGTAGTTGAGAGCAACCCGGTCCAGATAGTGCAATACATCATGCATGATGCTGCCACCGAAACCCCTCGGTATTACCGTAAGCGGTGCCAGGGCAGCCTTGGCCTGGTCATTCCAGCGAGCAATACTTGAGCTTCCAGTCAAAACAATCGCACCCTCCGGAGCGGGACTAAGACGGTCCTGCTGCTCGAATTGTTGAAAGTCCTCTTCATATCGCTCCGGATCCGGATATTGCTGGGCGCTCAGGCCAAAAGAGAAACTAGTCAGTATCGGTAACAGAAAAAATCGTAATGATTTGCTGGAAATAAAATCTCGCACGCTACTCCCCACCTTTTTTTTGGCTATCTATTATTAATTGCAAAGCAGAACTTTACCTGACTCTATCGTGATCCGTCCAGCCAATTTCTGATAGCCGGTAATTATCTGCTAGTTCAAGTCAGCGGCGAATTCCTTTAGTTTGTCCAGCGCTACTATCTGTAGTGCCTTCTTATGAGTTCGCATCAAATATACCCTGGGCGCCATATTGTTTTCATAAGCTTCAAGCCAGCGCGCCGCACATAAACACCAGGTATCGCCCGGCTTAAGACCCGGAAAACCGAAATCAGGAGCCGGTGTAGTAAGGTCATTACCACGAAACCTTGAGTACTCGAGAAATTCCCGGGTCATCTCCACACAGATAGTGTGAGAGCCAACATCATCATCGTTGGTATTACAGCAACCGTCACGGAAAAACCC
>JAESQX010000031.1 GCA_016764875.1 Gammaproteobacteria bacterium
GCCGTCATCGCGCAATAATGGCAGTTGTACCGTAAATTCTCGGCTTGCTCCCGATAGCAAGCGAAAAACCTGATCGCTATAGCCAAGCGCCTCACACGCCTCATAGAGAAAAAGTGCATTTTCCATTTTCGCCTTGTCGGGTGTTTGCTTGCTCATTGAATTTTCTCCATTACAGCAAGAGGTGAGAACAGCAAGGAGCAAATTGGTGCTAATGCGCTGAGGACATGGTCGCGCGAAAGCGCATCATCGCCAAGAGGAATAACAGCGTCCCAATAGCCACCATTGCCACCATCTGCGGCCAAACGATCTCTATGCCCGCACCCCGAAACAGGACGGCCTGTGCAAAGCTGGTAAAGTGGGTCGAGGGTGCGGCCTGCATTATGATTTGCAAAGATTTCGGCATACCTCCAAGCGGTGAAGTGCCGCCTGAGAGCATATTCATCACAACAAAGAAAGGAATTGCCAGAAGTGCGAATTGTGGCATCGACTTGGCAAAGGTTGATAGCACGATTCCAAGGGCGGTCATGGCATAAAGAAACAATGCTGCACCAAATACAAACAGTGCGATAGAACCACTGATCCTGACGGCAAGGATACCCT
Organism: Gammaproteobacteria bacterium; assembly: GCA_016764875.1. Taxonomy (GTDB): domain Bacteria; phylum Pseudomonadota; class Gammaproteobacteria; order Pseudomonadales; family Pseudohongiellaceae; genus NORP240. The sequence continues at coordinate 601 of JAESQX010000031.1, forward strand.
GGACGACCACGTAAAGCGAGACAATTACCGCCAGCAGGATCGCCAGCCCGTTGGCCCATATCTTGGCCAACATGATTTCGCCCGGCGTCACAGGCATGACCAGCAGATGTTCGATGGTTCCCCGCTCGCGCTCGCGGATCACCGCAGCCCCCGACAGGATCAGGGACAACATTGTGATGTTGGAGACGATCTGCATTACAGACATGAACCAGCTTGAATCGAGATTTGGATTAAACATTGTCCGCATCGTTACGGTGACGGGTTGAATATATTGCAAATCAGATCTGTTCAAAAATTCGGTAAGTTGCCCACTGATGATCGTTTGAATATAGGCAGCGCCATTTCCAGCCAGCGTCATCGCAGTTGCATCGACATTGACCTGAAGCCGCGGCTGGCGGGCACCGAGTATGTCGGCTTGAAAACCTGGTGGAATATCGATCACGAAAGCATAGCGGCTCGCATCCATTGCTGCATCGATCTCATCAAGATCCAGAAGCACTGGTGTCTGGAAATAAGGTTGCAGGAATGCCGCGCGAATTTGGCGCGACAATTCAGATCTGTCCTCATCCACGACAGCAATAGAGGCGTTGCGCAATTCAGTCTGCACGCCGGTTGCTACCGTATAGACTGCGAAGGTGAAGGTGAATGCGATCAGAAATACCAGAACCGGGTCACGCCGAAGGCTGTTGAGCTCCTTCACGCCAAGCCGAAAGACGTTTTTAAGCCGCCGTCGCATCACTTCTCCTGCTTCTTCAGCAACAATGTGGCCATTGCCCAGAAAACAACACAGAAGAGCGCCAGCCAAAGATAGTTTTGGTAGAGGGACGAGAATCCCAGACCTTTGTTGAAGACCCCGCTTGTAATCTTCTGAAAATACAGTGCCGGGAAGAGATGCCCGATGATCCAGCCGCTGCCCTCCAGTGTTGAAACAGGATAGAGCATCCCTGAAAAATTCAACGTCGGAATCATGACGATGATGGCCGACCCGAAAATGGCGGCAAGCTGGGTTGAAACGAAAGACGAAATGACCAAACCAAGCGCAGTGGCAGCCGTCGCAAACAGTACAGCGCCGACCATGAGCGCCGCTAAACTACCCGTAATCGGAACCTGAAAGAATACAACTATCAGTATCACCAGGCTAACAAAACTGACCATCGCGATGGCAATATACGGCAATTGTTTCCCGACCAGGAATTCCAGCTTGCTGGCGGGAGCCGCGTAGAGGTTTATAATCGACCCCAGTTCCTTCTCTCTGACAACACCAAGCGCCGTTAGCATGGCAGAGAACATATAGATCAAAAGCATAAGCACGCCCGGCGAGATCGCGTAGACGCTAAGAAATGCCTGATTGTATCTGAAGCGCGTTTCAATTTCGGCCAGTTGGGCAACAGGCTCCCGGCCGGTCTCCCGCCGTGAAAATTCAGCCAGATAATTAGCAATAACCCCCTGCACATAACCCCGTGACGTTTCTGCCTGAAAGGTTATAGCTCCATCTAACCAAACCCCTACATCCGTTGTCCGGCCAGCCAGCAGGTCCCGGCCGAAATTCGGCGGCACGATCAGTGCAAACCTTAACTCGCCGTTCTGCAACCGCCGATTAAGTTCCGCGGGCGTAGTGATCGGAAGCTTCAGATTGAAATAGCGTGAACCGGAGAAATTTTCCAAAAACCCCTGACTTTCCTGAGATTGGTCCTGGTCAAGAACCGCATAATCCAGTTTTTCCACGTCAAATGAAATTCCGTTCGCCATTGCGATAGCGAGTATAATCGGGCCAAGAAACGCAAACATGATGCGAATTGGATCCCGCATCAACTCCATCGCCTCACGGCGCGTAAAGGCCCACATGCGACGTGGATCAAAAAGGCGACCTGACGATGTAACTGCCTCAATGCCAGAACGTGAAGCCCGTGCTTGCGGAGTGGTATCCGGTGTTATGGATGCGTCGGCGTTGGCGGCATCCTCCAGATAGCCGATGAATGCGTCTTCCAGGGTGTCAGCACCGCGCGCCTGCCGCAACGCATCGGGCACATCCATTGCGAGAATTTTGCCAGCATGCATCAATGAGATGCGATCACAACGTTCCGCCTCGTTGACAAAATGGGTCGAGATAAAAATTGTTACGCCATCGTTGCGCGAAAGTTCGATGAGCAGTCGCCAGAATTTGTCCCGCGCGATTGGATCTACACCCGATGTAGGCTCATCGAGAATGAGCATTTCCGGCTCGTGGATAACCGCAACCGCAAGCTGCAATCTTTGACGCACACCCAGTGGCAGTTTCTCTGGCAATTCATCCGCCACATCACCAAGATCGAAACGTTCAATCATTTCCCGCACGCGACTGGGCGCCTCCGCCCTGGGAATATCAAAGAGATTCGCGTGGAGGTCCAAATTCTGCCGGACACTCAGTTCCCCGTAAAGCGAGAAAGATTGTGACATGTAGCCCACGCGTCGGCGCGTTTCCATGTCATTGGCATCAACTATTATACCGAACAATTTGGCCGTGCCCTCGCTCGGCGGCAGGAGGCCGGTCAGCATTTTCATGGTTGTGGTTTTTCCACAACCGTTTGAACCCAGAAAGCCGAAAATCTCACCGCGCTCAATCTTGACGGTGACCCGATCAACAGCGGTAAAATCGCCAAACCTCTTGGTCAGGCCGTCGGCTTCGATTGCCAGTACGCCGTCATGCCTGCGCCTTGGCGGTAATTTCACTATTGTATGACCCGAGCGCTTGTCTTCCGGCAATAATGCAATGAACGCCTCTTCGAGGCTTTCCCGACTGGTTTTCGTTTTCAACTCAGCCGCTGTACCTGTTGCGAGCACTTGCCCATCGTCCATGGCGATCAGATGATCAAACCCCGAAGCCTCCTCCATATAGGCGGTCGCTGTAATAACGCTCATGGTGGATCGGCGTGCACGAATACGGTCGATCAATTCCCAGAACTGGCGGCGCGACAAAGGATCGACGCCGGTTGTAGGCTCATCAAGGATAAGCAGGTCGGGATCATGAATGAGGGCGCAGCATAGCGACAGCTTCTGCTTCATGCCGCCGGAAAGTTTAGCCGCCGGCCGGTCCGCAAATGGATGCAGGCCTGTACTGTGCAGCAAGTCATCAATGCGCCACGTGCGCTCAGACGCTGACTGACCGAAAAGCCGTCCGAAAAAATCAACATTTTCGCGAACAGAGAGCGTCGGATATAGATTGCGCCCCAACCCCTGCGGCATATACGCGATCCGCGTGCAAACCTCATTTCGGTGGCCGCGCCTGCCCATGTCGCCGCCAAACACCAGAACATGACCTGTCTGAAGTTTTCGCACACCAGCGATAAGGCCGAGAAGCGTGGACTTGCCGACACCATCGGGGCCAATCAATCCGACCATGCAACCCGCGGGAATGTCGATCGAGACATCATCAAGTGCAATCACAGACCCATAACGGTGGCTAACCGATGTGAGCCGCGCAATTGATGCTGCCTTATTCACCAATGGGGCTGCCCTGCTCGGGTAAATTGATCTGGAGCCATTCCGGCCATTCCACATCGCGTGAAATCCTGACATATGCCATACCCGTGAGGCCGGCCTTCACCCTTTGCTCATATCGTATGAGAATCTCCCGCGGGAGGCGCACCCGTACACGAAACATGAGTTTTTCGCGCTCAGATAGTGTTTCAACATATTTTGGCGTGAATTGTGCGTTGGCTGCAACGAACGAAACCTTTGCAGGAACAACATATTGAGGTGCGGCATCGGGCACGATCCGGGCTTCAGCGCCAATTTCCAAGGGACCGGCTTCGCTGGTCGGCAGGAATATGGTCATGTATACGTCGGTAAGATCGAGGAGTGTCAGGACCCGGCCACCGGCCCCCAGCACCTCGCCGGGTTGTGCAATCTGGTATTGGATACGCCCACTCCGCGGCGCCGTCAGCACATAATCCTTCAGGTTCTCCTCGATGCGTTCGACGCGAGCAACCGCGACATTTATAGCCGCTCTGGCCCGCTCAATCCCTGCATTTGCGGATAAGACAGCCGCCTCAGCTGTCGCCTTGGCAGCCTGCCGCTGCTGGACTTTTTCAATTGTCGAATATCCCCGCTCCCCGAGTACGCGCGAGCGTTCATATTCCTGCTCCGCGAGGGTCAACTCGCTATTCCTCTGCGTGAGAAACGCCATCATCTGGTTCAGCTGTTGCTCGCTCTCGCTTACAGCGGCCTCAGCTTCCCGGAGCTGCGCCTCAAGTTCCCCAGTATCCATTCGGACAAGAACCTGCCCGGCCTCGACGCTATCGCCTTCACCGACCAGCACCTCCTGCACGCGTCCTGAAAACTTGGTGGCGATATCCACCCGCTCAGCTTCGAGACGCCCGTTTGACATCGCGAATCCAGGCGGCAGTCCGGCCGGTCTGAGTTGAAGCCACGCGAAATACCCGCCGCCACCGATGAGTACGGCACCCAGGACAAATACAATCAATTTCCAGCGCATAAACGACCCATTCTTCCGGTTGCTTCGCGACCCCCTGAAAGCAAGCGGCCTTTGGTGTTTGGTCGATATATCAGAGGTGTTTGGTCGGTATATCAGGCGGGGATCATACAACCCTGATTTGACTTTCTATAATTAGTGATTAGTTACTCACTTAACAAGCATCGCCTGGAGCAATCGCATGCAGAAAAGTGTAAAAGACGGAGAAATAGTCACGTTTGCGACACCTCCAAGGCCGGCTTGGATCATTATAGC
>JAESQX010000032.1 GCA_016764875.1 Gammaproteobacteria bacterium
AATTTACAGGCAATGACGGCAACGAGGTGACCCTTAAAGAAAGTACAGCTATTCAGGCTGGGGAAATTATTGATGCTTCTGTTATGAGCCGGAAACTTCTTCGTGAATTCCTGGAACGGGAAATAGAAAAGGCCCGGGAGCAGGGGATATTGTTTTCCCTGCATTTAAAAGCAACCATGATGAAGGTATCTGATCCCGTTATTTTTGGCCATGCTGTCACGGTTTACTACCAGGACGTATTTGAAAAGCATGCTGAACTTTTCGACGAACTGGGTGTTGATCCCAATAATGGAATTGGCGATGTCTATGCCAAGATAACCAGCCTTGACGAGGACAAGCAGGCAGAAATCAAGGCAGACCTGCAAGAGTGTTATTCATTCCGTCCCGATCTTGCCATGGTGGATTCCGACAAGGGAATCACCAATTTGCATGTGCCCAGCGATATTATTATTGATGCCTCAATGCCCGCTGCGATTCGTTCTTCGGGGCAGATGTGGGGACTTGATGGTCAGCTACATGATACCAAGGCCGTTATTCCTGACCGCTGTTATGCCGGTATTTACCAGGAAGTGATCAGCTTTTGTAAAGAACATGGGGCATTTGACCCCACTACCATGGGCAGTGTGCCTAACGTTGGTCTTATGGCACAGAAAGCCGAGGAATACGGTTCACACGACAAGACATTTATGGCGCCCGCAGATGGCACCATTCGTGTAACGGATGAAGGGGGCAATACTCTCCTTGAGCACAGTGTCGGTCAGGGAGACATCTGGAGGATGTGCCAGGCCAAGGATGCGCCTATTCAGGATTGGATAAAACTGGCGGTAAACAGAGCCAGGGCAACCGGTACTCCAGCCGTGTTCTGGCTCGATAGAAATCGTGCCCACGACCACCAGATGATTGAGAAGATAAATCGATACCTGCCCGAATATGATACCGACGATCTTGAAATTCATATCATGACGCCGATTGAAGCCATGGCTTTTTCCCTGGAGCGAATCAAGAAAGGCCAGGATACTATTTCGGTAACCGGCAATGTATTACGGGATTATCTCACCGACCTGTTTCCCATACTTGAACTTGGAACCAGTGCGAAGATGTTGTCTGTTGTGCCATTGATGAAAGGCGGTGGTCTGTTTGAAACCGGTGCCGGAGGCTCTGCTCCCAAACACGTGCAGCAGTTTGAATCAGAAGGGCATCTTCGCTGGGACTCCCTGGGTGAGTTTCTTGCCCTGACAGCATCGCTGGAATATTTATCGGAGGTAAGCGGGAACGCGCGGGCAAAAATTCTGGCCGAGACTCTGGATCAGGCAACCGGAGAGTTTCTTGACAACAATAAATCCCCATCCCGCAAGGTGAATGAACTGGATAACCGCGGCAGCCATTTTTACCTGGCTCTATACTGGGCCCAGGCTCTGGCGCAGCAGAGTGATGATGCCGAGTTGCAACAGCGATTTGCAGGACTGGCTCAAACCCTCAGCGACAATGAAACAAAAATTGTTAACGAGCTGAATGAAGCACAGGGCGATCCGGTAGATATGGGTGGTTACTTTCGACTGGACACAGATAAAGTTTCTGCGGCGATGCGACCCAGTGCAACTTTGAACGCGGCAATTGCTTCGCTTTGACAAGAATGTTGTCGCCTCATTGACACACTTCGTGCCTATCACACTGGGTGATAGGCACGAAGATCCGTTCCCTCGAAGGATAAAGCTTTACTGATTGCCCTGATAGTAATAAGGGGGGTGAGATGCGACCTTACTTCGCCTGACGGCCTCAACATTTCCCCACGTCGACCAGAGAGAAACAGGGCCATCCCGGTCACGCAAACAAATCCAGATAAGTAACCATGTCCAGACGCGCCGACGTATATCACTCATGATATTCTCCCTGACGGCTATTGATAAATACAATGCTACTGATGACTGGAAATAGGTCAACTTTCCAACGTCAGTCGATGCCTTTCGTCGAGAATGCAATCAACAATGAAAGCAGATTAACTCAATTGGAGCACTGTTGGACTATACAAACAAATCAAGGAGATGCTGCAGGCAGCATCTCTTTATTAAAAAGGGTTAAATGCCAGTAATAGCCAGATCAAGTGCTGCAATAAGCTCATCACGTAAATGTAACAATGTACCAACTGGATTTTTCAAAGAATTTTTAGGCATAGATGCAATTTGCGGAATCAAAACTAATAAGTTTTTACCTTCAAATTTAATCTTAGGTGTTAGACCTTTCAGTTCTTCATTTCTAAACTTTTTAGCATCACCCAAGGGCACAACAATTCTAGTAGTAATATCTTCTATCAAGCTATGTTGCATATCCAAAATAAAGGGGTAAGCATTTCGTGTTTGTTTGCTTGGGTTTGCATATACATCAAATTGTGCCATTAAAAATTCCTGTGCTCATCAGCAAAAAGTCCATTTTTTTCAACAAAATCATTGTATGCCTTTATGGCGCGTTTATTCTCTTTTGCCCACTTGTCCGCTTCATTTTCAGCAAGCTTTGCCCTTAAGGCCTGCTCTAGAGTTGCAGAGAGGTTAATGTTTAACGCTTTGATCCTTATGAGTAAGTCACTGTTTAAGCTAAGATTTGTTGGTTTTTTTGGAGCATTTAAATCGTATAATGTTTGCATATAATCACCATTGCAATGCGCATAGATATACGCATAATGCTAGCACCCCACATTTAACAAGGCAAGCAAGCTGACAAAGGAATTATAATTACAACGGGCAGGTTTACAGTAGAAGCCAAACGAGAAGCGGTACGTGATGGAGTGCCGCCGATAGAGTTAATAGATGGAGAGCGCCTTGTAGCACTTTTCGAGAAGTATAAACTCGGACTCAAACCAAAAGTGGTTTACGATGTTGTTCCAGGCTTCTTCGATAACTTTAAGTAAACGTGTAACAAGGCACTCAACTTGATCGCCAAAAGTACTGTTTTGCTACGCTACACGCTGTTTTTGTCGGCAAGTTACCCATGGTCATTCTTGGCTTAAGGTTCTTTAATAGGGTTTGATATCAGGGCTACTGTTAAACTTTTTCACAAATTTAAGCATCAAGGAGGTTGGTAAAAACGGAACGATATAAGACATCACTTTAGTGGACGCACCAGGGGTAGATAGTGACTTGCCCTTTTTGAAATCTGCATAGGCCCCTTCGATTACTTCTTCAGCACTCATAAACTTTGTGCCTTTGGCTCCTCCAATCAGGGCATTTTTATTCTCAGCCGTTTCCTGAAATTTGGTGGCAGCGACACCTGGGCAAAGCGCCATTAAACTGACACCGGAACCTTTAACTTCTTCATTAACCGATTCAGTAAACGATTTCACATAAGATTTACTGGCAAAGTAAGTCGCCATATAAGGACCGGGCAGGTATGCAGCCATGGAGGCCACGTTAAGAATTTTTCCTTGCTTGCGGGCAATCATGTCTTTTAAAAATAATTTGGTCATGTGGGTTACAACAACAACGTTAAGTTGTACCAGGTTTAAATCTTTTTGTGTTTCAATTTCCGAAAACTGACCGTAGGTTCCAACGCCGGCGTTGTTAACCAGGATATCAATTTGAATAGTGTTATCCAGCATCTGTTGATGAATTTCATCCGGTGCAGATGGTGAGAATAAATCTTTGACCAGTACAAAAATTTTAATACCGTATTTAGATTTAAAGTCTGTAGCAATTTCATTCAGTCTATCTTCACTTCGTGCAACCAGCACGAGGTTGTATCCGTCCTCAGCGAATTTTTTTGCGAGTTCGTAACCAAACCCCCAGGAAGCGCCGGTAATCAATACGGTTTGGTTGGTTTTCTTTGTAGTTTCCATAATAGCTGCCATATATGTATGCCATGAAATTGTTGAGTGTCTGAACCAGAAACGTAAAGGAAGGATAAAGGCTATCTCTATTTAAAGCCACGCATTCTGTATTGGAGAAGCTCATCCAGCTATTATGACTGTTCCGAAATTCCCTGGAAATCCCCACGAAATTAACCAATCTCATGGTTACTTAAGCGACCTTCTTTTCTGCATAAGCCCCTCCCCTTTATCAGGTGATAGTATCGCCCGGAATCGAGCAGCCAAAATCACTTTGTCGCCAAACCCCGCGATTGCTGGGATTGTTTCAAGCACTTGCGTAACAACCTTGGAATAGGGCAAACTGATCATTCGATCCCGAATTCGTCTGGAACAAAGAGTATTTCCGAGGACAAATATTTACAAAAATTAATCTTTCTCATTTAATTGAAAATTAAGGGGCAGGCCAACATGACAAGTTTCGACAAATTTTATATCAACGGTGAGTGGACAGCGCCCTGCGGAAGCGGTGAGATCGAGGTAATCAACCCCTATTCAGATGAGACGGTAGGTACAGTACCGGCAGGTAATGAGGAAGACGTCAACAAGGCAGTTGCCGCCGCAAAAGCCGCTTTTCCCTCTTGGTCAACAACTTCGGTTGAGCATCGTGCAGAGTTGTTGGATAAACTGGCCGCGGGACTTGCCGCCCGCGAAGCGGAAATCGGCTCACTGATCTCTCAGGAGATGGGTATGCCGGTAACCATGGCTACTATGGTACAAGCAGGCATGGCAATTAATACCATGAGAATGGCTTCCACCGTTCTTCGCGACTACGATTTTGACGAAGAGATTGGTGAATCTATCATCACCCGTGAACCCATAGGTGTTTGTGCGTTCATTACACCCTGGAATTATCCGCTGTATCTGATCATTGCCAAAATGGCACCCGCACTCGCAGCCGGCTGCACCATGGTATTGAAACCCAGCAGTGATACTCCTCTCAATGGTTTCGTATTAGCAGAAGTGCTCGATGAAGTGGGCTTTCCACCGGGCGTGTTTAATCTGTTCAGTGGTTCCGGTTCGGTTGTTGGTGAAAGCCTGTCCGGTCATCCGGACATCGATATGGTCTCTATTACCGGCTCCACCGAAGCCGGTGCACGAGTTGGTGAAAATGCGGCCAAAACCATAAAACGGGTGCACCAGGAACTGGGTGGAAAATCACCTAACATCATTCTTGACGACGCCAACTTCCCAGCTGCCGTAGCCGCTGGTGTGCAGGGTGTAATGATGAACTGTGGTCAAACCTGTGCCGCACTGACGCGTATGCTCATTCCGGAACAACGCAAGGATGAAGCGATTGCAATAGCCAAAGGGGTTGTCGAGCAAATACAGCTGGGTGACCCATCCAAAGAGGGCATGCACCTTGGACCGGTTTCATCCAGGAAGCAGCAAAAAACCGTGGTTGACTATATAAAGAAAGGCATCGAAGAGGGTGCAACTGTGGTTATTGGTGGGCCTGAATACCCGGATGGAGTAGAAAAAGGCGCCTTTGTAAAACCTACGATTTTTGCCGATGTAACCAACGATATGACTATCGCGCAGGAGGAGATTTTTGGCCCGGTTCTATGCCTCATAACTTTTAAGGATGACGATGATGCGGTGGCGATCGCTAACGACAGCCCTTATGGGCTTTCCGGTGCGGTGTGGTCGGGTGACGTTGATCGCGCCATGCGTGTCGCCAGGAGAATGCGCACGGGTCAGGTTGCAATCAATGGCGGCAACAGAAATATGTTGGCTCCCTTTGGCGGGTACAAGCAGTCCGGGAATGGTCGTGAACTGGGTAAATACGGTTTGGAAGATTACCTTGAAATCAAAGCCCTTAATAAACCGGCCGCTGCCCCAGCCGGAGCATAGGAGCCAATAAAGGCCATCAGCAAATGGACAAATTGTGGACACCCACAAAAATAATCCGCTAACTGATGGCTTTTATTAAGACTGAATTAGGAGTAATGAGCAGGGCGCCGCGATGCGCGCGCCGAACTGGCCAAATTGACCAAATTAATAGTGCAATTACGAATTCAGTCACTGGGGTGGTTCGGAAACCAGTATCCCAAAGGCATCGATCTCAATCAGCACCCGTGTCCACCGGGTAAGGTCAGAAACCGGCATGTCCTGGGCATCGTGATAACCTGCCGCGAACACTCTTACCGCCTTGGTTGATTGGTCTGGCAGAATCACGTCTTGTGAATCGAATCCCTGGGGTATGGAAATAGTGATTACTTCCATACCGCTTTGATCGTTTTTCAGCAAATCGTATTTCTGGGAATACCACTCCCCTTTCAGTGTTGGCAACTGCTCGGCCAATTGCTGGTCATACACAAAAACCAGGTCTACCTCGGTGATCACAATTGCGTTGTAGTCCAGTCGCGATAAAATTTTTATGGAGCTGATTCCATTGTCAGCGATCGCAGCGGGCGTAATCGCAAAACACAGCAAACTCAGTAGCCAGATGATTGTCTGCGAACTAGGAGGATTGGGTTTTGAGGAGGTCACGGTTAACACAGATTATCTGCTTGTAATTAGTCCAACACGGATGCGGTCAATTTTACCTACATACAGCAGAATTGAAATATAGGCAGACAAATATATTTCCCTATTCCCTTGTTTTAATTAGGGATATTAAAATAAGCATAAAAGCAGTGAACTTCTGGAGTGACGGCCCGCAGGCAAAACCGGGAACCGTAACAAGCGTCCCCGGTTTATCATTCTACCTTTATGCTCGCCCTCTAATCAGACGATTTCTTAACTCGCTATCTGGGAGTTAGTTGGTGACAGACTCAAGTTTCTCAGGTGCCACTAACCACTCGCGTCCTTTCAACATGGCATGCCAGTATATATCCGGTAGAATTTTTGATTTCAGTAGCCACGCCATACGGGTCGGTTTATTGCCTTGTAAAAGCCATTTGGGGAAAGTTGGCAACAGTTTGCCGCCGTAGCCAAACTCCGCTAGTACAATCTTGCCCCGCTCCACGGTAAGTGGGCAGGAACCATAGCCGTTATAGCCACAGCTGGGCTGTTGCTTATTGAATACATCGATGATGTTCTGGGCAACTACGGGAACCTGCACGCGTACCGCTGCCATGGTTTTCGCATTGGGCGTGTTCATCACGTCACCCAGCCCCCAGATATTGTTGAACTGTTTGTGACGCAGGGTGTACTGGTCAACATCCAGCCAGCCACCGGCATCCGCCAGGGCACTGTGCTTGACGAAATCTGGTGCGCACTGCGGTGGGCAGACATGAATCATGTCGAATTCTTCTTCGGTGATCTGCTCTTCGCCGGCCGCGTTGGTTGATTTGAAATAGGCTTTTTTATTTTCACCGTCAATCTTGAACAGGGTGCTACTGAAGTGGACATCTACCTGGTATTTTTCTATATAGGACTGTAGCGCTGGAACGTACTCTGCCACGCCGAACAATACCCCTCCGGCATTGTGAAACTCTACATCTATGTCCTTTAGCGCCCCTGTTTTCGCCCAGTGGTCTGATGACAGGTACATGGCTTTCTGAGGTGCTCCGGCACATTTGATGGGCATGGGGGGCTGGGTAAACAGAGCCTTGCCCTTTTTCAATTGTTGCACCAGTTTCCAGGTATAAGGTGCCAGGTCGTAGCGATAGTTCGATGTCACTCCATTTTTGCCAAGGGTTTCAGGCAGACCTTCAATCTGTGCCCAATCCAGTTTCAGGCCAGGTGCCACGATCATCTGCTGGTAATAAATATCACCTCCGCCGGTGAGCTGAACTTTGTTCTGTTGCGGATTAAATCCCGTTACTGCTTCCTGTATCCAGGTCGCTTTTGCTGGTATCAGTTTGGCTGATTCGCGTCGAGTTGCACTGGCATCAAACACTCCTCCGCCCACCATGGTCCAGCCGGGTTGGTAGAAATGTTCCTTGGCCGGATCGATGATGGCTATTTTTAGTAATTTATTGCGCTTTAACAGGCTATTGGCTGCAGAGATACCGCCAGCGCCAGCGCCTACAATTACAACGTCGAATTTAGGGATTTCGGATATGGAATTATTTTGCATTGTTAAGTCCTCAATATTCAGGGTGGCCTTGTTAACTGATTAAACATTGCAGGGAGTGTGCCAATCTTTGGAATAGTGGTTATCCCGTTGATATCACTAAAGATAATATAATGTGAAAAAGATTTTGAGTAGCCGCGCATTGACTTTCAGTGATTTTATTGTCATTTTCGTCAGGATTATTGTTAATAATGGCAGCGACTATGGAAGTTATCAAAACTGATCGTCACACGTTACCAATGGCACTCTCAAACATGCTGGAAGGATACGACTGTCCAGCCATTTTGGTGTCTATGGATTACGAGATACTCGCCACCAATAGCCTGTACCAGGACACTTTTGGTGAAATAGATATTCAGGCAGAACGACGCTGTTTCGAGGTTTCCCACGGTTACAAGGTGCCGTGCGATCAGGCCGGAGAGGACTGTCCTCTGAGCGCGGTACGTAAGTCCGGCAATCGGGAGCGAGTGCTACACGTGCATCAGACCCCGCGGGGGAAAGAGCATGTAGATGTAGAAATGTTGCCAATCAATGGCGAAGCAGGAAACCTGGCCTTCTTTGTGTAACTACTGAGGCCAGTGCCTCTGGCCAGTGGCCTGGTGAATGAAAAGGAATTTGTTGGTAACAGCGCGGCCTTTAACAAGATGCTCGGCAGGGTTGCCAGGGTTGGCTCCACCGATGCTTCGGTATTGTTGCTGGGAGAATCCGGTACCGGCAAGGAATTAGCCGCCCGGGCCATTCATCTGGCCAGTAAAAGGAAAGACAAACTGCTGGTTACCCTGGAGTGCGCGGGTCTCACCGAAGCGCTGTTTGAAAGTGAATTGTTTGGTCATGTTAAAGGAGCCTTTACCGGGGCCCAGTCCAACAAAAAGGGGCTGGTGGAACTTGCCGATGGCGGTACTTTATTCCTCGACGAAATCGGCGACATTCCGCAATCAATGCAGGTCAAACTGCTGCGCTTACTGGAAAGCGGCACCTTTCGCCGGGTTGGCAGTGCCGAGGTTCAAAGTGCAGACTTTCGCCTGATTTGTGCTACCCACAAGAACCTGGCACAAATGGTAGAAGAAGGTAGCTTCAGAGTGGATCTTTTCTACCGTATTAACGTGTTCCCCATTCACCTGCCCTCCCTTGAGCAGCGTAAGGAAGATATTCCCCTGTTGGTGGAAACTCTGCTGGCCAGGATGACCCCCGGGAAAGAATATCAACTCACCGAATCCGCCATGCAACTGCTGATGAAGCTGCAATACCGGGGAAACATAAGGGAATTACGCAACTTGCTGAACCGGGCCCTGGTGTTTGCAGACACCAATATGATTGACCAGGCCGTGCTGGAAGAGTGCCTGGAAGGTGAAATTGTCGTTCACAGCGAAGTGCCAGATGAAGCTCCGGCTCCCCGGATGGAGGAAAACACACAAGCTGGCTCAAATGGGCAGAGGCCCTGGGCGGACCTCAAGACTAACGAGCTGAATTACCTCAATGCGTTGCTGCAAGCCAATGGCAATGACAAGGCGAAAGCCGCGAAGGTAGCGGGAATTAGTGTGCGTTCTTTGTATCGTAAACTGGAAGAATTGAAATAAAGGGAGTTCATTGATTCAATTACGTTGTCATACTCCTGCTGGTGCCATGACTATTCTCCAAAACTGATGGTGCGGTAACGAAAGGCCTTGATTGATTCGCTCCAGTAATCTTTGCCCATCCCTGCTTTTAGTTTCAGATGTTGTAAAAATTCCTTCCGGTCCGGTAACTGTTCCCACACACTGGGTAGGAAAGTACTGCGGTAGTAGCCGTCTTCAATAACAATACCGTCAATGTGGGGCTCAATGGCCTCCAACAGTTCGCTTTGACAGGAGAACGTGATCGGCTCCCGAGGGGTAAGCACCGAAATTTCAATGTGTATCTCACTTAACTCATCGCCGCTTACCTGCGGAAAGCGCGTATCGCGAAAGGCGGCGGCGAAGGCATTATCAGCCACATCACGTATTAGCGGTTGATGGGCATTCAGGGTGCCGACGCAGCCGCGCAGGTTTTTTTGCTTGTGCAAAGTAACAAAAGCAGCCCCGGGACGGAGTAGCTCATTATGAAATTCCTTGTCTACCACTGTTACCGGGGCGCCCTTGAGTACGCCGTGTTCAATGGAGCGCCGGGCCAGTTGTAGCAATTGGCCCTTTTGTATCTGGCCAAGCTGGTTATCGATAAACGGCATAGCTTCCGTACCCCACAACCTGGTCACGTGTGCCTGCTGTGTCGCCCGAATTTCTCAGATCCAGGGTGCTCACAGTCAAGCCTTTTGAGCGGGCCAGTTTCAGTAGCCCATTCAATGGGTGGCAACCGCAGGCCTGCTCTCCTACAATGGTGTCGCTCAAATGCGTTATAAGTTCACTGGTGTCGCTGTCGGATGATTTTGCCGCTGTATAGGGAAGGAAGTGACTCAGGTCGGAACTGATAACGATCAAAGTCTCTTCCCCACCCCAGAGCTGTTCCAGCACGGTCGCCACTGTTTCTGAATCGGCATGACCCACCACCAGAGGTATCAGCACAAAGTCATCGAGCACCCATTGCAGGAAAGGCAATTGAACTTCCAGGCTGTGTTCCCCGGCATGGGCATCATCTCTTAAAACAACTCCCGGCAGGCCCGATATGGAGTTGATTGCACCCTGATCCACCGGAATATCCCCCAGCGGGGTGCGAAAGACTTTACTTTTGGGTGCGGCCATACCAGTGAGGGGGACATGGTGACTGGGACCGAGCAATACTACGCGCTTGATTTGATGCCGGCGTGGCTCTAACAGTTTGTAGGCTGTTGCGGCAACGGGGCCGGAATAAACGTAACCTGCATGGGGAACGATCAACGCTTTGATTGCAAAAGGATCAAGCGCCGGACTGTCGGCATCTTCGAGCATATTACCCAAGTCCAGTCGCAATCGATCCGGGCTGTCCTGGTAAAATGTTCCTGCTACTGCAGGCTGCCTGACTTCCATCGTTGCACCTCTTATGCCCAAGGTCGGGAAGTAATCCTCGGAACTGTTGTACATTGAATAAGAATGATTAACCCCTATATTGTACTTAACTAATCGTTCTTCAAGAGGGGAATGAAGTGCAAGACTCACCACCGGTAATCCACCCCACCAAATACTGGCACCGGTGCGATGACGGTAGACTACAATGTGATCTGTGTCCACGCTATTGCCGGCTGCGGGAAGGCCAGCGTGGCCTGTGTTATGTTCGTGGACGCGAGCAGAACGAAATCGTGCTTTATAGTTACGGGCGTTCAAGTGGCTTTTGTATAGACCCCATAGAGAAGAAGCCCCTCAATCATTTTTATCCTGGCAGTTCGGTTCTTTCCTTTGGCACAGCAGGCTGCAATCTGGCCTGCAAGTTTTGTCAGAACTGGGATATGAGCAAATCGAGGGAGATGGACACATTGGCCGATCAGGCTATGCCGGAAGAATTGGCCAATACGGCAAAACGATTACAGTGCGATAGCATTGCCTTTACCTACAACGATCCCATCATCTTCCTGGAGTATGCGGTAGATACAGCACAGGCCTGCCGCGAGCAGGGTATACATTCTGTAGCTGTCAGTGCGGGATATATTACTGCCGCACCCAGGGAATTATTTTTCAACAATATTGACGCGGCCAACATAGACCTCAAGGCATTCAACAGCCGCTTCTACAAAAAACTCTGTGGCGGGGAGCTGGAAAATGTATTGGAAACCCTGCAATACATAAACCAGGAAACTGATGTCTGGTTGGAAATAACCACGCTGTTAATTCCCGGGCAGAATGACTCTGAAAAAGAACTGCATGCCATGACGCAGTGGATATCAGATAAGCTGGGCGATGATGTGCCTCTGCACTTCACGGCCTTTCACCCTGACTGGAAAATGCAGGATATAAAAGCCACCCCTCACGATACCCTGATCCGGGCCAGATCCATTGCTATAGACAATGGCCTGAATTATGTCTACACAGGCAATGTTCATGATCCGCAGGGAAGCAGCACCTACTGTCCCAACTGCAAAAGCAGAATTATTGAACGAGACTGGTATGAGCTGGGTGAGTGGGGCCTGAATGACAAGGGGCAGTGTTCTCATTGTGACACCCCGATTGCCGGCCGCTTTGCCGCCAGACCCGGAGACTGGGGAGCCAGGCGGGTTCCCATACGTATATCAGCCTGATATTTCTTGTTCGCAACAGTCAAAAGCGCATCAGTGCAGTTTCAATTGGGTTTCTTTTCCAGCAGCTGGTCTTCGGCAAGTAACCGAATGAGCGCTATGGCATCAATGTCTACTTGCGTATAGGCTGATTTTAAATGTTCACTCACCAGTTGACCTTCCCGGCTGTCTTCCAGATTACGGCGATAAATGAATCTGACGAAAAGATAGCCGCTGGCCGGTTCTTCAATTGAAGTGATACTCTCAACATAGATTGATTGATCATTACCCGATGTGATGGTCTCAATTTTTTCCTGGTGTGTAAGGGAAACCTGTTCGCAAAACTCGGAGTCACCGGCTTGAATAAAACGCATGAAACCCTCGTCAGTAACCTGTTCAATACGACAAGATAGCGAGCTGTTGAATTTGCCAGGATCTCTTGCCCTCAATAGCAACCCCTCCCACAACTGTTGGCGATTCAGGAGCTTGATGTGGCTGCTTTGGGGGTCGTTAATTTGTACTATGTGCTCAAATTCCAGCAAGATAATCACCGATAAATTGTTTCGAGTGACAATATAAAGATTAGAATGTGGATTGGCCAGAGTGGTCATATAATTAATCAGAGGTTCCTTGGCTATTGTCGTTCTAACAGTCAACTTCAGGTAAAACATCATATGGTCAACCAGATGCTCCCCGATAAAGAGGTGATTCTAAGTGCCCGGAAGCTGTGCAAGGTTTACCTCATGGGTGAGGTGACGGTTAACGCCCTGAAGAATGTTGACCTTGATCTGTACAAGGGAGATTTGACTGTTCTTCTGGGTGCTTCGGGCAGTGGCAAATCTACCCTGCTTAATATCATTGGCGGCCTTGACGTGGCGAGCAGTGGTAGTGTGTTTTACCTTGATCAGGATTTGAGCAAACTCACTGATAGAGAACTGACAAATTATCGACGCCTTAATGTAGGTTTTGTATTCCAGTTCTATAACCTGATTTCCAGCCTTACCGCACGGGAGAACGTGGCCCTGGTAACGGATATTTCGATCGACCCTATGACCCCGGAAGAAGCGCTGGAGTTGGTGGGGTTGCAAGGTCGCATGGATCATTTTCCATCTCAGCTTTCCGGCGGTGAACAGCAACGAGTCGCGATAGCCAGAGCAATCGCCAAGCGGCCAAAAATTCTTTTGTGTGATGAACCCACCGGTGCCCTGGATGTTAAAACAGGAAAGCTTGTACTGTCGGTTCTGGATCAGGTAAATCGGCAGACTGAAACCACCACTGCGATCATCACCCACAACGTCGCCATAGGTGGAATGGGTGATGTTGTAATCAGGATGAGCAGTGGCGAAGTGGTTGAGCGGATTGAAAACGAAACCCGTACCAATGTTGAAGAAATCGAATGGTAGCGTTGCATGTTGGCTATAAACAAAAAGCTGGTTAGAGAGTTGTGGCACCTGAAGGGTCAGGTCGCTTCTATTGCTCTGGTGGTTGCCTCCGGGATTATGTCGGTGGTCACCATGCGGGGCAGCTACGATTCACTGGTGAGTGCACAGCAGCAATACTACAGTGAATCTCGATTTGCCGATGTTTGGGCTCCCCTGGTGCGGGCACCGCTGGCCCTGGTGTCCAAACTTGAAGCCATACCCGGGGTTGATGCGGTGGATACCAGGGTTACCTTTCTCGCTACCCTGGATCTGGATGACAGTGGTATCCCCGCCCAGGGCAGGTTTGTCTCCCTGCCCGAGATTGGTCATCCCAAGCTCAACGATATTGTGGTTAGGGAAGGTCGCTATATCGCCGTTGGGGCCCCTGATGAGGTTATTATCAGTGAAAATTTTGCCCTGGCAAGAAACTTTGTGCCGGGTGACAGGATCAAGGTCATTATCAATGGTCGGTCCCGGGAACTGGATATTGTTGGAACTGCCATATCACCAGAGCATAGTTACGCGGTTCCGCCTGGTTCTTTGTATCCGGAAGATGATCGCTATGGAATTCTCTGGGCCAGCCGCGAAATTCTTGGCCCGGCGTTTGATATGGACGGCGCTTTCAACGAAGCCTTTGTCACCCTGACCCCGGATGCAAATCCTGCGGCGGTAATCGATGCCATTGATACCATCCTTGATCCCTATGGCGGGCTGGGGGCCTATCCGCGCGAGGATCAGGTGTCTCACCTGATATTGCAATCCGAACTGGATTCCAATCGGGTAACCGGAGCCATTATTCCCTTAATATTTCTCGGTGTGGCGGTGTTTCTGCTTTACCTGGTTCTGGGACGATTGATCTCTACCCAGAGAGGAGAGATTGCCATCATGAAGGCATTTGGTTATTCGGACCGGGAGGTAGGCGCCCATTTTTTAATGTTCGCGGTTGTCGCTGTACTGCTTGGCGGGGTAATCGGAACCATAGGCGGGCTATTTCTGGGGGATGCTTATATTGGTGTGTACGACCAGTATTTCGATTTGCCTGGGCTGGAATACCAGTTAACGCCATCGCTTTTGTTCTTTGCTTTTTCCGCCTGTGTGTTAGGTGCCATTGGTGGTGCCGTGGCAGCTGTGCGTCGGGCCGTACTATTACCACCGGCGGAAGCAATGCGACCGGAAATGCCGGCTACATTCAAGCCTGGTCCGATGGAGCAAATCGGCTTGGGTTATTTACTTGGAGCTACAGGGCGGATGATATTGCGTAACCTGGAGCGAAAGCCGGTGCAGAGTTTTTTTTCCTCTCTGGGGGTTGCATTGTCGGTGGCAATTCTCACCATCGGTTTTTTTATGTTTGACAGTATCAATTATATGGTGGATTTACAGTTTCGACAGATTCAAAGGGAAGACGTGACTCTTACGTTTCGAGAAATTTTGCCCGATAGGGTTCGCTACGATTTAAATCATTTGCAAGGTGTGAACCGGGTTGAAACCTATCGTGTTCTTCCCGCGCGACTTCGTTTCGGACATTTGGAAAAAGAAGTAGTTATTCAGGGAATGGAGCCCTTCGGGAGACTGCGAAGAATTGTTAATTCAAAGGGATACGAAATTCCGGTTCCGTCCTCGGGGCTTGTTATCAGTTCCCTCCTGGCTCAGCGTCTGAAAGTAACTAGTGGCGATGAAGTAATTGTTGAAATTCTTGAAGGTAAACGGAATAAGACCCAAGCGGTTATCACTGGAGTCATTGAAGACTTTCTGGGTTTGTCGGCCTATATGAGTATAGATGCCCTATGGAGCCTTAGTGGTGAGCCCAATGTGGTTTCCGGGGCGTACCTTGCCATAGACGGTCAGCGTGTTGATGATCTTTACGCCGAGTTAAAAGAGGTCCCCGCCGTAACCGGTGTGGCTTCACCGGCAACCATGCTGGAGTCTTTTGAGGAACAACTGGCCCGGGGGATTCTGATCGGGGCTGGATTTTTACTTGGATTTGCCTGCGTTATTGCCGTGGGAGTTATTTATAACGCGGCCCGAATATCGCTTTCGGAACGTGGGCGTGAGCTTGCAAGCCTGCGGGTGATGGGATTTCAACGTCGTGAAGTGGCAATATTATTACTGGGAGAACAGGCCGTGATTACTCTGTTTGCCATTCCCCTTGGCTGGCTAATAGGCTACGGACTTTGCTACGTAATCACCGCCAGTTTGCAAACGGATATATACCGGATACCCTTTATCGTTGAACCGCGAACCTATATATTGTCAGCTATGCTGATCGTTATTGCGGCCGTTGCCAGTGGTTTGGTCGTACGGAGAAGACTTGATGGGTTTGCGCTGGTAGAAGTATTAAAAACGCGGGAGTGAACGTTTAATGGCAAAGCTACCAAAATGGTTGGGAATATTCCTGCTTTTGGCCGTTATTGTGTCGCTTGCTTATGTATTGCAGCCCGAACCTGTAGTAGTTGATGTCGCTCAGGTGGAGCGCAGGCCATTTGCTGAAACCGTGGAAGACCAGGGCCGTACCCGGGCGCGTAACCCCTTTAATGTCGCTTCTCCTATAGCCGGGCGGTTACTACGGCCGCAACTCGATGAGGGTGATCGGGTATCAAAGGGCCAGGTTATTGCGCAGATTGCTCCCAGTCCCTCGGATCAGAGAACACAGGCATATGCCGAGGCCGCCCTGGTGTCGGCACAGGCACGTCTCAGCGCTGCTGAAGCTGGGCTCAGTGAAGCAAAGAGCGCCCTGAGCCGAACAACAAGGGAACTGGAAAGGCGTGAAGAGTTATTTAGAAGTGATTTAACCAGCGCTGAAGAAGTAGAAGCTTTCCGGCAACAGGGAGAAAGTGCAAACGCCGGTGTAACCACGGCGGAGTCCTCCTTGCGAACAGCACTTGCTGATATAGAAAGCGCCAGGACTCTTTTGATAGGAAGTGATTCTTCAGATCAGGATTCGATTCAGATACTGGACATTACATCCCCCTCGGATGGAACTGTTTACAAAGTGTATGAAGAAAACGAACGGGTTATTCAGGCTGGCGCCATATTGTATGAAATTAGCAATCAGGACCGCCTGGAAGTTGTAGTGGATTTACTGACCCAGGATGCCGTGCGAGTTGAGCCTGGCGACACGGTGAGAATTTCGGGCTGGGGTGGAGACCGAATCATTGATGGGGTAGTTCAATACATTGAACCGGAAGCTTTTACCAAGGTGTCCGCCCTTGGAGTAGAAGAACAAAGGGTGAACGTAATCACTGAACTGCTGAATGTGCCGGAAAACATTGGCGCAGAATATCGAGTGGAAGTATCCATCGTAACCTGGCAGGGTCTTGACGTTTTGACAATTCCCACCAGTGCGCTTTTTCAGCGCTCAAGCGGTTGGAATACGTTTGTTGTAAAAGATGGAGAAGTGGTGTTGCAATCACTGTTTATTGGCTATCGTGGTCGCGAATATACTCAGGTCATTGATGGTGTAAATGAGGGTGACACAGTAGTGATTTTTCCGTCAGACCTCATTAATGAGGGGACACATGTCACTTTTCAGGATCGGGCTTATTAAGGAGTCGTCGCCGACGGAGCGTCGTAATAAACCACCGGACTAAGCAGCGACTTCCTTCCAGACGAAGTATCTGGTTGCCGCAATAAAGCTAATTACAATCCAGACTATCATTCCAATCATGTCCGGTACTATCTGCAGCAGATTTGCCCCATTATTGGCTATTTCTCGGAGTGCGTTAGCAACAAAACTGAGGGGTAACACTGACGCTAAAGGTTGGGCCAGGGCCGGCAGGGAATCGATGGGGTAAAAAATACCAGAGAGAAAAACCTGAGGGAATATTACCAGATTGCCGATGGCCTGAATCGACTGCTGGGTTTTAGCAATACTACCAAGCAGAAACCCAAGGCAAAGAAATATAATTGCGCCCATAATGATGACACTATAAAGAGAAACATAGCTGCCCAGGATTGAAACATCGAGAAAAAATATCGCCACAAGCAGGAGCACCGTTATTTGCATTACGCATAAGGTGATTCTGGACATGACAATTCCAATTATAAAATCCCTGGGTTGAAGTGGAGTCACAAACAGCCGTTTCAATATTCCCTTGCGCCGGTACTCCACAATGTTAAAACCACTTCCGGAAATGGATACCTGCATAAGGGTAAAAGCCAGCAGGCCCGGAATTAGAAAATCAAGATAACGCTGTGAACGTGCACGAACGTCTTCGATCGCCAGAGAAAACAGCGGCTCGGAATTACGTAGCTGCCTCTCCACTACGAGTAGAGTTTGTTCCAGCACCGGCATAATCAGTCCTAACTGATTTACCTGTGCTGCATCAACCAGTAAACGCAATTCCACCTCGGTATCTGTTGCTCTAAACTCCCGTGGCAAAACTAATACCATGGTGGTGTCACCTTCGATGAGGGAAGCTCGAAGCGACTCTTCTATTCCCTCAGTTACGCTGAACAATGAATTTTCTTCGAGAATATCGATAAAATCCTGCGATAAGGGGCCGGGTGCATTATTTACTATACCAATGGGAATGGGATCCTGGTTCTGACTACCGACAAAGCTGAAAACCACCATGAATACGATCGGGAAGAACATGCTGAAAAATATTGCCTGACGATCACGCAGAAAAATTTTTGTCAGGGCGTTGGCTATAGTGAGTGGTAAGGAATTCATGGCAACTATACCTTTAGTCCGTGACCGGTCAGTTCCAGGAAGACATCTTCCAGGCTACCGTGTAACGCGGCAGCCGGTGGCTCCGGCGCGTAGTTGAGAATTAGCTGCTGCGGGGTGTCCTCGGCGATAAGCTTGCCATGGTCCATAATAGCTATGCGCTGACACAAGAATTCTGCCTCCTCCATGTTATGGGTAGTCAAAACAATGGTCATACCCGAATTGTTAAGCTCCTTCACCAGGTCCCAAAGATTTCGTTTTGCATGGGGATCAAGGCCGGTGGTGGGCTCGTCCAGGAAAAGAACTTTAGGGATGTTTACTAGAGCACAGGCTATGGAAAAACGTTGTTTCTGACCACCGGATAAATTGGCTGGTTTGGCTTTGGCTTTTTCTTGCAGATGAACCCGGCCTAATAGTTCAACAGCATCAATTTTCTGACCGTAAAGGGAAGCAAAGAGGCTGATTAATTCAACCAGCGAAAGATTATCGAAATATTCATTGGCTTGCAGTTGCACGCCAATAATTTTTTTTACTTCGAAGGGGTTCTTGTTTACTGAAATGCCACCGATGATGGCTTCTCCCTCATCAATGTCGGTGAGGCCTTCCAGCATTTCCAGGGTTGTGGTTTTTCCTGCACCGTTTGGTCCAAGGATACCGTAGATCTCTCCGGCTTCAATCTGCAATGAAATATTGTCTACAGCTCTAAAAGTCTCTGACTTGTTTTCCGGTTCCGGATAATTCTTTACTAGATTGTGAACTTCAATGATGGGCACTGATGTCGCTTCCTGAGAGAACGACAGTATGATAACCGCAGCGAATTGTTAATAGTAGTAGTGATGTCGGGAGTGTGGCCTAAGCGGTGCCAGAAAAAAATAAAGAATCCAGGCAAACCATGACAGGCAGACTATGGCCAGAATCCAGCAGAATTTCTCCCCCCGGCTGGTTTTGTCGGATGAGGCAATGATAAGGATTGGTAACAGCCAGATCAGGAACACAGCCCCTGCAGTAAGCAGGGCAAAGCCAATACTCACTATCGGGATCAAGGCTATGGCCGCAA
This sequence comes from Gammaproteobacteria bacterium, assembly GCA_016764875.1. Taxonomy (GTDB): domain Bacteria; phylum Pseudomonadota; class Gammaproteobacteria; order Pseudomonadales; family Pseudohongiellaceae; genus NORP240. The sequence continues at coordinate 19,181 of JAESQX010000032.1, forward strand.
TTACCAACAATATTACTATTAAGATATTTGAAAGAATTCTCATCCGGGTTTCCTCTGCGCTGCCCCAGATAGGCTGAAAGAATCAGCTTCTAGGTATATTTGATTGCTATCCCTAATAATAAAGCTAGATTCGTGCCAGGAATAATTCGTATATATATCAATGTGATACTAATATTAAAGAGAAGTTTGCCAGCCAATAACGCTCGATTGACCTATTAGTGGTAAAAAACGCTAATCAACGGCGAAGCCTGGCTACAGGTTTTATCGTTTTCGTGTAAGCGATTTCTCGAGTTACACAGCGAGCCCACAGCTAATATTGGTTCCCCACAGGCATTTACAAGGTGTATAATTCCAGTGTTTTGTGTCGGGTCGGCCTTTGATTATGCTCGTAAAGGTAACGGTAGTACGCCCCGGTTAATGTTTGGATCAAAAAGAGAAGCGGTTTCCATTTCCTTTCTGATATTGCAGTAGAAGTAAGCCTTGCAGGTTCTTCTAGTCAAATTTATATACAAGCCATAAAGTGAGACTCATGCACTCTGAAATCTTATTACAGCCTGTTTTGCAGGCCCGGCGGAGGTGGTTCCGATGAGGGCTATTTCCAAAATTGGGGTTGGCACCACTGGCGCGGCCATTTTTATCATAGGCATCGCCGTCTGGGGAGTAAGCACAACATACAGCCCGGCCCATGGGGCGTCCTCCTCGGCAGAACCGTTCGCGGCTTCTGATATGCAGGACGTGGTGAATTCTTATTGCCTTTCCTGCCACAATGATGCGCTGGCCACCGGCAATTTTTCCCTGCAGAGCATCGACTTTAACAACCCTGGCAATCATGCCGAGGCATTGGAAAAAGTAGTTAAAAAATTGCGGGCTCACATGATGCCACCGTCGGATATGCCGCGTCCGCCCTTCGAAACCTACGAAATAATGACCACCTGGCTGGAAACTGAACTTGATCAAGCCTGGGCAGCGAATCCGAATCCAGGGCGAATAACACCGCTGCACCGGATGAATCGCTATGAATACAACAATACTGTTAACGACTTGCTGGGTCTCGATGCTGACGTAATGGCACTGCTACCGGGGGATCCAACGGCAGATGGCAGTTTCGATAACATAGCGTCAGCTCTGCCTTTTTCCACGGCGCACATGGAACGCTACATGTCTGTTGCCCGCCAACTGACTCGCCTGGCTACCGGTTTGGCACCACTTAATCCCACTGTTACAACGTACGAAATTCCCCTGTATATGAACCAGAACTGGAGACAGAGTGACGACATGCCCTTTGGTTCTCGTGGAGGAATTGGGATAACCCATAATTTTCCGGTAGACGGTGAGTACATGGTACGGGTTCACCTCGAAACCAACTACCAGGACTACATCAAGGGACTGGGATGGCCGCAGCAACTGGAAGTGCGCCTTGACGGGCGTTTGCTGGAACGATTTTCCATTGGTGGTGAGGCTCCTGGAACCCCTACACCACTGAGCTTTAGTGGCACCGGTGAGCCCGGCACTATCGACTGGGAACAATACATGATTACCGAGGCGGGAGAAGGTCTGGAAGTTCGGATTCCGGTGCAGGCGGGGCCAAGGTTGGTAACCGTATCCTATGTAAGGCAGCAACTGGAGCCGGAAGGCGTTCCACAGCCGGTTCAGGGGGGAAGGCTGCGTGCCAATAGCGAAGCCTATCTCGATAATCAGAAGGTTCACGCAGTGGAAATCGGTGGGCCTTATACGTCGGTTTCCGCTTACAGCGACTCACCCAGCCGGCAAAAAATATTTTCCTGCTATCCACAGCAGCAGGCTGAAGAGCAGGCCTGTGCCAACGATATTCTGTCAGGCATGGCGCGACGTGCTTATCGACGTTCGGTGACTGAAGATGATATGCAGTTACTGCTCGAATTTTTCAGCCGGGGCCGTGAACAGGGAGGTAGTTTCGACGCCGGGATTCAGTTTGCATTGGAGTACATGCTTAGCGACCCTGACTTTTTGATCCGCAGTTACAGCGATCCAGCGGATCTGGCGGCAGGTGAAGTTTTTGAACTCAGTAATCTGGAACTGGCTTCACGGCTGGCATTCTTTCTATGGAGTGCCGCACCTGATGATACCTTGCTGGAACTGGCAGAACAGGGACAGCTTACTGATCCGGTTATTTACGAGCAGCAGGTTCGTCGAATGTTGGCGGACTCCCGTGGTGTTTCAACTCTGGTGGAAGACTTTGCCGCCCAATGGTTAAATCTGCGACGCCTGGATGAAGTACAGGTTAATTCAGTGGTATTTCCCAATTATGATATGAGCCTGATTGAGGCATTTGGTCAGGAAACCCAATTGTTTATTGCTGATACTCTGGAGTCCGATACCAGCGTGATGGAGCTTCTGGGTGCAAACTACACTTATTTGAACGAGCGGCTCGCCAACCATTATGGAGTGGAAGGAATCTATGGCAGTCGGTTCCGTAAAGCAACATTACCGAATTCCAACCAACGCGGCGGATTACTGGCTCAGGGTGCGTTGCTCACAGTAACTTCCTATCCGGGGCGAACTTCTCCGGTGCTGCGGGGGAAATGGCTGCTGGATAACATGCTGGGCACGCCGCCACCACCACCACCAGCTAACGTACCTATCCTGCCAGATGCTGAAGAGGGAGAAGTGCCTACTTCAATCCGTGAAAGGCTGGCCCGTCACAGGCAGGATCCGATTTGCTTTACCTGCCATACGGTCATCGATCCCATAGGTTTCGCTCTTGAAAATTTTGATGTGATTGGTGGTTGGCGCGATTTTGATGAAGTGGGAAATCCGGTTGATCCTAACGGGAAATATCCAGGTGGGGTGGAGTTTACAGGATACGCAGATCTACGTGACTGGATGCTTGGTAGGCCGCAACGTTTCGCCCACACACTGACGGAAAAATTAATGACTTATGCCCTGGGGCGTCGGGTCGACTACTATGATCAACCCATGGTTCGACAAATTGTACGGGATGCGGAGGCTGAGAATTACAGCTGGTCTTCACTGGTTTTGGGCATAGTGGAAAGCCCGGCATTTTTAATGAGTATCACTAGTTCTGATACTTCCGTAGCAGGGAATGGGGTAGGCAGTAGTACCCGAAACACAACTGAATAAGACGCGCCAGAATGGCCTTGAAAGGGCCAGCTGGTGAATATTTTACCTTCGCATGATGGCAAAGGGTTAAAAAGAGAGGCGTGAACGAAATGAAGAACAGGACTCAAACGGTTAATTTTGTTACCGGCAAGGCGATTTCCAGACGCGCTGTTCTGCGGGGCGCTGGAGCGGCTCTGGCGCTTCCGATGCTGTCCGCCATGACACCGGCCTTTGCCAAAGGTGGGGGGCCGGCACCGATTCATCGATTCCAGACTGTCTATGTGCCAAATGGTATGGCCATGGACTATTGGACGCCCAAGAAGTTCGGGCGCGATTTTGAGATTACCCCGATTTTAAAACCGCTGGCTAAGTTCAAGGAACAGATGCTGGTGTTATCAGGACTCAATGCGAACTGGAATGTAGCTCACGCGGGTGCCGGGGGCTCCTTTCTGACCGGTGTTACCCACGGCGGGCGCAACGAGGTTGAAATTCTGGCTGATATATCACTGGATCAGCTGCTTGCCGAGAAGCTTGGCAAACAGACTCAATTGTCATCACTTGAGCTTTCTATGGACGCGCCGGCTCTCGCCGGTGCCTGTACGGTTAACCTGAGTTGTGTTTATACCCATACTCTCTCCTGGCGTGGCCCAACAGAGCCTCTGCCAATGGATCACAATCCACGGTCTGTATTTGAGCGCCTGTTCGGCGATAGTGGTAGTACGGCCCGTAATGTGAGGGAAGACAGACTAAGGCAACAAAGCAGTATTCTCGATGCGGTGCTGGATAAATTATCAAGCATGGAGAATAAGCTTGGTGCTGAGGACCGCCACTTGATGAACAGCTATACAGAATCGGTTCGAAATGTAGAGCGACGTATTGAGAAAGCCGAGGAACAGATTGATATGGAATTGCCGGAGATTGCGCAACCCCCTGGAGTGCCACCGGATTATGCTGAGCATATGGAGATCATGCAGGATCTACAGGTACTGGCTCTGCAAACAGACTTAACTCGCGTCATCACTTTCATGATGAGTAAGGAGCAAAGTGCGCGGCCTTACCCACAGATTGACGTACCAGATGCTCATCATCCGCTGTCCCATCACAATAATAATTCACAGCTGGTAGAAAAGATGTCCAGAATTAATACCTACCACACAACACTGTTTGCCAGTTATCTCAATAAGCTTGCTGCGATCGAGGAAGGGGACAGCAATTTGCTTGATAATATGACGATTCTTTACGGTGCCGGTCTTTCCAACAGTACGGTTCACTCGGGGACGGGTCTACCATTGTTGCTGATGGGTGGTGGAGCTGGCTGGCTGAAAGGCGGCCAGCACTTGGAATATAAGAATCAGCCGACAATGGCAGATTTGCATCTGACAATAATGGATAAATTCAATTATCCAATAGACAAAATTGGTGGCAGCACCGCCCCGCTTCCCATCGCAGTATAGAAAGGATTTACCATGATTACCCGTTGGCGAAATTTGTTTCTCATTGGCTCCTTGCTATTTGCAACCCAAGGCATCAGCCAGAATATGCCACCCCTGGTGGCTGCTGCAAAAAATGCAGACTGGGAAACCGTACAGACATTATTGGCTGATGGGCTGGAGCCTGATGTAGTCTATGGTGACGGCACATCAGCCTTACATTGGGCCAGCTACCGGGATAGCATCACCGGTGCTCAGCATTTGATTGATGCGGGTGCCAATGTCAATGCCGTAACTGACCTTGGCGTAACGCCATTGTGGCTCGCGGCCGAAAACCGCAATGGTGCTATGACTAAAGTGCTGTTGCAAGCGGGTGCAGATCCTGAGATAGCACTAGTGTCTGGTGAAACCATTGTGATGACAGCCGCTCAGGCTGGCAACGGAGACATGGTCAGGCAGTTGCTTGCTGCGGGTGCCGACCCCAACGCCGCTGTGACCAGAGATCAGACCGCACTGATGTGGGCGGCAGGCCAGGGCCACTCTGGCGCGGTTGAAGCATTACTGGATTACAAAGCTGACGTGCATGCCCGGTCATTGGTGCGAACGCAGTATACCAAGTCAGAAAAAGAACAGGATAGCCATCCTGCCTACAAAGTGTGGATAGAACAGGGAGGCAATACCCCGTTAATATTTGCTGCCAGGTCAGGCGATCTGAGATCGGCTCAATTGCTGGTTGAGGCCGGAGCAGGCGTCAATGATTTATCCGCATTCGGTACCAGTCCGGCCATAATGGCTGTACATGGAGGAAATGCGGAGCTACTGGAACTTCTGTTGGAAAATGGGGCCGATGCTGATTCAGCAGAAAGTGGCCATACAGCTCTTCACGCCGCGGTACTGCGTGGGAACTATGAGGCAGTAAAAGTTCTTCTAGATCATGGTGCTAATTTGGAGGCTACGGTACAAGGCGGTACGCCTACGCGTCGACAATCAAAGGATTACAATTTCCATGATGCCCTTATAGGTTCAACGCCATTATGGCTAGCTGCAAGATTTTCAGAACCACGAATTATGGAAGCACTTCTTGAGGCTGGCGCCGATCCAATGACGACTAACAATATGCATTATCCAGCGGATAATCGTGGAGAATATTTCATTGCCGAGGAAGGAGAAATCTCCTTGTTAATGGCCGCTGTGGGCATGGGTCACCGACGTCTGCGAGTTAGCTGGGGCACTCCTGAGCGACGAGCTGGTCAAACTCAGACTGCGGAGTCCCTGGTTCTCGATTCTGTTAAGATTGCAGTTCAGGCAGGCGTAAATCTAAATCTGGAAGACGCATCGGGAGAAACTACTCTCGAATATGCCAAAGATCGTGAGTACGAATCCGTGGTGTCGTTTCTGCTTCAAGCAGGTGCCACAGAGAACTAAATCTCCCCCGGCAAAAAAACACAGAAATTATCCGGTTTAGCCCAAAGTTAAACCGGCTAGTTGCTGCTCCTACCTGCGTATTTATCACTTCCTGATTCTGGTATCACGCCGAAAGTTAAGCCATACTCGCTTTCAGAATTCGGGTCATTCTGGCGAGCACTCTTAAAGAGGTTTGATAGTGATAGCTTTACGCATTCAAACAACTTTATGGATAGCATTTCTAGGTTATTACTGCGTGATCAATTATTCTGCAGGCTCCGGTTCCTGGGATAGTGAGTACGCTACTCAAGTCGCTCTACTTGTTTTTGTCACGGCCGTATTTCCATATTATCTGACGCGATGGCTCACTGGTAACCTGGTTAAATCGTATTTATGGTTTGAAGCGTTATTTTTGCCAGTTGTATTTTGTGCAATAGGCTATGCCCTTTTCTATTATCTACAGTTGGGCCCGTGGTTCGTTGAGGTCACCTTGGTTCAGGTATTACTGCGTAGTTTCTTCCCGGGGATTGTTATCTCAATCCTGCTGTTATTGCCAGTAATGGCGACAAGAGATGATGAACACGTCAGAGCAGAAGATCGCAGGGTGGAAGATAGAAGAAAAACCCAGCGTAGAGCCAGCAATCAAAGGGAGGCAAGTTGGACCGGAGAACGGCGCAAGATACAGGATCGCAGATCGGTAGATCGAAGACGATAACAGGTGCCATCCATCGCTAGAAATACGGACTATGACTGACTCATTAAGTAAAACTTTTGAAGAACTGATTGACCTCAAATACCAGCTGTATAACGGCTTGTTTCTGACTTTGCCCCTGGATGCCGTCCAGCAGACAGGTTTGCTGTTACCACTACTTGAAGTCGCCTGCCACGAGGGACTTGCCGAGGGTAAGGATCCAGGCACTATCATTGACGATTTTTTTAAAGTTCATAAACCGGATTTCACCGAATCCGAGCGTGCCAATTTTTTGTTCAAGGTTATCCAGTACGTGGAAAGACAGGTTGTACTGATGGATGCGCTAGAGGATGCGGCCTATTCAAAAATACACCAGGTGGATAAGCTGAATGTACTGCAGCGGATTCTCGATCGCGTCGAAGCAGATAATCTGGGTGATAAACTGTCTGAAATTCTGCAGAAATTTGGCATAAGGGTAACCCTTACTGCCCATCCAACCCAGTTTTATCCAGGGTCTGTACTGGCCATAATCAATGATCTTACCCGGGCTATTTCCCGCGGTGACATTTCAAGTGTCCGCGAAATACTACAACAATTGGGTAATACCCCGTTCTTTCAAAAGGACAAGCCGTCCCCCTACGATGAGGCAGTGCTACTGACCTGGTACCTTGGAAATATATTTTATCCGGTAATGGGCAAAATAGTGGATAAGCTGGCAGAGGGCTACCGGGAGGAAATCAGAAACAACCCCCACATAATGACTATTGGCTTCTGGCCTGGTGGTGACAGAGACGGCAATCCCTATGTTACGGTCGATACCACACTTCGGGTGGCCGCCAAGTTACGTTATTCCATTGCCGAGTGTTATCACAAGGATATAAGAGAACTGAAACGCCGACTGACGTTCTCCGGTATCCATAGCAAACTGGAAGAAATAGAGAAAAAGTTACACCAGGAACTTTCCGAGACCAGTCCAGTTTACACTCTGAGTACTTCTGTGTTTATTGCAGCACTCAACGAGATTGAAGAGATACTGCTCGAAAGACACCAGGGCCTTTACCTTAAACAGCTACGATCATTCCGCCGTAAGGTGAATCTTTTCGGTTTTCATTTTGCGAGCCTGGATATTCGTCAGGACAGTCGGGTTATTGGTCGTGCTTTGGACGAAGTGTTTGATCGCAATCCTGCGTTGATTAACAGCACATTCAGGGGCGAGATCGAAACCCAGCAGCTTGAGACATTGTTTACCGTAAGGGGCTCGGCCGATATCGATTCATTTTTGGATCCGGTGTTGCAGGATACCCTGAGATCATTTTCGGTAATCGATGATATTCAATCTGTAAATGGAGAACAGGGATGTCATCGCTACATTATAAGTAATTGTCATGGCCCTGTTGATATTGCCAGCGCCTATGCTTTGTTTCAGCTTTGCGGATGGAAGGACAAACCCCTTAGTGTGGATATAGTACCTTTGTTTGAATCGGTCAATGACTTGTACAAGGCCGGCGATTATATGCAAAGTATTTATGCCAATCGAATCTATCGGCAGCACTTGAGTCGCCGTGGTAATCAGCAGACCATCATGTTGGGATTTTCAGATGGCACCAAGGACGGTGGTTACCTGATGGCAAACTGGGCAATATATCGTGCCAAGGAAGAACTCACGGCAGTGTCTCGGGCAGCAGGAATAGAAGTCATCTTCTTCGACGGGCGGGGTGGTCCGCCGGCCCGGGGTGGTGGCAGTACTTACCTGTTTTATGCCGCCTTGGGCAAGAAAATTGAAAGCGACCAGATTCAAATGACCGTACAGGGTCAAACTGTCAGCTCCCACTATGGCATCAAACAAGCCGCTCAGCACAATCTGAGTCAATTATTGGCGGCGGGTCTGGAAAATAATCTCTATGACCGACCGGAGCGGGAACTTGACGAAGCCCAGCGGCAGTTAATTGAATCCCTGGCTGTGAATAGTTTCGAAAAATATCAGTCTCTTAAACAGCATGAATTATTTCTGCCCTACCTGGAAGAAATGAGTACGCTGAAATATTACAACATGGCCAACATTGGCAGCCGTCCCGCACGGCGGGGCAATGCCGAAGAATTACGCTTTGAAGATCTGCGAGCCATTCCTTTTGTTGGTGCCTGGGCGCAACTAAAGCAGAACGTGCCTGGCTATTATGGGCTTGGTAGCGCTCTCAAAGCGCAGGAACAAGCAGGTCATCTGAATGATTGTATCGCCCTTTACAACGAGTCCGGTTTTTTCCGCGCGCTCATCGCTAACGCTATGCAGAATCTGGCGAAGTCCAACTTTGAATTGACTCGTTATATGGAGGCGGATGCCAGGTTCGGTGATTTCTGGCGCATGTTGTTCAATGAATACGTATTGACCCGAGATATGGTTTTGAAAATAGCTTCCCAGCAAGTGTTGCTGGAAGATAATCCGCGGGCCCGGCTCAGCATCGAGCTGCGGGAAAGAATAGTATTACCTCTTTTGATTATTCAGCAGGGGGCACTGATGAAATCTCATCAGCTACAGCAGGAAGGAATTGAAAACCAACAGGCGCTGTACGAAAAAATGATCGTCCGGTCGCTCTATGGCAACATAAATGCTTCGCGCAACTCGGCGTGATATCGAGGGAGCAGTTGAGAGTATTATTGATCTTGCAGGTTTGCGTTAAATTTTGAGGTTGGTATGTCTGAGATTGAGTTTTCCAAAGAAGAAGAGCAAGTACTGGTTGAAAAAATCAGAACCTTTTTCGAACAGGAGCTAAACCAGGAACTTGGTCAGTTCGACGCTAATTTCCTGCTGAATTTTATTGGCAAAGAAATCGGCTCCTATTTTTACAACCGGGGATTATATGACGCACAGGCAGTAATGCAGAGTCGAATCGACGGGATAATGGAAGCGATTTACGAAATTGAAAAAACCGTATAGTTATTACCAGTCAATTTTGGAGTCCCTCCCCACTTTAACAGTTTTAGAACCTCACAATGTTTACGCGGGTCGTCTGGGTTCAATTTGTTTATTAGTGCTTTGTCTCATTCGTCTTTTTAGTCTGGTAACAAATGGCGGGGAATCATAATTTGTTGCTCCCGGTAATAGCGAATTGCTCCCGGGTGTAAAGGAAAGGTTACGCCTTTAAGCGAGTCTTCGAGCCTCATTTCTTTAGTGGCGCTATGGATTTCCTGCAATGTTGCCAGGTTGTCCCAGAGCATTTTGGTGAACTGATAAACGATTTCTTCATCCACATCATCGCGAACTACCAGTATATTGGGGCTGGAAGCAGTGGTAATCTTTTCATCCTGGTAAGGGTAAGTGCCCGGCTCCAGATCATAAAATTCCCATAACTTGTTCTTTTGATTAATAGCCTGCAATTCTTCTTCACTGAAACCGAGAATCGTCATCTTTTTACCCATCTGGGCATAGGCCTGAGTAATGGCAGCCACTGGCGGACCCGCGGGAATATTCATACCCACAACATTGCCATCCTGGAAAGCGCTGGCTGAAGCACCGTAGCCCATGTAGGCTATATTGAGTTTTTCAGCGTAGTCGATTCCCAGGGCATCCAAAATATAAAAACCAGTTTGCTCAGCCCCTGAGTTCCGTGCGCCTATAACATAACGGCGTCCATTCAGCTGATTCAGATCCATCATCGTACCTTCACTCGCCAGTTCAGAAAGCAGCACGAAGTGCTCAACGTTGGGCCACAAGGCACTGACACTGCGCAGGTAGGACTGAGGTTTTTTAACAGGCCCTTCACCATCCCAGGCCCATGCGGCAAACACACCCAGGAGAAGGCCGAACTGTGCCTGCCCATCTCGCATCAGCTTAACGTTTTCCATGGAACCGGCGGAGCTGATGGCGGTGAGGGAGAAATTTTTCTCTTGTTCAGCTGTTACCAGCGTAGATAGGGCTACGCCCACTGGATAGAAAGTGCCGCCGGTAGTACCCGTGGTAAGCACATAGGTTCTGCTCGAACCTGCTTGATCTGAACAGGCCGCGAGCAGTGTTAATAAAAGGAGTGTGGAAATCAGTTGCCGCAAATTACAATCTTCCCGGTTGTTAATAGTCTGCTAAAACGCGTCGTAGCCCTCGGTGAGTTCAATATAGACACCCGCTGGATCAGTAATAAAAGCGGTCTTCAGACCAATGGCTGGTATTTCGCGAAACGGTACCGCAAATTCAATGCCTTTTGCTTCCAGTTCTTTACAGAATGCCTCCAGGTCTTCGAACTCAAATCCTATATGATCAATGGCAGCACCCCGGGTGGCAGCTCGTGGGGAATCGGAATTACTAAAACTCAGGTTCATGCCCGGTGCGTTGGTCGTGGTGGTGATTCTGCCTCGGGGACGCTCTTCAAGTGAGAAAATATCGGTATACCACTGCAACAATTCTTTATACTGATCGGTAAAAAAATGTATATGATAAGCCATTATCTCAACGTGAAGGGCTTGATCCTCCTGTAGCTCAACGTAAATATCATCAGGCATCATCACATAGGCGTTCTTTTGCCCTTCGGCACCAATAAATTCACTTCCCACCTCGTAACCAGTGGTGCGCCATTTGGCCAGGAAGGTTTCCATGTTACGCACTTTAAAACCAAAGTGATCCATTACGGTGCCCCGGGAGCCACCGGAAGGTTCCCGCGCTGCCAGCGCGACTAACATGTTGGGTAAACGTATGGCGGTTAAAGGACCCTTTTGTACTACCACGCCGTCGAAGTGTTCTACCCATAGTTTTTTATGTAGTTCGATGTCAGAGACATTGAGATGCACATGGCCATAGGTCAGCCCGGCCGCATTAGGTACCGCCAGTTGGCCGAATGCCGGAGTAATGGAAACAAGGGTAATAATTAGAGCGAGCAGTTGTTTCATGTGTTGGTTTCCTTAGGATTGCCGTACAGCAAAGCGGACATTTGTATCTGTAGGTATCATATACGCAGCATATCGGGAGTTTCCCCTGGCGTCCATTTGTACATCTGCAGGGGCAGGTATTTCGCCGACGGCCATCTTGGATTTTCGAAAAAATGCTGTTTATTATGACGTGGCCCTGGTTTCCTGCACAGGCGCTTTTATTTTTTAATAGGCATAATGGTGCCGGCAACAACGCGCTGAATAAAAGAAAAACACGAGGAGAATTCCAATGACTGATAGTGAAGCTCGCAGTGGTACAACCGCACTCATTTTAAATATTGCCGTTTCTATTGTCGCGATAGCAGGGGTGGGGATAGGTTTATATGCCCTGGCTGGCCCTGTGGGTGTCTGGCTTGGTCAATGGAATTTCAGCCGTGGCTTTGACATGTTGAGGACTGTAAACAGTTATGCAGACTGGATAGCCGGCATCGGGTTGCTGGTCACCCTGGCTGCTTTCGCGGGGGCCAGGCTGGGCCGTGTGGGAAACAGTACAAAACTGGCTGGTTTCGCGCTGGTGGGTACGTTATCTGCTGCATTGGCTTTTTTCGTACCAGAAGGTTTTCGACCACCGGAAGGTACCCCACCCATCCATGACATAACCACCGATACCAGCAATCCCCCTGTTTATGTTGCCATCGCGCCAATTCGAGCCGACGCCCGAAATTCCATGGAGTATGGCAGTGGCAACAATATGACGCCGGAAAAGCTTGCCGCTGCGCAACAGGAAGCTTATCCGGATATCGTGCCCCAGCGTTTTAGTGAAGAGGCTGAGGTGGTCTATGATCGAGCCCTGGCTGCAGTGGAATCCCTGGGCTGGGAACTCGTTGCCGCTGTTCCTGAACAAGGGCGTATTGAAGCCACTGACACCACGTTCTGGTTTCGTTTCAAAGATGATGTGGTCATCTATATCACCCGCGAAGGCGATGAAACTATTCTTAATGCAAGGTCGCTATCACGGGTGGGCGTAGGCGATGTTGGAAAAAACACGGCAAGGCTACGAGAGTTTTTTGCCCTGCTGCGATAGCTAGGCAACGGGCTCTGCAAATAGAGCCCGAAGAGCATTGCCGGTAGATGGCTTTAACAGGGAATTGGCGTCGTGTGCGTATTCAACTGTTCAGAGTAATCCCCAACGCATGAATAAATCGCCATCACCAACGATGTAACGGACTACGTCCAGAGAATCGATAATAAGAGATAGTCCGGATATCAGCAGGTAAAAATGTATGTATTTGCCATATACGCTGGCAAAGCCAATAATTTTGCGTCGCATAAGTACCCATATAAAGGGACCACTCCAGCCAATCACGTGTGCCAGACCTAATAAACGTACATAGCCGAATTGTGCGTACAACAAGTTTAATATCATTGCCGCGACAAAGAAGCCGGGGATTATGGCGAGACATTCTTTTCGAATTATCCAATTGCCATTGTCCCTGCCAACAATAAATAGCACAGCACCCAGTTGCGCAATGACCAGTACCATGACCCAAGCTTGTAACCACATTGGTTCAGTGGCAATCGCCTCGCCCAGAGTGGCGGGTATTTCTAGATTATCCATTTTGGACCCTTTTTATTAGAATTTGAATTGAAAATGTTCGGGTAAAACAGGCTGACAATTATATTTAATAATTCCCGGAAGGAGAATTATTTTTTCTTTTCGGGAGAATCCAGAACCAACTGGCCACAACTAAAGCGCCAAACACTGAATAGCACGCAACGAAAACCCAGGCAGGGGCCTCATAAAATAATAGTTCCCTTATCCAGAAGGATACAAACGAGCCAGTATAAACAGTATCACCCGCCTGTGTTCTCAGGTCCATTTCCCAGGTAGTCAAAGGGCAGATCATCCCCAGCCAGGATTGCAGAACGACAATACCAATAGCAACCAGGTGTAAAATTCTGAAACGGAAATTCCTGACCCAAGACCATTTCATTGCTCCCCCTATTAAAATTAGTATCAAACCAAACACAACAAAAGCTACAAATAATGAATGCGCTACCAGAATTGCATCAGCTGCGAATAAAGTGATCATGTCTTTAGTCAGGAACCGTCCGGGAACAAGTCGAATTACGTGTCTTAGCTTTGGTCAGTAACGTCAATATAATTGACAACTATGACAAATTACACAAGTGATACTGATTTAGAGCTATTGCACTATTCCGGGTTTGATAATAAATACTATAAAAACAAAGCGTTACAAATTCTAAAAAACTGGCATGGCTTATGCAATACATATGGAGAGATTTGAATATAGTGGGCAATTGACAGTATTTTTGATTTATGGAAGGTGACAATTATTCGGGGGCCTGTTCCATATTGAATTCCGGGCCCCCGTTTTTTTAAATTTAGAGGAGCAGACTATGACACACATCAAGAGCAT
>JAESQX010000033.1 GCA_016764875.1 Gammaproteobacteria bacterium
AAAATCGCTGTGATTAAACTGCGAGCTGCCTTTGAATCCGAGCTCTGTCAGGGCAGGGATGATCACTTCGGCCCCGCGAAGGAAAGGGGCGTAAATCCCGGCGATGTTCTCAAGCAGCGTTGGAAGGGGCAAGATGCAAAGGTGCCTTTTTATATCGCATACTTGTGTGGCAGTCGCAATTGCGTTTGCGACATTGGCAATATGGGCGGGGCTAAGGCAGACCCCTTTGGGAGTGCCTGTAGAGCCGGAGGTGTAGGTGAGTTTACTGGTTTCAACTGGCAAAGCGCCTTTTGATTCCAGTTCAGGATAATTCCTTGTCATTAAGAAAAGTGTATCCGGAGCTGTAGGAACTCTGGAGACCTTGAAACCGCTATTTTCAAAAATGGCGGGATTATCCGTGAGCAGGTTTGTAATACCCGCATCATTCAAAGCATGTTCGCGCTGAGAAGGAGAGAAAAACGTAGGCAATGGAACCAGACAATTTTTACTCAACTGGCAGGCCAGATCCGCAATGACCCAGCTCGGACTGTTGTCGGCAAACAAGCCTATGGCCGAACTGTCCAGTCGCATTAATAAATCTGCCAGTTGGCTGACCCGGTAAAAAACATCAGAATAGTTTAGTGAAGATACACCGGTTAAGTTCCCAATTGCAGGCGCGGCGGGATTGCTTGCCGCGACTTGCTTGAATTGAGTCCACAACTCAGTCACATCAATTTGTCCCGGTACGACGAAAAGCCCTTAGCTCGGCGACAAGTCCACCTATAATTTCGCTATGTTTTTCTATCTGAGCGGATGTATACGGATTGTTTTCAAGGAGCTTAATCGCTTCGCTGACATTACCGGCTTGCACCCTGGGTTGGGATTTATAATATGACCCCCACGATTGGTTCCGGTTGAGCAGTTTAGTGGCACTGGCCTCGCATAGTGTTGCCGGTTCAAATTGCAACCTGCGTAGCATTAAGCGGACCTGATCGGTGGCTGTGAATACAACCCACTTGTAGCCCGTTTTAGCCAAAACGGCTGTGAGGACGATAAATATCAGTTTATTGTCAATTCGGCGGTTTGAAGCAAGATTACCGATTTCCATAACTTCGTTGCGTGAAACATCCGACCCGCTGATGCCCGATATTGCATCTTCCAGTGAAAGGTCAAGGTATTGTTCCAGGAACAGAGGAACTACCGTTCCTGGTCGCAACCCTGCTACAGATGATAAGTGGCCATTATCGGTACGTGAAAGCAGAAGAGGGCAGAACTCGACAATAGCCGCTCCGTATGTGGCACTGAACCGATCGGAGATAAATTGCTCGAGCTCAACCCGTCGATGGGATGTAGGGATATTAAGGGAAAAATCTACTTTGTTTAAGGTGTTAACCCTGGTGGATACCACTGTCGTCGGGGCAGGCTCACTCACCAGTTTAATCGGCCCGGCCATGCTCTGTAATTCGATGGCTGCTTGAGACATTAAAATACTCCTCTACTGACTTCATTATTAGTCAATATAGAGGTGAAACCTTAAAGGAGTCTTAAGTTTGCAGCGTGGTAGAGGGGTTTGTGACCTGTTTTTTTAGTCAGCTCTGGGGCGCCATGTGTGTTTTTATAGGTATCCTATAATTTATTCAGATCCTGGGTCGTGGTAGTTGAACCAGCTAGGGTCGTCGCAGGTCTACTATGCGGGCAATAATTTCTTTTGCGTCGATATTGTGTTCTTTGGAGATTGTATCAACATAGACGATTTCGCTAACATTGGGGCCGCAGGCGTGCCAACGTCTTATGAAGCGAACATTATTGGTGCCTGCGAAAACTGTGTAGGTCTTTATCCCCTCGGCAGCGGCAATATGCTGACAAGCCGAGTCGTAGCCAAGGAATTCATCGCTACAGGAAATTAAAGCAGCGATCTCGCTCACGCTGCACTGTACGCCAATTAATCGATAACTTTTATCAAGTTCGTTTAGTTTGCTGAAAGGTAATTCTCGAGTTTTGTAAGCTGAATTTTGTGCTGCATTAAGGATCGCCTCGCTACGCTCACGCTCTTCATCGCCAAATCCCAGATCAAGAATTATGTGTACGTCAGGATCTTTAAGCAGCGTTAGCACCAATTCTATTTCAAAGTCACCTGGCACCATTTTTCTGGTGTTGCCACCAACACCAAAATTTAATGTGATAAGTGTTAATTCGTTTTTGGGGTCGAGCAGAATTTTCAGATTTTCGGCACTGGTCAAGCTTGAATCTTCTGGCCAGATTTTTGGAAAGCAGAATTCACTGTGGCCCAGGATATTGTCCAGCCATAAGTTGGTTAACTCAGAGATGGATGCTTTGGCAGGGTAGCCTTGTTTGCCGCGACTGTTAAAAAACCGGTAATTTTTACTCGGTACCAAAGGCAATACACCAAGTTGGGTTAATCGGGAGTCAGGGTCCAGAACCAGAAACTCCTCCTCAGATAATCCGTTTAATTCCGCTCGCACTTCTTTTAACAAGTCCAGCCAGACAAGAAATCGTTCCAATAACCCTCCCTTACGGGAATAGTTGAGTTCGTGAAATTTGATTCCTGATTCGGACGAAAATAACTGTTTCAACTTGGGATTTCCTGCGATGGTTATCGCAGCGTCTGGAAACAGACTGGCCACTCGCTGACAAATCACACTGGTTATGGCTACATCGGCACCAATAGTTACGCGGGAGAGAATCAATACTTTTTTAGGTCGCAGCTTTGCGGAAATTTTCTCGTCTGGACTGAGGCGAATGGATTCAATGCGCTGGTACAGTTGATCCTCTGACTCCAACTGAAAACCGTTTAGTTCCCGGTCCAGTTCTTCGCCGTCAGGTAATTGACGCAAATAACTTATCACCTGGCAAATCAGCCGATTGTAAGTTTCTGTCTGCAGTTCTTCGAAGTCATCACACAAGCGTTCGATAACGATTCCAAACAGGGCCCGTGCAGCGACCTGATTAAGGTCTGGATCGCGGTAGTGAGTTGCCATTGCGCACAGTAATTCTATGTAACCGGCATTGTATTCGTCGCTGTAAAAATAACGGTCGACAAAACTGGAGGCGATGCGCTGAGCAAGTGATGCAATCGCGACAGCGTCTGTTGAATCTTTCAGCTGTTTCCATTGGTCCTGGTAATAGGCTGGCCTCAATGTTTGGCTCCGGTTAGTACAGTGCTGGCCTGGTCCAATACCATCTCAGGTGTAATTTCTCTCATACACGCATGGTGACCAAGAGGGCAGGTTTTCTTGTGGCAGGGAACACAGGGGAGATCTCTTTGTAAAACAGTAGTGTGTTGCAGATTAGTGGCTGTGTACAGTGGGTTTGTTGGACCCATAAGGACAATATTGGGTACGTCAAATGCCACGGCATAGTGACGTGGGCCGGTGTCATTGGTTATCAGCAACTGACAGCGTTTGACCAGTGGTTTAAGCATGGCCAGATCAACTTGGTCATCGGCTGTGTTAATGATATCAGCATGGCTGTTGGTGACGATATTGGCGGCAATTTCTTCCTCTCCCGGTCCCGCCAGAAGTAGTAGCTTACAACCGTATTGTGATTGCAGCATTTCAGCGAGCCGAGCGAAGTATTCCGTCGGCCAGCACTTTGAGGAGCCGAAGCTGGCTCCGGGGTTGATGCCGATAACCCTGTCCTTGGGTTGAATGCCATAGCGCTGTAATAAGTCGTTACCTTTGTCGGCCAGTTCACGGGAAATGTACAGGGTTACCCGTGGCGAATTGGGCAGGTCAAGTTCCAGGTGCTTGCAAAGCTCCAGGTAGTAGTCCTGCATGGGAATTGGTTTGTACCGTTTGTTCTCAATTCTGGGTTCAGGGCCACCCGTTAGAAAGTGTTTTCTGAGATTGCGTCGGTAGCCATAAATCTGTGGAACACCGGCTATCTTAAAGGTAATGAAAGAATGAGTGGTATTGGTGAGGAGCAGGCCAACCTGAGGTTTCAGGGGCTTAAGTTCGGCGCGTATATTTCGCATGCCTGACAGGTTTTTATCCTGGCAATCCACTATGTGATCAAACCAGGGGCTGTCTTCAAGAATTCCCCGGGCATAGGGCCTTACACAGGCAGTAATTGTTGCCTGTGTAAAGTTCTGACGTAGGCACTCATAAACCGGAGTCGCCATGACAATGTCGCCAACCCAGTTCGGACAGCGTACAACCAGACTGTCGATGGATTGAAGAGAGGCAAGCATTGCTGGCGTATCACTATTTATTTTGAGGGTTTAACTCTGGTCCAGTGTGTAGGCGATTGCTTCGGTTTTTTCGCCCGCCGCCATTTGTTCCCTTTCCTGTTTGATGTAATCAGATCGTACACCCATTACATTAGAGTAACGGATTGTATAATGAATCTTGTCTTCGGCCATTAATTGTTCCGAAAGGTCACGGTCATAAGCCACCAGATCATCCCGCTCCCGTATCCAGGTTTCTTTATCCATGGTTTCAATTTTCTCCACCAGGTTGCGGTATATGGGCGCGCAGTCCCAGTCTGTTTCCGCATTAACATACCAGTTACAAAGCTTGGCAAGTTTGTCCAGAAACAAATCATGATCTTCGCCGAATTTCAGGCAGGAACCATCAAAGTAATTACCTTTGCCAGACATCTTGGATTCGTCGATCAGGGGTTTGGCAATTTCGTAGCCGGCGGTTCCTTTAAACGGGAAAAATAAAGCCCAGCGAAAGCGCCCCATTTTAACTGTGGCACAGAGTTTGATGGTTTCCATAATCTCATCACGAGACTCATAGGGAAGGCCGAACATAACAAACGCCGAACTGTGTAAATCGTAGGCATGGGCTGCATGGAAAGAACGTTCAATCTGTTCGTTTTTCATATAGCGGCGCAGCACTTCGCGACGTACGCGCGGCGAGCCGCTTTCGAGACCAAATTTAACGATTATGCAACCGGCTTCCTGCAACGCTTTGGCGGCGGTTTCATCAAAACAATTTACATGTCCGTTAACCACGAAGGGCACGCCAATATTGTGTCTCTTATAAGCCTCGCAAAATTCAATAACATACTTCGTATTCAGGGTGAACAAATCATCATCGAAAATGAAAGTGTTTATCTGGGGGTTATCACGTAACAGTTTCTTCAGGTCTTCCATCATCACATCAACCGGGAAATGACGCAGAAAATCCTTAACGTTCTTTGCTGCGCCATCTTCGATATATTGATCTACTATCTCGATATTGAAGCAATAGGTGCATTTGTAAGGGCAGCCGCGGGAAGTGAGTATGCCCATCCAACCCCGGGTTTCCTTCATAATGGCGTTCATGTCAAAGATGTTGTAATCCAGAGGTGGCAGCTTGGCCAAGTCTGGAAATGGTGCTACTGGATTGACAACAGGCACATCTCCCAGCCATGAGCGGAAATTGGCCAGGGTGTGAGGCTTTTGATCTTTCTCCAGGGCATTCATCAGTTCCAGCAATGCCCAGTCTCCTTCGCCGACACAAACATAGTCGAAGAGTCTGGACTTGTGGACTTCGTCAGGCACCATGGTGCAATGAACGCCACCTATGGTTTGAACAAGGTCCGGCAGGGCTTCGCGAATGGCCTTGCTTTGATCAACCACCCAGTTGTACTGCTGGGACATCACTGAAAAACCAACCAGACCCGGTTTGGTATCGCGAATGTATTGAATAATCTCTTCGCTGTCAGGAACCGGCTTGTATTTTTCGGAAACGTGCATCAGGTCCATCTCATGACCGTTTGCGTGTAGTACACCGGCAAGAGCGGCAATACCATGATTGGTGCCAAGAGGGGCATCGATTTGAGGATAAATTAATAATATTTTCATGTCAGTAGTACAGGGTCGGCAGACCGGGCATTTAAAAGAGAGGCGAAGGTACCGTTTAACATTGATAGTGCATAGAAACGTTTATGCTAGCGATTTTTGGCTCGCTGTTACTTCATGGGCGAAAAATCTGTGGCTGTCAGCCAGGTTCGCTCGACACCTGCCAGGATTGAGCCATTGGCATTGGAAGCTTCTGCTACTGCTTGCCATTCGGGATCTTCAGAGAATGCGCGCCAGGATGCATCGGCGGCTTCCCGATTGTCGTGAGCCAGCAGGTAAATCAGGGTGTTTTCTGCTCTGTCGGGGTCAGTGGGTGACCAGTACCCCACGTTAGTCATACCATGTTTCTCGAAAATTCGAAGCGTATGATCGCGAAACCGGGCGTGCAGGTTTGCCAGATTCCCGGGGGTGGCTGTGTAAATTCTCAATTCAAACACCTTGCCCGAATTCTGGGCCAAGCTGGTTGTGCTGCCAGGCGATACTAGGTTGAATGCCAGCGCCACAATGGCCGAAAATACGAGAATACTTAGCCCGGTTTTGATTTTTTTATATTTCACTGGTGCTTCCTCTGTAATAGGACAACTTGACTGTGCAGTATAATCGGGCGCAGATAAAACTACTACACTTCCCCACGATCAGATGTATTCACTATCTGCATCTAAGAATTTGCCCGGCCATCCCGGGTTGTTGTGCAATACCGGTTCTTTGCGGATTCGTCAGCTGACCTTTATTGATTTGACCGGTAATCAGTGGAAATAACGCCTTCTCCAGGCCCTCATTATGGCTGTAGATTAGATTCTGGCAGCCACTTTTAGTATGATCTCGCGTTCGTATCGTGTGGGTGGAGCAAATGACGGAGAATCTTTTACAACAAGGGCTGGAACTAACAGTTTTTGGCATGGGCGTGGTCTTTGTGTTCCTGGTACTGCTGATATTTGTCACTCGGGGGATGTCTTATCTGGCGCTTCGTTATGAAGGTGCTGTTGCGACAGAGCCCGCCGCTGGCGCAACAGAGGCAAATTTGGCCGTAGAGCTGGAACAATCCGAACTTATCGTAGTGATTTCGGCGGCAATTCGACAATACCGCAAGATTAATAAAATCTAACAAGGGAATGCCTGGCCCTGAATGATTCGGCATATATAGTGAGAAGAAAAAATGAGTGAAAACAAAAAACCGCTTGGAATAACTGAGCTTGTCTTAAGAGACGCCCACCAGTCACTGTTTGCAACAAGGCTTCGCATAGATGACATGTTACCAATCGCGGAGAAACTTGATCAGATAGGATACTGGTCCATGGAGTCCTGGGGAGGCGCTACTTTTGACGCCTGTATTCGTTATCTGGGAGAAGATCCCTGGGAGCGTATCCGGTTACTTAAGGAAGCCATGCCCAATACTCCCCAGCAAATGCTGTTTCGTGGGCAGAATATTCTTGGCTATCGTCACTATGGTGATGATCTGGTTGAAAAATTTGTTGAGCGGGCGGCCACTAACGGCGTGGATATATTTCGTGTATTCGACGCAATGAATGACATGCGGAACCTGCAAACCGCCATCAAGGCCGTACGGAAAGTGGAAAAACATGCTCAGGGCGCAATGTCTTATACAATTAGCCCGGTTTACACCATCGACAGCTGGTTGGATATGGCCCGCCAGATCGAGGACATGGGTGCGGACTCCCTGTGCATCAAAGACATGGCCGGTTTGCTGAGACCCTATGTTGCTTTTGAATTGATAAGCAAGCTCAAGAAAACAGTGGATATTCCAATTCATATGCAGTGTCACGCAACCACCGGAATGTCTACCGCAACTTATATCAAGGCAATAGAAGCCGGTATTGATAATGTTGATACCGCCATTTCCTCCATGAGTATGACCTATGGTCATTCTCCTACAGAGAGCCTGGTTGCGATTCTGGACAGTACGGACCGCAGTACTGGATTGAAGATTGAACCACTGGAAGAAATAGCCTCTTATTTCAGAGGGGTGCGTAAAAAGTACGCCAAGTTCGAAGGTTCGCTGAGGGGAATTGATTCTCGAATCCTGGTGGCTCAGGTTCCCGGAGGGATGCTGACTAACCTGGAAAATCAGCTGCGAGAACAGAACGCTACAGATAAGTTCGACCAGGTGCTGGAGGAAATCCCCAAAGTTCGTAAAGACCTTGGTTATATTCCGCTGGTAACTCCCACATCCCAGATTGTTGGTACCCAGGCGGTATTAAACATCATGGTGGGAGAACGCTATAAAACCATCACTAAAGAAACCCAGGGAGTATTAAAGGGCGAATACGGTGCAACACCAGCACCGGTAAATGCCGAGCTGCAAGCTACTGTGCTCGATGGTGGTGAGGCTATAACCTGTCGGCCCGCGGATTTGCTGGAACCGGAGTTTGACAAGCAGCATCAGGAATTAATGAAGCTGTCCAGGGACGAGGGTTTTACCCTGGCCAATGAAGTGGATGACACCCTTACTTATGCCTTGTTTCCCCAGGTAGGACTGAAATTTCTCAAGAATCGCAATAATCCCGGTGCCTTCGAGCCAGTTCCTGGTACGGAGCCCGAGCCTACCGCTGCTCCTGCTCCTGCAGCCAGCACTGGCAGTGCCGATGTGTTCACCGTTGAGGTTAGTGGCAATGCCTATGTGGTTCGAGTCACGGAGGGTGGAGATGTGGCGCAATTAAGTGCCGCCAGCATTACTACGACTGTAGTGAATCCTGTCGCGTCGAAACCCGCAAGCGCGCCTTCTGGTAACACTCAAGCCGTGGCAGCACCAATGGCCGGTACTATTTTTGAAGTTCTGGTTAAGCCAGGGCAGTCGGTGGCGGAAGGTGAGGTGGTTCTGATTCTGGAAGCAATGAAAATGGAAACAGAAATTCGTTCCCCAGCATCAGGGGCGGTTGTCGAAGTGCTCGTTAAAGTAGGCGATGCTGTAAAAGTCAGTGATACGCTGATTACAGTGGGGTAGATTTTATGGATCAGCTAGCTCAGCTCTGGGGCTCTACAGGTCTCGCCCAGATTGCCATGCCTCAGGTTTTGATGATACTCATCGGCCTTGGACTTCTGTTTCTGGCAATCAACAAAGGATTCGAACCATTATTACTGGTTCCAATTGGTTTTGGCGGTATTCTGGCAAATATTCCTGGCGTGGATATTGCCGTCGGTAACGGAATTCTTCATCAGTTTTACACTATGGGTCTGGAAACAGGCGTGTTTCCGTTATTGATCTTCATGGGCGTGGGCGCCATGACCGACTTTGGGCCATTGTTGGCGAACCCCAAAACACTGTTGCTGGGTGCGGCTGCCCAATTTGGCATATTTGCCACGTTACTGGGGGCCTTGTTTCTCTCGGATATAGGGATCTTCGATTTTACCCTTAGGCAGGCTGCTGCCATTGGCATTATAGGAGGTGCTGACGGTCCTACCGCAATTTACGTGGCAGGTATATTGGCGCCGGAGTTGCTTGGTGCCATAGCCGTTGCGGCCTATTCGTATATGGCACTGGTGCCGTTGATTCAGCCTCCCATCATGAGGCTGCTCACCAGCCAGGATGAACGTGAAATCGTTATGGTTCAGTTGCGTGATGTAGCGCAAATAGAAAAGATTCTGTTTCCTCTTTTATTACTGATTCTGGTGGCTCTGCTGGTTCCAAGTGCGGCGCCATTACTGGGGATGTTTTGTTTTGGCAATCTGATGAGAGAGAGTGGTGTGGTGAGTCGTCTATCCGATACCGCACAGAATGCCCTAATCAATATAGTCACAATTTTGCTGGGACTTTCTGTGGGCTCCAAGCTGGTAGCTGATCAATTTTTGGTGCCGACTACCCTTGGTATATTAGCCTTGGGGATTGTTGCTTTCTCGATTGGTACGGCGGCGGGTGTGTTAATGGCCAAGGCGATGAACCTGTTCCCGGGCACCAAGATCAATCCTTTGATTGGTGCATCGGGGGTTTCTGCTGTACCCATGGCGGCGCGGGTGGCCAACAAAGTGGGATTGGAGGCCAACCCCAGTAACTTCCTGTTAATGCATGCAATGGGGCCAAATGTCGCAGGTGTTATCGGTTCTGCCGTCGCTGCCGGCATCCTGATTCAATTTGCCGGTGGTTAACGCTTAATAAATTTAAGGGTCATCCTGTCACTTTCACCGGTTTCCACGAATCGGGCTCTGGCACGCCGGTTCAGCGTTGTTCCCCGCAGGGTGGGGGGTAAGGAATACACACCGTCAGCGTGATCCTTGGTATCTGCCCGGTTCGCGTTGATTTCGGCCTGGTCAATTAGCTCGAAACCAGCATTTTTCGCCAGCATAATGACATGGGACTGGTTTACGTAACCACTTTCCCCTTCTGGATCCTGGGGTACCGCCTCATTGCCCCGATGATCAACAATGCCAAATATGCCTCCGGGTTTCAGCATCTGGTAAATGGCATCGTAATACTCCTGAGCCGGCGGATCGTAAATCATGAACCCATGGGCTCTGAAAACGAGTACTCGATCAGCTGATCCCGGGGTTACATTATCTACCGGATTTGGAAATGGAGAATCGAAGCGGACCGGAATATAGGTGCCCTTGCCATTAATATAGGGTTCGAGGATGCTTCGATACCAGCCCCCCTGACCTCCGGGCCATATTTCCACTACGGTCAACTCCGGGCGAACCTCAAAGAAGTCCAAGGTGGGCAGCGGGTGCCGGAACTTATTGCGGGCACGGGCATCCTCACTTCTCACCGAAGAGTCGATCAGGGTTTGGAGTTCTGCTCGTTGCTGGTTATCCAGTAACTGTTCCTGGGCAAAAACAGCTGGGGTAATAGTTAGAAGAATGGTCGCAAAGACGATTTTGATTTTGCGGAACGATGGTGCGCTTACAGACGACATAGACATGATCCTCTCAATAGTTGCTATTATTGTGTTAGAGACCTGTCTGTGAGCTTAACAATTTCAGCCGTCAGGTCAAATACTCGTTCTCGAGAGTTCCAGGGGATTGACCCCACCGGAATTACTCATCATTGAATATGTTTTGATTCATGGTCTGAGAGGGAGACTCCGAACCCGGTTTTCCCACCGCCTTGGCTGGAACTCCAACAACAGTTGTATGGGGAGGAACGTCATTGAGCACAACGCTTCCGGCACCAACTTTAGCGCCAACGCCAATTTCAATATTGCCGAGAATTTTGGCTCCGGCGGAAATCATAACTCCGCTACGAATCTTTGGATGTCTATCTCCCTGTTCGTTTCCGGTACCGCCAAGGGTAACTGACTGCAGAATGGACACATCATCTTCGATCACAGATGTTTCGCCGATTACGATGCCCGTGGCGTGGTCAAACATAACACCCCTGCCTATTGTGCAGGCAGGATGAATATCAACGGCAAACACTTCGGCATTACGGCTTTGAATGAAAAGCGCCAAATCTCTTCGGTCTGAACTCCACAAGAAATGCGCAAGTCGGTGCACCTGGATTGACTGAAAACCTTTTAAATAGAGGATTACAGGCAAGTATGAACTAATCGCGGCGTCCCGTTCAAAAACCGCCCTGATGTCGTTAGCAGCATGCTGGATGATTTCAGGTGAGGCCTGGAAGGCACTGTCGAATAATTCCCGTACCGCAATGGCCGGCATAACCTTGTCTGAAATTTTGTTAGCGAGAATAAAACTCAGGGCAGATTGCAGGCTCTTGTGATTCAGAATGCAAGTATAGACATAGCTGGCCAGCAACGGTTCACGTTGAACCACCAGCTGTGCTTCATCCGTTAATTTTTCCCAAACAGTATGTACCATGATAAATTCCTGAGCTGAAGGGTGGCTCATTTACGGCGCCGCGGTATGGTAACAGTTAAACCTAGATGGAACAAAAGGGCAGGGCTGGAACACAAGCAGTAAGCAGAATCTTTTATCGCTTCGACTGGCCCCGGGCTCGCCTATACCCTGGCTATAATTTAGGTCATACTTGCGATTGAGCTATTTATATGAAGACAGTTTCCCCAT
Source organism: Gammaproteobacteria bacterium (assembly GCA_016764875.1). Lineage (GTDB taxonomy): Bacteria > Pseudomonadota > Gammaproteobacteria > Pseudomonadales > Pseudohongiellaceae > NORP240. The sequence goes on from JAESQX010000033.1 coordinate 11,765, forward strand.
GGGCCAACTAATCAGACCCGTTTATTTTCTATTTTTGTTGTCGCTTCCTTTTGCTGGTTTTACCCAGGATGACAACCACTCCCGATTTTGGCAGGAGCTGGAGAGCGTCGACAATGACTTTTCCCGAGCCGCAACCGAGCGTGGGCGCACAGAAGCTTTTCTTGATGTTCTGGGAGAAGGGTCAGTGCTGTTCAGACAGGGACCTGTTGATGCCAGAGAGTTATATCGCAGAAATCAGACGATTTATGCCCTGGATCAATTAAGCTGGCGACGCCATTTTATTGATGTATCAAGGGATGGTGATCTGGGGATCACTGTTGGCCCCAATGTGTTTACTGCAAATCAGGAAGCGCAGAATGACGAAGAGCGGCAGCAGCGCTACAGTTACCTGGTTAACGTCTGGCATAACGTAAATGGTGATTGGAAATTAATGGTTGATATGACCGTACGGGTTCCTGGCTTCCTGAGTATGGATGTGGAACCGAAGTACGAAGATACCTTGTTGGTCATGGCAGAAACGGCGCATCCTTCTTTGACCGGCAGTAATGATTTACAAGGACTGATAGATGCGGATGCCCTGTTTAGTTTATCTATCAATTTTCGTGGTGGTCAACGGGCTATGCTTCGATACGGTCTGGAACATCAGCGGGTATACCTGACTAATATGGCCCCTGCTGTTGGTACGGCGGCGGCGAGCAAGGCTTACGGAAATTTTCTCGACCTGAGGGTGGCAACTACCAATCCTATCAGCGCCACTTACATGGGTGGTTTTCTTTCCAGTTCCAAAGAGCTGGGATATACCTATGGGATTATGACCACAGACATCAACGAAGGAACGCCGGGATTTAAAACCAATTATCTGCGAGTCTGGCGATATACCAAAGATAGGGAGTGGAAAATAACTATGGAATTCCTTAGCGAATATTAGGGACTGATGTTCTCGTCACAAAATTTCCATGAATTCCCATGCCTGGGCAGTCAGGGGTTCTGGATACGTAACGATCGTTCACCGTACACTTGCACCTCTCCGACATTATTCCATATTTCTATTGCCAGAGTTGTCTGGCCGTTGCTCAACAACGTTGTATCCAGGCTATAGTTAAAACCCAGATTCGGGCTGTTAGGGTCTGTCTTTACGTTCATCACATTGACAACATCCGGTCGCGGATTACCGTAGTTAATCTGTGCGACCTGCTGCCCCCCTATTAGCAAGTACGTTTTGTTCACACCTATATCCTCATTAAATATCCAGCCGCTAACCTGGGTTATACCGGAAATAACATTTCCTTCTGCTGGCTGATCCAGCCAGCCCTGGGAAGGGTAGGGGCAGGGATTTGAAGTGGCATTTACATCTATGCCTGATATACGGTAAAAACTGAAACGTTTCTCGCCATTAAGCAGGCTCAGTTGATCCAGCAATTCTACGTTGTTTGCTGCGCTACAAATTGTTTCCATGACCCGGTATTTGTCAGGAATAGTAAGGGTGCTGTCTTCCGTGACAAATAGAGCGTTTTTCCCGGTCAGGCTGTTGAGGGCAGATTGATCCTTTTGCCAGAGGGCATACTGGGCAATTCTACCGTCACGGACAGCCTTGTCTTTATCGATAGTAAAACCGGAAACGGATTGACCCAGAGCAAACTCAAGCTGTGCTTCGGTATAGTAGTTATCTGATATGACTATTCTGACATTTTCACTGAACTCACGTTCAAGAATGGTCTTTGTGTATTGTGAGAAATCTTTCCAACCGGTCATTTTGTTGGATAACGTGGTATTACCAAGAAGTGGTTGTAACTGGCCATGAAAAGCCTGGGAACCAACACCAATCAATGCTACCAGTGTGCCAGTAAAGCCTAGGATAGGAATTGCGGCTATACACTTGCGAGCAATCGGATCACCAAGCTTCACTGCCAGAGATTGATGTATCAATCTTATACTGGCAGGGGCGAAGACCAACAACGGGAAGTAACCAGATAGCGGCCAGTGAATGGACGTTCTGGTATTGTCGGTCCAGGGAGCCAGGATGAGAAAAATTAACAGGTTGGGCAGGGAAATAGACAATAAAATAGCGGCCTGTTTGTCGCCCTTGCGTGCAAGCTTGATTGTTTGCCATAAGGTGAACAGGAGAATGCCATAAAGAGGAGGGGTGACCAGGCCAGCTTGTTTAAATATATGAAGGAATCCCCCTGCTTGAAATTCCCAGGGATGGCGATCCATCAAGTGATATCCAAGCCCGCTTAGATCGTTATTGAGGTTGAATGCCAGAATTGGGTACAGGCCCAGGCTACCAATAGCTATTGCCAGCCATAGCCCTGGCTTTCGCCAGCATGCCCGACCCGCTTCAGAGAATATGAGAAACAGTAATGCTCCCATCAGGTAGGGGAAAAAGCGGTAATGAGTGCTAAAACCGCCGGCCACCATTAGGCCTAAACCGGCCCAGTAAGGAAGCTTGTCAGTTCTCAGCGCTCGCTCAAAAAATCCTATTGACAGCAGGCCAAAAAATATTAATGGGACATCTGGCACTGCCAGCAAGCCTAAAAATCCTGCCAGTGGAATACAAAGCGAAAGAGCGGCGGCCTCAAGTGCTTGAGTATGCTTTACGATTGGCCGGGCGACCCAATAAAGCAAAAAGGGAATGGCAGTTCCCATCACGATAAAAATCGACCTGACAGCAAGAGCGCTGGCCGGGTTCAGGATCGAGCCGATGCCCGCAAGTAAAGCCGTCATGAATGGCAAGTCGCTATAAGCCAGCGCGGGTTCAGTGGAGGCCTGCCAGTAAAAAATCTCGTCGCTGTAAAGGTCAAGAATTGTAGCCAGGTAAACTTTGATAATGGCTACCAGGCAAAATCCGGCAATAAACAGTGCTTTAACAGAATATGACTCCTGCAACTGGGCTTTACTCAATTTGCCTGTACCTTGTGTTCAGATTCGGGCTGCTATATCTGTACAACTTCTATGAGGTTCTTGGGCACCACTGTTGTGGTAAGCCTTTTAAGATTCAGAATGAATGCGCTGATAAGGGAGATCATCGCAAATATCCAGATCGATGAAAACAGGGGGTGGGCAGCGAAAGTTCCAATCTGGTAGATAACCGTGGCGGTTACATAGGCCAGCCCGGTACACCAGCTGAAAACCAGGGCCATCCAGCGCCAGCCGGCTTCCTTGTTAATAGCGCCAAGCACAGCCACACAAGGGGCGTAGAGAAGAACAAACACCAGGTAGCAGAATGCTGCAAACTCACTGGCAAACAGGGAGGACATATTGGACAGTGTTACGGTTTCCACGCCCTGTTCTGCGGCGACTGCTTCGGTATCAGAGATGTCACCAATGGAGATTCCCAGCGGGTCGGTCAAGGCACCGCCAATGGCTCGAAGCTCATGGCCTACCGAGCCGATTGCTGCACGGGCCGCAAGTAGAAGATTCGGCGGACCCTCGACAGCTTGCCGGTCCGGCTCGCTGTAAAGTGCATCGAGGGTGCCCACGATGGCTTCCTTTGCAAACATGCCGGTAAACAGCCCTACGGTAGCTGGCCAGTTGTCTTCTTCTATTCCAAGCGGGGCAAATACCGGGGTAATGGATTTGCCAATGACGCTCAATATGGAGTTTTCGGTGTCTTCGTTGCCAAAACTCAGATCAGTGCTGATGGAATTTAAAAAACTCAGGACCACGACAACTGAAATAATGGTTTTACCAGCTCGAAACATAAAACCCTTTAAACGAAACCAGGTAGTAATAAGGATGTTACGGGCTATAGGGACATGATAGGCGGGCATTTCCTGAAATGAGGGGGTGATTTCGCCGGTAAAAAGCTGGCGACGGAAAATCCACCCGGTAAAGACAGCCAGGGCTATGCCCAGCAGGTAAAGAAGAAATACCAGGTTCTGGCCATTTTGCGGGAAGAATGCGGCAGCAAACAGGGCATAGACAGTTAATCGGGCACCACAGCTCATAAATGGCGCCATGGCAATGGTTAACAATCTGTCGCTGTCTCTTCCCAGGCTTCTGGATGCCATTACAGCCGGGACGTTACAGCCGAACCCAACGATAAGAGGAACGAAGGCGTTACCAGGCAAGCCGATTCCACCCATCAGGCGATCGATAACAAAAGCCGCACGGGACATATAGCCGGAGTCCTCGAGCATGGACAGACAGAGATAGAGAAAGGCGATAACGGGTATAAACGTGGCAACCAGGGTTATCCCTCCGCCGAGGCCCTGGGCCAGCAAGGTGATCAATACATCCGGGGCGGATACCTGCTGTAATACCCAGGTGGTGCCATCCACCAGTACCGTGCCAAATAAAATGTCAAAAAAATCAATGAAAACAGCACCGAGATTCACCGCTACTGTAAACATCAGGTAAATCATCAATAGAAAGAAAGGAACGCCCAGCCAGCGGTTGATCAGTACGCTGTCTATTTTTTCTGACAGGCTATGACTGGCGGGCATCACTTCCATTACGCCATCAACCAACTGCTGTGAACGATGATATCTGCGCAGTAACTGCTCTTCGCTTGCTTCCGCTGTGACCGGTACACGCTGGTCGAGCGCATTGCCTGATACGGATGTCCTGGAGGAATCCAGAACGGTTTGCAGGGAAGCATAAAGCTCATCCAGGCCTTTCTTGCGTGACGCAACAATGGGGATTACAGGGATTTTCAGTTTTTCAGCCAGAGAATGGGCGTTAATGTTGATGCCTTGCTGATGGGCGACATCCAGCATGTTCAACACCACAATTACCGGCCTGCCAGTCTCAAGCAATTGCTGGGTCAGGACCAGGCTACGCTCCAGGTTGGTGGCATCAATGATATTGACGATTAAATCGATATCATTTTGCTGCAGGTAGTTCAGCGCAATTTGTTCATCAATGCCATGACTCGCTTGCTCCAGAGAGTAGATGCCCGGCAGATCCACCAGTTCAACTTCATTTTCAGCCAGATGAAAACGGCCAAATTTCTTTTCTACGGTTACGCCAGGCCAGTTCCCCACTTTTTGCCTGGCCCCAGTCAACACGTTGAAAAGAGTAGTCTTGCCGCAGTTGGGATTACCGATTAATGCCAGTTTGTGCATCTGCTTACTGCACCTCTACCGATATCACATCGGCCTCGGCTTTTCGAATGCTGATAAAAGATCCCCCAACACGCAATTGCATAGGGTCACCCAGGGGGGCAAAGCGCAGCACTTTAAGTAACGAGCCCGGAATGATCCCCAGAGTGTAAAGTCTGCTTCTCAGCTCGGGCGGATCTGGTTCAATGTGAAGAACCAGGCACGAATCGCCTGCGGAAGCCTTTGATAATGCGGTTTTTGTCATCGTATTTAGAGACTGATATTAATGTCAGGGCATGAAATCAAGCTTCGCTGGAGGTGAAAGCCTACCCCTGACCAGATATATAAAGTACCAAATATTATTGTTGTTGACAATCATTCTCATTAGCATTTAAACTTTGTCTACTTGAGGAATAGCTATGTACGTATGCATTTGCCGCCAGATTACCGATCAGCAGATTCGCGATGTTTGCCGTGACGGCAATATCCGAATGGCCGATATTCGGGCCAGGCTGGGCGTGGCCAGCGAATGCGGTAAGTGTGGGCAGCATGCCCGTTCCATCATCAATGAGTTCAGTAATACCACTTCCTATGTAAATGCTGGCTAAATAAGCGCCTGCTGCGGTCATTTCTGTGCCGCAGGATTTGACCTAAATCTTCATTGTTCGGCTCCCTCATATTTTACCCTGGCTCAATGCACTGGTGAAATCTGAATGGGATTGCTTCTTATTCATATTATCAATAAATTCAATCAGTTACAGTCATTTTCTTGACAGGCATTCGATTTGAAGCCATGCTTCGGACATTTGCCCGTAAGAGGAGATTTTCAATGAAAGCGGACAGCAATATCATCAAGCATCTTAACAAGGCGCTGGCCAATGAACTTGTCGCCATCAACCAGTATTTTTTGCATTCGCGCATGTATAAGGACTGGGGATTGGACAAGTTGGCCGAGAAGGAACATGAAGAATCCATTGATGAAATGAAGCATGCAGATCAACTGATCGAGAGGGTTCTTTTTCTTGAGGGGCTGCCCAATCTGCAGAACCTGGGTAAGTTATTGATTGGCGAAAATACCCGGGAAATGCTCGAATGCGATCTGAAGCTGGAAATGGTGGCCTGTCCGGATCTCAAAGCAGGGATCGCCTATTGTGAATCCATAAGTGATTTTGTCAGCAGAGATTTGCTTGCTGCTATTCTCGAGAGTGAGGAAGAACATATAGATTGGTTGGAAACACAGCTTGATTTGATTGACAGAGTAGGTCTGGAAAATTACCAGCAATCAATGATTTAGAAGCTGAATCCAAGAAATTCCATTTGATTTTATTCAGGTGCTGGTGTGCATTGAGGGTGTCGATTCACTACGGAGGTGCTGCTAACATACCGCGCGAATCTGACGATAAGTTTAAACAGGCCACTTCATAGGCCAATGGATTACACCTGTAGAGGCTGAGTTGTACTAATTTATGTACGCATGCATTGACCTGGGTTCAAACAGCTTCCATTTGCTCATCGCGAGGTGGAACAGGGATGAGATACAACTCGTTGAACGTTGCAGTGTGAAAGTTCAGTTGGGCGAGGGCGTTCAGTCCAGTGGTAAAATATCGCCTCAGGCTTTCGAGCGTGGTCTTGAAACCCTGCGTCATTTTCAAACCTTGATAAAGCAGCATAGCGTGCAGCGTTATTGGGCTCTTGGTACTAATACATTCCGCATAGCTGGTAATGCTTCCACCTTCGTCGATGCGGCGGTTTCTTTTGGAATTGAGATCTCTATTATTAGCGGCGTGCAGGAGGCGGTGCTGATCTATGCCGGGGTTATTTCCGCCCTTGAAGACACTGATGACAAGCGATTGGTGATCGATATTGGTGGAGGCAGTACAGAGCTTATAGTCGGTCACCATCAGCAGCGACTGATCACCCACAGTTTGCCGATAGGGTGTGTATCGTGGAGAGATAAGTACTTTTCCCAGGCCGGCACTGATGCCAGGGCGCTTTCCGATGCGATGGATAAGGCTACAACCGCTGCCGCCGCTGTTTTCAATAAGGTTGCTCCAGCGGTTAACCGATATGACCTGGGCCACTCCTACGCTTCTTCAGGAACTGCAAAAATGCTTACCGCCATTTGTCACGAGCATGGCGTCGGAGATGGTGAGCTGACACTTGATGCCCTGGAGCGATTGCGAGGTCTTATGGTGGATGCTATTTCGTCAGGCGAGGAACTACCCGGTCTCAAACCAAAGCGTAGAGACCTGCTGCTGCCTGGTTGTGCTGTAATGACAGGTTTGATGCGGGCATTTCCGTGCCAATCAATTGTTTTCAGCTCTTCAGCGCTTCGTGAAGGGATGCTTGATTTTATGATAAGCAACCGTAAAACCGTTCAGGCACAGGACAGCGACAATTTGCCCGATGTGAGTTATGCCGGATCGTAGTTCTGTGAATACAGTTTGAGCAATTGAGTCTGAACTCCATCAACATTCTTGTCAGGAACTGATTTTACATACTCGCCACTGGACAGTAATTCCCAGCTCTGCCCTTTGTCATCCAGGTACATTTCCAGTTCGGTGATAATTCGGGCGACCAGTTTCTTTTTGACAATCGGAAAACAGACTTCTATCCGATTTAACAGGTTGCGTTCCATCCAGTCAGCACTGGAGCAATACACCTGGTATGTATTGTTTTCAAAATAGTAAACTCTGGAGTGTTCCAGAAACCTTCCCACCACAGATTTAACCCGGATATTGTCGCTTACCCCCTTGATACCTGGTTTAAGGCAGCAAATTCCCCGCACAATCAGATCAATCTTCACCCCTGCATGAGAAGCGGTATAGAGTGCTTTAATAACGTCAGGCTCGGTCAAAGCATTCACCTTGGCAATGATTCGAGCCGGTTGGCCAGCAAGGGCCGCTAACGCTTCTGTTTCAATCATTTTGACAAGGGATTTTTTTAGTTTGAATGGTGCATGTATCAGCAACGATAAATTAATTTTCTTGCCCATCCCGGTGATTTGCTGGAATACCTTATGGACATCTGCGCACAGAGTTTCATTACAGGTCATCAGGCTATAATCGGTATAAACCAAGGAGTTCTTGCGGTGGTAGTTACCGGTTCCCAGATGGGCGTAATATTTCAGTTTTCCGCTTTCCCTGCGCACGATTAATAGCATCTTGGCATGAGTTTTGTAGCCCAGCACACCGTACACTACAACGGCACCTGCCTCCTGCAGGATGCTGGCAAACTGTATATTCTCTTCCTCATCAAAACGTGCTCTTAACTCAATTACAACCGTGACTTCCTTGCCATTACGGGCCGCCTCAGCCAGCGCCGCAACCAGTTCAGAAGATTCGTTGGTTCTATACAGGGTTTGCTTAATGGACAGTACAGAAGGATCACGTGCCGCTTGCCTGACCCAGTCAATAACAGGGATAAAGGACTGATAGGGATGCAGTAACAGATGATCTTCCCTAGTAACGGCAGTAAATATGCAGTTACCTTCTTCCAGCAGTTCGGGCATGCCTGGGGAAAATGGCGGGTAACACAGGTCGGGCCTGTCCACCATTCCGCGGATGGTCATCATTCGTTGCAAATTAACCGGCCCATCAAGAAGATACAACTCATCTTCATGCAGGTTGAAACGGTTTAACAGGAACCCGGTCAAATTATCCGGGCAGCCTTTGGCGACTTCCAGCTTGGTTGCCGCGCCAAAGCGCCGCGAATGCAGTTCTCCCTGCAATGCGCTGGCCACGTCTTCCACTTCAACGTTGGACATTTCCAGGTCCGAGTTTCGAGTGACCCGAAACTGGTGACATTCCAAAACGCTCATGCCAGGAAACAGCTCTTCCACATGTTCGTGGATAATGGACGACAGAAAAACAAAATTATCACCTTCAGGCAGGATGTCCCCGGGTACTTTTATCAGCCGGGGTAGAGACCTGGGTGCCGGTACGATGGCCAGGCCGCTGTCACGGCCAAAGGCATCCTTACCGTCAAGAGATAGAATAAAATTGAGACTTTTGTTGACCAGACGGGGGAAAGGGTGGGCTGGGTCCAGCCCGAGGGGGCTGATCACTGGCAGGATTTCATCATGAAAATAGCGACTGGCCCAAGCCTTCAGATCCGAACTCCATTCTTCTCTGTTAAGTACGACAATACCCTGCTTGCGCAGGGAGGGAAACAACTCTTCATTTAAAATCCGGTATTGTTCCTCAAGGGCATCATGTGCCTGCTGATGAATGCTTTTTAGAATCTGCTCGGGAAACTTGCCATCAGGGCCTTGCCGTTGGCGACCGAAATCCAGCTGTTTTTTTAATCCAGACACTCGGATTTCAAAAAATTCATCGAGGTTAGAGCTGAAGATCAGCAAAAACATAAGCCGTTCAAGTAGCGGGTGGCTGTCGTTCCTCGCCTCTTCAAGCACTCTCAGGTTGAACTGAAGATGGCTAAGCTCACGATTCTCGTAATACTCGCTGTTACCAAGATCCAGCGCTTTATCTGTGCGATCCAGGGCAGCGAGGGGTTCCCCCATTGGCTGTTCTTCATTTACCGCGTCGGCCAGCTTAATGATTGCATCTGGCTTAACTGGTGGTGCTTGCTTTAGGCTCATAATGGAATTCAGATAAAGGTTGCCGGGCGGTATTGCTGGTTTTGATTCTGTGCATTCACATCCTCTCTACACCCCGTAGCATAGCACATTAGCGTCATCATCCGGATTGTCCAGTTACGCGAGATGAGAGCTCGTTCCGGCCCCAATTTGTCATAATCCTGTCATATAACAAATTTATAGTAGGCGGCAGTTGCATTTCTAGATGTTTTGAGACCCGAGGAGGGCAGAATGAATTCGTTTAAAGTGGTTAAGACACTTGCTTACCTGTTATTGGCTACTGGATTTAGCGCAGCCAGTGCTACTGTAGTAGATTCAGCTATCCCAGAGTATAAAAAAGTTGGAGGGGTTTCAGGAAATCTTTCCAGTGTGGGATCGGATACACTCGCCAACCTGATGGCTTTGTGGGCTGAGGAATTCAATCGAGCATACCCCAATGTGAATATTCAGATTCAGGCTGCTGGCTCGTCTACGGCACCACCAGCGCTTACGGAAAGAACTTCCAACTTCGGTCCCATGAGCCGGCAAATGAAAGATAATGAAATCGAGGCCTTTGAACGTCGTTTCGGTTACAAGCCAACAGCCATCCCGGTGGCAATTGACGCACTCGCGGTATACGTTCACAAGGATAATCCCATTGAAGGCCTGACCCTGACACAGGTGGATGCCATTTTTTCTTCCACCCTTCGCTGTGGTAGTTCCTCACGGGTTACCAGTTGGGGTGAATTGAATATGTCTGGCCCCTGGGGACGGCGCGATATTCAGATATTCGGCAGGAACTCGGTTTCAGGAACTTATGGCTATTTCAAGAAGGTTGCCTTGTGTGAGGGCGACTATAAGAATAATGTCAACGAGCAACCCGGTTCAGCCTCTGTGGTCCAGTCGGTGGGTACATCCATCAATGGTATAGGCTATTCCGGCATTGGTTATCGGACTTCCAGTGTGCGTGCGGTACCTCTGGCACGTGATGCCGGTGATGATTTCTATGAAGCGAATCCTGGTAACTCTGTCAGTGGCGACTATCCACTGGCAAGATTTCTCTATGTCTATGTCAACAAGGAGCCAAACAAGCCATTGCCTCCCATTGAGAGAGAATTTATCCGGCTGATTATGTCCCAGGTTGGTCAACATGTTGTCATCAAAGACGGCTATATCCCATTACCGGCACAGGTTGTGGAAGCTACTTTGAAAAGCCTTGATTTGTAAGTTATTGTAGCCTCGCTTGAAAAAGAATCAGCTCTCTGCGGAGCTGATTCTTTTATGTAGGGGATTGGAAAACCGGGTTGGGTTGCGTTTTGTGGAGCTCGACAACTTCCACTCCCCGGGCAA
>JAESQX010000034.1 GCA_016764875.1 Gammaproteobacteria bacterium
AACAGATTTCCTTCCTCTTCGGATCCGATCTTAGTGACCGTATATCTGTCGTGGGTGCGGGCAGCTTTCAGCGATCAAGCGTATTACTTGCGGTTGACCGCCCCGATCATCAAAATGCGGGTTTGACCCTGAATATCGGCGGGAAACCAGGTGAATTTCTGGTGCCAACGCGAGATGAAAATGGTTTGTTAACCGGGGATCCCAACGTTCGCAAGATTGATCCTTCTTGTGGTTCCCAGCCAATAACAAATCCAGCCAAGATTAATTCTAACCCCTTCGGTTATTCGGCTTTGGGTCGCTGTTGGTATGAATTTGGTGATGGCAGGGATTACCGGGACGCTATGTTTAATACGCAATTTTTCGGTAATGTTGAGTTTGAGGTGAATGATGACCTCAATCTCTCGGCACAGTTCAATTTTGCCAGAATAAACACCCAGGGCCGTAATAACCACGCAAATCCTGGTGGTCGGTCTCAGGACTTGCCTCTGGTTCGCGGTGAAATCCCGGGAAATCCCTTTCGTGCGGTGAGCTCGAGTGGGCTTGCATTGTTCGCCCAGCCTCGCATGGCTAACGGTAACATCGTCACAGATGCCTTTGGCCAGCCACTGGCGTTACGTGGTGCGAATGGTCAGGTGGTATTGGCAGCGAATCAGTTTGCCTCAATGGTCACGGATCCAATAAACGGAGGTGTTGCCTTCAATGAAGACGTAGTTGTTGGTGCTTCATGGCTTCCACTTGGCAAATCAGATCCCATACTACCCCAGGGATTCAACAGTGACGGCAGTAACCCTCAGGAAACGGACGATCAAAACTGGCGTTTTGCTTTAACCGCTGATTTTGCTGTGCCATTTCTTCCTGATTGGGAGGGAACGGCGTTTTACACGGTAGCCAAGGTATTTGACCATGATTCAGCTAATCAGGATTTCAGTATCGGCGCTATGACTCAAGGACTGAACTGTGACGTCATGCGTGACGCTGATTCCTGTTTTAACCCTTTTGGAGTAACCGACCCACGGTTCGCCAATTCCCAGCAGGTGATGGATGCTATTTGGACAAATTTCAGGGAAGGGCATGAAGACCAGTTCCAGACCTTTGATCTGGTGTTTAATGGCACTATACCGCTGGGTGATTTTGAGCTGCCCGGAGGAGAAATCGGTGCGGCTATAGGTTATCAACGTCGTGAAGATAATTTACGAAGAATTCCACCGGCCGGTGATATTTCCGGGGATTCTTTTATTGGTAATCAGATAGATCCATTTTCCAGGAGCCGGTCATCGGACTCCTGGTTTGGCGAACTTTCTTTGCCTGTATTATCGAACCTGAATATCTCTGCGGCGATTCGTACCGAGGAATTCAGCACGGGTCAGAGTGATACCATTGCTAAGATTGGAATGGTTTATGAACCCACCGACTGGTTGTCGCTTCGGGCAACTTTCGGGGAGGCATTTATTGCACCCACCCTGGAACAGCTTGAAGATCCTGAAAGCTGTACCCTCAGTAATGTGACCGATTTTTTCACCACGTTTTCCGGGTTTATCACGTCTTGTAGCCAGGGAAACCCAGGTTTAATTTCTGAAACATCTGAAAGTATAACGTTCGGTATTGATATGACGCCGATAGATAACCTGACCTTGTCCCTGACCTGGAGCGAAACCGACTTTACAGACCGTATCGTCGCCACCACGACGCAGGACACGGTGAGAGAGGATTTTAGAAACTTTCGAGCAGCCACGGGTTTTGATCCGGCGATAGACGGTCAATTTCCGACGCTGCAGCAGTTGCAGGACTGGGTCGCTGATTCACGATCTAACAAGAGTATCATTCGGGCTGCAAATGATATAACCACGATTCAGATGGTTATTCAAAGTGATTCTAATGCATCCAATATGCTGGTACAGGCGCTGGATTTCACGGCAGATTATTCCATAGAAACCCGTAACTGGGGTGGTTTTCGGGTGAATTTGCAAGCGACGTATGTTGAAACCTACGAGTTTCAGCTGTCTGAATTTGACCCGGTGCGAGAAGCCGCAGGCGAACAGAACAATGATTTTGGTGCGGTGGCAGCCATACCACGCTGGCGTTCAAATCTGCGTTTAGGTTGGCAACAAGGGGATCATACGGTTAGCACAACCGTGCGTTATATTCATGGTGTGAATTTTGATGCCAACGAGTTCTTCTTCAATCAGTTCATAAACCCGTTCCACAACTGGCGTCACACCGATGAGATCAAGGCCTGGACACAAGCAGACGCCTTATATACCTATAGCGGTTTAGAATTTCCAGGCATAGATGGGAGGCTGGCTCTGACGGCTGGGGTGCGCAATATGTTTGATCGCGAAGCTCAGAAAGTTGGTATGACACAAGGGGTTTTTGGCGAACTTCAGAACGTACTTGGTCGGGTTTACTACGTTAAAGCGAGTTATGAGTTTTAAGCAAGAAGCTTATAAACCTCTTCAAGGAAGTTAAGAGGGTTTGCAATGCAGCAGGTCCTCCCACACTTGAATTAGTGTGGGAGGGCAACACTGCTCCTTTCTCTCTGGGCAACGCCACATCGACCTACGACATCATCTTCAGCCATACGCTGGCACTGCACTGGAGATATTCAAAATCGTTTGGAAAATTAAGGCTTGATGACTAATGGCTTGAGCTTGTCATTATACTCAACAGTGCCTTCAGTCACGTAACGCTCATGATTACGCTCGATGTAGCGAAGGTCATACAGATAATTCACCATCGTGCCATGGGCTTGAGCCAGCCCCTTCTCACTGGTATCTGCAGCCGTATGCAGCTGATGAATCATTGCACCATTGCCGAGGTGGAATCGGGCCACTGAATCGGCCGGGTATTTTCCCTTCTTGGCGGAAAGCAAATAGTTAAATACCAGCTGTTCTATCAGTTGGGCATTTTCTTCAATCGCCTCGGGCGTGTTTTCGATCTGTTGTATTCGAGCTTTACTTGCTGTTATTTCGCTGGCTTCATCTTCGGGAGTACTCTGTAACCAACGCTTGAATCCGGAAATCGGCGAGAGGGTGACAAACTGTTTGATTGACGGAAATTCCGCTTGTAGCCCGAGGACGACCTGTTTGATTAAAAAATTGCCGAAGGAAATATGCTGCAAACCAGGCTGGCAGTTGCTAATACTATAGAAGGTTGCAGTCGTGAAATCCGTCGCCTCGATGTCTTCCGCTTTGGTATCGGTAAGAATTGAATTGATTGAGTTCGGAATTTCCCAACCCAGGGCAACTTCAACAAAAATAAGTGGCTCATCAGTTAGCGCGGGATGAAAGAAAGCAAAGCAACGCCGATTTGCTGGCTGAATCCGGCGACGCAGATCTTCCCAGTCCTTGATCTCATGCACGGCCTCGTAGCGAATAATACGCTCCAGAATTGCAGCCGGCGTAGACCAGTCAATTGTTTGCAGTACCAGAAAGCTGCGCGCGAACCAGGATTTGAACAACCTGACAAAATTATCGTCGACGGCCCGCAGTTGGGGATTGTCTTTCAACAGCTTGAGTAAATCACTGCGCATTTCTACCAGGTCATGAGTTGCCCCAGGGGTCTGGTTTAATCGGCGCAAAAGATTGAGGCGACGTGGCTCCGCTGTCTTCGACAAACGATTTAAATTGGTGCTCGATGGATCGCTTGAGTAACTGTTATAGGCCAGTTTTACCGCAACTTCGTCAGCGTTGTAGTTTTGTTCAAGATTGTTGAAAAACGCCAGCTTTGCGTCATCATCGGATTTAATGTAATCGTCCAGTAGTTCCCGCGCCGCTACAATGGCCGATACCTCACCGGTGTTACCCATTAATTTATCGAGCAACTCGTCTATCGAGGGTCTTCCGTTGCCGGAAAAAAAACCTCTGCGCTGACCCTTTACCAAAGAGCCGAGAAAATCCTGAAATCTATCGAACGCCACTAAAAAGCTTCCTCTGAAATACTTGTTTGAATCAAGCGCGCAAGTTTACCTTATTGTGTGCTTCGTGCTGGATTAAATAGCCAATAACTCAAAATCCGCGGCATTTTTATCAACGCCATTTACGATTACACTCAAGCGATGGCGACCAGGGTAATGTATTCGGGTGCTGAGTTGTTTGAAGCTGTGATTTTTCTTATAGACCTTTTCGTGGCTATCAATTTCACTTTCAGAAATCTTAAATATTTTCCTGGAACATTTGCCATTCGCTTTTACAAAATCAATCGCGTATTCAATTCGGGTTTTGCCGAGATATCCATCCTTACTAATCAAATTAAAACTGAATTCAAAGGACTCGCCAATAGCAAGTTTATTACGGGATAGCTTTATATCTGAAACTACGATTGATTGGTTCGTAAAGCCAAATAAAACCAACGCCCTGGGCACACCTTTTTTTAACAACGTTCGGCTGGCGTGTTTCACCAGCCAATCTGTATCAGCATGTGTGTCAATCCAACTTGCAGCAATATCGAGGGTAACTTCAGGGTTATCCTTGGCAATATCATTAAGGTTATTCGCCACACTTCGCCTTACATACGCGCTTGGGTCCTGTTTCAGGTTTTCCAGTATCGGTAATATGGGACCGGGTGAGCGTTTAAATTCTGGCAATGCCATCGCCCAGGGCAAGCGTGGCCGGCACCCTTCAGAGGCGAGGCGCCGAACATGCTCATTTTTATGTAGAGACCAATCCAGCATCTGTTTCATCATTCGTTCAGAGTCCTGAACAATAAAAGGCCTGACCGAAAATTCACTGCTGGAAAATTGAGTAAAATATTCCAACGCGGCAATGGATATATCCCAGGCATTCATTCCATAGGTTTCCACAAAATCCGGAAAGATCATTGCCTCCATTCCTCCAAAGGAGGGTGCGACCTTTTTCAGAATTTCAATATTTTCAGGATAATTAGCAGGAATACCCTGATGCAGGCACACCGCTATATGATGCATTCGACTTTTTAATTCACGTGAGGGCCACTGTTTATCAAGTACTGAACCCTGAAAGTTAAGCTCATCAAAATTCGGATAATGTGTTTTAACCGTCGCACCCAAGCGTCGAATATAGGTTTCAGAATATCGGTTTTTAAGTAGTTCAGCCATCTCAAATCATTTTCGTTTAATCTTTTACTGATTTGTGAATTTTATCACTAACCCGGGTTTGATCATTGGAAAAACATGCGGGGCTTTGATGAATATGTTCTGCAATCGCGACATTCTTGACAGGTCGACCTGTGGCTGCGAAAGTGCATCCTGACAGCGGAATTGGCTGGGTACTCTAATAGAGCAATGTTTATTACGAGCTTATAATCAGAGGGCATCACAATGTTCAACAAGGCTATTCTAGGCGTTTTTCTCCCTTTGTTCTTTTTTACTTCGTTGAATACCTATGCGCAGGATAAGTTTACTTTAAGTGATGGAAGCATCATTGAGTATTACCTGGCGATGCCCCGGAACGATAACGCTTCCTCCTGGCCATTGGCAGTATTTATGGGTGGCGGTTCAGGTAACAAGCCTATTTCATTTGAAGCATATCGCTTTGTTGGTGTTGAGCTTGCTGAGCAGGGATGGGCAGTAGTTGTGCCTGTTTCCCCGAACGATCGTTCATTTCGAGGCGGCAATGTGGCAAAGGTTCGCGAGCTGATAGCCGGGCTGCAGACCCGGGACGAGATTAAGCAAGGGAAAACCCTGCTGGCAGGTATTTCCGCTGGCGGAATGTCGGCATTGGAGATTGCCAGACAAAACCCGGAAGACTACCTCGGTATTATGGCCGTGCCAGCCATTGTCAGAGACAATGCGCGTATTGATACCCTGCAGGGAATGCCCATCTATCTGCGTATCGGGAGTGAAGACCAACTGGACTGGGCCATGCAGTTTGATGAAACGGTAGAAAAGCTTCAGGAAGCGGGTGCGATTCTGGATGCCGACATTATTTACGGTGCGCCACATATGTTTGGTATGGACTGGGATAGCCTTGGCCCCTGGCTGGATTCCATCACTGATTGATGTCGGAATTAGCTGCACCTGAGTACGATCAACTAATTATTCAGAGTTTCCCTGGGCCACGGCGTTTGCTAACAATCGGTCCAGGTTATCGGCAAAGGCTTTCCGGTCACGTTGGTTCAATGCCGGTGGTCCACCAGTATCAACACCGCTGGCGCGCATGGTGTCCATGAAGTCACGCATATTCAATCGCGCTTTGATGTTACTGCTTGAGAACAATTCGCCGCGAGGACTAAGTGCCAGGGCACCTTTGGCAATGACATCGGCGGCCAGTGGTATATCACTGGTGATAACCAGATCCCCTGAGTTAACCCTGGCGACTATCTCGTTGTCAGCCACATCGAATCCGCTGGAAACACGAATTGACGTAATGTGCTGGTCAGGTGGCGTAGCTATTGATTGATTTGCCACCAGTGTTAGATCTATCCCGGTTCTCTGCGCTGCTCTGAACAGGATTTCCTTTATCACCACCGGGCAGGCGTCTGCATCAATCCAAATCTTCATGGTTTAATTTGTCACGGCCTAAAAAGCCGCAGGCAGCTGGATGAAGCGAAAACTGTCCCAATAAGACAACTTGCACTTCGTAAGTGAGTAAACTGAGACGATTCGCATTTAATTGCTACCGTGCCCATTAGAATTGAAATCGATCAGGCCGCATCGTAACCAATGATGGATTTGGTTTCCAGGAATTCTTCAAATCCTTCCACTCCCCATTCCCGCCCGTTACCTGATTTTTTGTATCCACCGAACGGCGCAGAAAAGTCCCCGCCGGCGCCATTGATATGGACCATGCCGGTGCGCATGCGCTTGGCGATTGTCTGTGCATGGGCCTGTTCGCCTGATACATAACCGGACAGTCCGTAATCCGTGTCATTGGCAATCCGTATAGCATCGTCATCATCGTCATAGGGAATAATGCTCAACACCGGACCAAAAATCTCCTCTCTGGCAATGGTCATGTCATTGTTTACATTGGCGAAAACAGTTGGTCGTACATAATAGCCTTTATCCAGTCCTTCGGGACGGCCTGGGCCACCAGCAACCAATTCGGCTCCTTCGGCGATACCTTTTTCGATCAGTTCCTGGATTTTGTTAAATTGCAGATCGTTAACCACGGGCCCCATCCTGCTGGACTCATCCAGTGGGCTTCCTACGATTGTTTTTTCTGCTACCGTCCTGGCCGCTCCAGCTGCTTCGGCCATACGCGCTCGTGGTACCAGCATGCGAGTCGGTGAGTTACACGATTGCCCACTGTTATTGAAGCAAGCCCTCGCGCCAGCCGTTACTGCAGCGGAGAAATCTTCCACATCATCCAGAATAATATTGGCCGACTTACCGCCTAATTCCTGGGTAACGCGCTTGATGGTTTCCGCCGCGGCTATTGCCACTTCCTTACCGGCCCGGGTAGAGCCAGTGAAAGAGATCATGTCAAATTCAGGATGGGCAGAAATGGCCGAACCAACCCCGGCTCCGTCGCCGTTTAGCAGATTAAATACACCCGCAGGCAAGCCCGAATCGGCCATAATCTCGGCAAGAATATAGGCGTTGATGGGGGCCACCTCACTTGGTTTCAGTACCATGGTACAACCGGCCGCGATGGCCGGTGCGACCTTGCAGGCGATCTGGTTTAGGGGCCAGTTCCACGGTGTAATAAACCCGCACACACCTATAGGCTCCCTGACGACACGGGATGTGCCTCGGACATCTTCGAACTGGTAGTTGGATAAAACACCCATAACACTGGCAAAATGCCCGATGCCGGAGCCCACTTGTGCTTTAGTGGCAAGGTTCATTGGGGCGCCCATTTCATTGGAGATTGCTGTGGCCAGTTCTGCAGTCCTGCCTTGCATGCCGCCGATAATCTTCTGCAGCACTTCAAGCCGCTCTTCAATGCTGGATTGGGACCATGCCGGGAATGCTGCTCTGGCCGCTTTCGCTGCCGCGTCCACGTCATCGGCATTTCCCAATGAAATAGTGGCAAAGGATTCTTCAAGGGCCGGATTGATGACATCAAGGGTTGGTCTGCCTGCTGGCGGAATCCATTCACCATTAATGTAAAACTTATTATAGATCGCACTCATTCTGTCACTCCTTCTTCATCCAATTCTTTTGATTTCGGTGCAATTTTTACCAGTAGGTTTGCTATTTATGATAATGCGTAGCAGACTCGAAAATACAGGCTCAGGGAACCTGATTAGCAAGGGATACCCTGATATAACCAGTGCACGATTATAACGATGAAGCGTTGAATGTTAAGTAGTTTAAACAGGTTAATTGGTCGTTGGCTGGCAACCTTCCTCAGTAAATCACTACCCGGTTATCAACGATTTGATACCGTCCCGATAGAGGAGATAGCCTCGGTGATTCAACCAGGCGACATCCTCCTGGTTGAGGGTAATAGCCGGATCAGTGTTGCTATCAAATATCTAACCCAATCATCCTGGTCTCATGCCTGCCTTTATGTTGGGTCGGCGACGGATGATGCTAGTGATGCCGTATTGCTGGAGGCAGATTTACGACAAGGTGTGCACCTTGTTCCTCTCCTAAAGTATGCTAATTTTAATGTCCGAATTTGCCGGCCGGTTGGTTTGGGTCATGAGGATTGTCGCAGATTGATAGAGTTTGCCCGTTCCAAGCTGGGTTATCAGTATGATCTGAAAAACATATTCGATCTGATCCGCTACTTGGTTCAGAAACCGGTAGTGCCAAACCGTTATCGCCGTTCCATGCTTGGATTGGGAAGCGGCGAACCTACGAAGGCGATCTGCTCCACCCTGATAGCCCAGTCATTTCAGCATATTGATTATCCGATCCTGCCCCGTAAAGGAGAAGAAAGCGGCGATGGTGAAGTGCCCATTTACTACAAGCGCCACTTCACCCATTATACGCCCCGAGATTTTGACGTTTCACCTTATTTCCGAATTATAAAACCGACAGTGGAGCAAGGGTTCGATTTTCGG
>JAESQX010000001.1 GCA_016764875.1 Gammaproteobacteria bacterium
ATCTATACTGTTACCTAAAAAAATAGAGTGTTTTTCCTCAGTCTCCGAAAATCTTACGGGCAATCTTGTCCCTTCGACAGCCTCTGGGCTTCCCTGGAAGACGGCACTGAGCATCTCTTGGCCCAAACTTGATAAATCAGGCTAGGTGTATACATACACATGGCAAGCGGATAGATGAGGGAAAATGTGGAAAAACCTCGGGTGGCGGCACGCCACGCGTCATGTTGAAAAACGATATCAAACCGCAAAACGCTTGAAGCGCAGGTGATTGCATGAGCATCCCAAACGAGAAGCGCCAGCGTGTTTGTCTTCTAGCCTACAATACCATTGCAAATGATCCACGTGTTCGACGGCAAGGGGATGCCTTCGCTGGGTGTGGATGGGAGGTCCGCGGAATAGGCTTGCTGCAACAAACCGATGCGGTTCCACCCATTTGGTTACATGATGAAGACTGTGTGCAGGACACTTCCCACTATGCAGAAGAGCGCAAAGGTCGGCCGACAGTTTCGGTGTGGACCAAGGCAATTCAGACCATCTATCAAGCAGTGTTGCATCTAACTATCCGTATGCTTCCAAGGCTCGCAGGTCGTTTATATTGGCAGGTGGTGCCGGTTTCCACTGAGTTTTACAAACGAGCGAAAACGATTGAAGCAGATATCTGGGTGGCAAACGATTGGTACATGCTTCCACTCGCGCTGCGCTTGCGTGAAGAGAATGGCGGAAAGGTCATATATGATAGCCATGAACTTGCTGTTGAGGAGGGAAAAGGCCGACTGATATGGCGCTTGTTGCGGCGGCCGTTGGTGGCGGCTCTGGAGGCAGAAGGAATTGGACGTGTAGATGCGGTAATGACCGTCTCCCAAGGCATTGCTGACTACTTGTATCGGAAATACTCTTTGGACAATCGTCCCAGCGTCATACGCAGTGTCCCACCCTATGAAAGCCCCCCTGAACGAGAGGACAATGAAACGCTCAAAATACTGTATCACGGCCTTTTGAGCCCCGGGCGTGGTTTGGAGTGTTGTATAGAAGCGGCTTCTCTGTGGAAAAATAGTGCGCATTTGTTTCTAAGAGGGCCAGTCAATCAAACATATGAAAAGGCACTTCGGCGGGAAATCAGAAAATGGGGTGTCGAGGAGAAGGTGGTAGTTTTGCCCCCCGTCCCAGCAGATAGATTGGTTCAGGAAGCTACGCTATTTGATGTAGGCATATTTGTTCTTTCTGGTGATACGATGCACAATCGTCATGTGCTACCAAATAAATTTTTTGAATACATTATGGCTGGTCTGTGTGTCTGTGTTTCAAACCTCCCAGAGATGCGCCATATCGTGGAAACATTTGATATTGGCAAGCTAATACCCAGTCCGACTGCGAAAAGTATTGCAGATGTTGTGGATAGTTTGGACCCAGACTCAGTTGTACGGTTCAAGAGCAAGTCGCAAAAAGCTGGAGAACTGTTATGTTGGGAAAGAGAATCTCAGCACCTGATAGAGCTAGCGAACGCTGTTCTTTCAACGTCGAGACAAGAAATGTAGGGCTGGACATCGCTAGTGAATCTACTCGTCGTATATGCAAGACCTTCCACACATGTGTTGGCGACGCTTGAGTATCTTCAATCGTTCTCGCGATATTGGGAGGGGGAGGTGCGGTATGTTCACGTCGTTGACAAAGCAGTCTTTGATGTCGACTTATCCAAGTATCAAGTGTTGTTTCACAGCTATTGTGCGCGTCTGTGTTTTGAAGGATATGTGACCGAGAGTTATAGGTCGGCAGTTATGAAGTTCGCCGGACTGAAAATACTCTCAGTGCAAGACGAGTATGACCGCACGGATCATCTAAAAAGGGAAATACACGCGCTGGGTTTCGACGTGGTTCTCACCACTGTTCCACAGCACCAGATTGAACTCGTGTACCCAAAAGAAGAATTTCCAAACGTTACGTTTGTGACAGTGCTAACTGGATACGTCGCAGATTGGAATCTAGAGCAGAAGGGGAAGATCGTTCCACTACAGGATCGTCCCATTGCAATTGGATACCGAGGCCGAAATATCGGGGTGCGATACGGCCAGCTTGGCTTCGACAAGTATGAAATCGGAAGGAGAATGAAGGAAGTTTGCGCAGAACGAGATATCTGCACAGATATAGAAATGGACGCCGAAAGCCGGATCTACGGGGAGGATTGGCCACGCTTCATACGGTCATGCCGAACAATGCTTGGGTCTGAGTCAGGCTCAAACGTCTTTGACTTTGACGGTGAGGTGGAGAGGGAGTTTTCTGGACTGATGTGTGATGATCCAGACGCCTCTGCATATCTGAAAACCTTGGCACCGATGGAGGAGCCTTTTGACATCGGGCAAATTTCACCACGTGTTTTTGAGTGTGCAGTTAGCCGGACGCCAATGGTTCTCTATGAAGGCTCTTACTCGGGAGCTATTGAACCGGGTGAACATTATATTTCGCTGAAGAAGGACTTTTCCAACATTGAACAAGTGTTGGACTCAGTGAACAATATCAAGCTTCTATCGGAGATGGCTGAGCGATCATTTAAGCATTTGATCTTGTCGGGAGACTATACGTATCGTTCGTTCGTGGGGTCTATACAAGAGATAGCTAGGGCACACAGCAGAACGAGCGGCGATGGAAGAAAGCCCGATAATTTGCAAAGTGTCGCGTCATTTTCTTCACAACTACTGAGGTTGCCATATCAGTCGGAAACACTGGATCCCAAAGAAGCCAGGGTCGCCGAAACTGAACAACTACTAGAAGTGGTTTTGTTTGCAATTGTCCCAACGGTAAAGCAGCGCCTTGTGGAATTGTTCAGTATAGAGAATGTTGGGGAAGCTGGCATATGGAAAATATTGCGACAAAAGATAAAGCTTCTTATCGGGTGGGCAAGGAGTTTTTCCAAACTCGCATGGCGGGTATTCAGAGAGATGATTCGTGCAATTAGAAAACGTCTCTGATTGAGAGCGGGAACGTACAATGTGTGGACTGTTTTTTTCACTCGGCCTGACAGTCGACAAATCGCGAATAGATATGCTCGCTCACCGGGGTCCTGACGGGGAAGGGTGGGACGAGTGGAAGACCAAGTACGGACCTCTTGTCCTTGGCCACCGTCGACTTTCCATTATTGATATCAGCGATGACGCCGCTCAACCTTTCGCCTACGGAGACGGCCGGTATCATCTGGTGTTCAACGGCGAAATTTATAACTACCTAGAGCTAAAAAAGGTGCTTTCATCCAGAGGGCACGTTTTCGAAACTCATTCCGACACGGAAGTTCTTGTTGCTGCCTACGCGGAGTGGGGCGATTCTTGTCTCGACAAGTTTTTAGGCATGTTTTCCTTCGTCATTTGGGATTTGCGAAAGCAGACCATTTTTGCAGCGCGAGATCGCTTCGGGATCAAACCTCTATATTATGTTGCGAGCCCCAAGGGAATTGCGATGGGCTCGGAGATCAAGCAACTGTTGGATCTTCCCGGCGCTGAACGTCGAATGAATGCAGCGCGTGCCGTTGATTTTCTGTCGGAAGGTCTGATGAACCACACTGACGAAACCATGTTCGTTGGTGTCCGACAAATTCGACGCGGCGAATGTATCACGCTTGATCTGGCTCGGTGGCAACCCGGTCAGGAGTTCCCCATCAAACGCTGGTATCGATTACCGCCGGTTGGTTCCCTCGTGCTTTCAGAGAAAGACGCCGCAGATCGCTTCTATGAGTTGATGGCTGACTCAGTCAAATTGCACCTTCGCGCAGATGTTCCGGTGGGAGCCTGTCTTTCTGGAGGGTTGGATAGTTCCGCTATCGTTTGTCTCATGAAACAGGAATTGGAGCGGGTAAGCTCTGCGGAAAATCTGAACACAATCAGTGCATGCTTCGATGAAGCGTATGTAGATGAACGACCGTTTATCGAGACCGTCAACAAATACACCTCGGCTTCGGAGCACTATGTATTCCCGACTGCGGATGCGGCTTTTGGGGACGCAGAAAAGATTACTTGGCACCAGGATGAGCCTTATGGGAGCACGAGTATCTATGCGCAATGGAGTGTGTTTCGCGAAGCCCGTCGTCTGGGCATAAAAGTAATGCTGGATGGGCAAGGGGCCGATGAACAAATGGCCGGTTACCATAGTGCTTTTGGTCAACACGCAGCTGAATTGGTTCATCACAGGAGATACGCAGATTTGCTTAAGATGTTCCGTGAACGCAAACGTGTTCACGGTGTGCCAATGCGGCAACAATTTATGGCAACGCTGCTGCCGCTGATGCCACCGGTGCTGCGTGGGCTGGCATTGAAGACAAGGCAACAGATCGTACAACACAATTGGCTGGCCTCGCCTGTCGTTCAGGGGTTGGGGCGCAGGACAAGTGGTTTTTCAGAAGCGCTGAAAATGAACGAGCTTGCAGATGTGACGACTGTAGGCAATCTGAGTGCGGCTCTGACAGACAGTATGAATTTGCAGATGCTTTTGCACTGGGAAGACCGCAACAGCATGGCACACAGCATAGAATCCCGCGTGCCATTTCTCGACCACAGGCTGGTTGAATTGAATATCGCTCTGGGCTCTCGCCACAAAATCGAAGGAGCGGAAACAAAAATCATTCTGCGCAGAGCAATGCGGGACGCTATGCCTCAGAGCATTGTCAATCGGCAGGATAAACTTGGTTTTGCAACACCGGAAGAGACTTGGTTTAAAACTGTATTGCGCGAACGAGTTTTGGCGGGTGTTGAGGAAGCAACCGGGAAATACCCAGATCTGATAATGCGACCGGCGCGTTGGACTTGACGAGAGATATGCTCGACGGAAAAATACCCTTCAATTTTGTTCCCTGGCGTATAGTCAGTCTAGGTATCTGGGGACGAACATTTGATATTTCTCTTTGAGGCCGAGAGCCGTTACAAGCTAACCAATCGCCGGATACAAGGACACGAAAGATTGATGATGAAGTTGTCGTTCGCCATAGGCTTCCTCTCTCTAGCATTTTTTCTTCCTTGGGTCGGGTTCGCTGCACCTCGCAGCCCAGGCTTACTCATCCCACTCATATCCGTTTTTGCGATAGGTGCTTGTCTATGGCAGTTCCGGTCAATTGCGCCATTTCAGTCTCGCGTGTGGATATTCCTCGGCGTGACTTTGGCCTTGACAGCGCTCAGTTGCCTGTGGGCGCTAGATTGGGAGATTGCCGTGGGGCGTCTCTCAAAGTTGGTGCTCTTCTTGCCGCTGGGCGTGGCGTTGCTGCTTCTGGGTGGTAGGCTCTCGACTGAGAAAGGGAGTGTGCTCCAAAACTTCCTGATTTTGGGCGGCGGTCTTGGTATCGCGGCACTTGGCCTTCACATTTCAACGGGCGCCGGGCTCTACGGTCTGTTGAAACCAGGCGCCAGTGCCATCGACCTGTTGCATGCAGTCAATCGGCCCAGTGTTGTCTTGCTCCTGTGTTTCTCGTCAATTTTCCTGGCTCTCCAGAAATCACAATGGCGATGGGCGGCTTGGCCGACAGCATTCCTTTTGCTTGTCCTGTTTGCGAGCTCCTCTAGTCAGTCTGCTCTATTCGGCATGCTTGTATGGAGCGTGAGCTTTGGGGCAATGGTTTTTATACCCTCCATCGCGCGGCCACTGTTGGTATGGGGGGGCGCGCTGTTTATTCTTCTGCATCCTGGGCTCATCTTATTGGTGGAGTATTTTGATGCCGACCGGACGCTGGACTTCGCAGCTGGGTCTGTGGGAGCTAGGCTGGATCTGTGGTACGCAGTCAGTCACAAAATTCTTGAATCGCCCATTTACGGGCACGGGCTGGAGGCTGCGCGGACGATCACTGACTGGTCAGTTGAGTTTGTGTATTATCGTGGATCAAGCATGCTTCATCCTCACAACGGTATACTGCAAGTTTGGCTTGAACTGGGATTGATCGGCGCGTTATTGGCGGCCTATGGATGGGTGTGGATATCCAAACAAGTTACGAACTTTAGCGACGAGGACCGACCAGCGGTCACTGCAGTGCTTGCTGCATTTCTATTCGTTGTGTCCGTATCCCACGGGCTCTGGCAGAGCTGGTGGATTAACTCACTCTTCGGTATTAGCGCGCTGACCATCATCGCGGCAGGTGTTCAATCCCCTGGGGACAGAAAATTGTTGCGCGATTAATAAAACTCAGTCGGTCTCCTGAACCTGCAATTCATACAGCGTTGCATAGAGCCCGCCTTGCGCTATCAGCTCCTCATGGCTTCCGATTTCGCGCACTTCGCCGTGGGCCAGAACCACAATGCGGTTGGCCTCCCGAATGGTTTGCAGGCGGTGCGCGATGATGATGGAGGTGCGGCCCTCTGTGAGTTTCCGAAGAGCGTCCTGGATCACGAGCTCCGTCTCGGTATCAACGCTCGCCGTTGCCTCATCCAGGATCAGAATGTCGGGATCAACCGCCAGCACCCGCGCGAAGGCCAATAATTGCCGTTGGCCATGGCTCAGATTGCGGCCCCGTTCGACAAGCGGTGTGTCATACCCTTGCGGCAGACGCTGAATGAAAGCATCCGCATTCACAGTCTTGGCTGCACGAATGGCGTCTTCCCGGGAAACACCCGGATCGCCCAGCGCGATGTTGTCGTAAATCGTGCCCGAGAAAATATGGAAGTCCTGCAACACGACGCCCACTCTGTGACGAACATCAGACGGAAGAACATCCATGATGTC
>JAESQX010000035.1 GCA_016764875.1 Gammaproteobacteria bacterium
CGCGCCGTATCAGCTATTGAAGTGCTTGATGAAGCGGTGGTGGTTGATAGTTTGGCAGAGGCGGTTAAAGGCTGCGGCCTGGTGATAGGGGCCAGTGCCCGGTCCCGTAAAATTCCCTGGCCTGTTCTGCTGCCAGAAGAATGTGCTGAAAAAATAATTCAGGAGTGTAATCAAAATCAGACAGCGCTGGTTTTTGGCCGGGAAGACAGTGGTCTGACCAATGATGAGCTCCAACTGTGCCATTACCATGTTCAGATACCGACGGACGCGAAATACAGTTCTTTAAATCTGGCGGCGGCGGTAATGGTCATCACTTACGAAATACGTCGTGCCATGTTAAGACATTCGGGTTTTCAACCCAAAACAGAAGATGAATACTGGGATATTAAAAAAGCCACCGGGGACCAGGTAGAACATTTTTATACTCATCTGGAAAAGGTGTTAATAAGGCTGGATTTTCATGATCCAGACAACCCGAGACAATTAATGCAGCGTATGCGGAGATTGTTTGGAAGAATTAGAATTGATGATATGGAAATGAATATTTTACG
This sequence comes from Gammaproteobacteria bacterium, assembly GCA_016764875.1. GTDB lineage: Bacteria > Pseudomonadota > Gammaproteobacteria > Pseudomonadales > Pseudohongiellaceae > NORP240. The sequence continues at coordinate 552 of JAESQX010000035.1, forward strand.
CGGAATTTTAGCCCATATTGAATATCATCTGGAAAATCCGCAATCGGGTATTGAATCAGATAAGCTCACAAAAAAAGAACCGGACAAGAAAGGAATTTAACATCCATAACTGGGAAAAGAGCGCTGTAACCGGTTAAGTTTTAATTGCAAAAAAAAAGCTAATGTTTTGCTATTTTTCTTCGGCTTGCAGGTTTTTTAAAATTCTTGCGGCGGCCGTAGGATTTGTCCGCCGGCACCAGGCATCTCTCTCCATCACCGATCAGGTCGGTTCTTCCCATGGTTTTTAATGTGGTCCGCAATAAAGGCCAGTTTTTCTCATCATGGTAACGAAGGAAAGCCTTTTGTAGCCTTCTTTGTTCAATGTTCTTGCAGATCCTGAGATTTTCACTTTTGTAGCGAACTTTTTTCAGCGGGTTCTTGCCCGAGTAATACATGGCCGTGGCCAGCGACATCGGCGAAGGGTAAAAAGTCTGCACCTGATCCGGTTTGAATTTGTGCTTTTTTAACCACAGGGCAAGGTTTAGCATATCTTCATCCTCACAGCCCGGGTGCGCGGCAATAAAGTAAGGGATCAGGTATTGTTTCTTGCCTGCCTTTCTGGAGTATTTGTCGAATAGTTTCTTGAATTCATCAAAGGAATTGATGGAAGGTTTCATCATCTTTGACAGAGTCTTTTCTTCACTATGCTCTGGAGCTATTTTTAAATAGCCACCAACATGGTGGGTGACCAGCTCTTCTATATATTCAGGGTCTTTCAGCGCCAGGTCATATCGTAGACCGGAAGCAATAGCGACGGTTTTTACCCCGGGAATTTTGCGTGCTTCCCGATAAAGATGGGTAGTCTTGGAATGATCGGTGTTCAAATGGGTGCAAATTGTTGGGTAGACGCAAGACAAACGACGGCAGGTTTTTTGAATGGCGGCAGACTTGCAATTTAAATGGTACATATTAGCCGTGGGTCCACCAAGGTCTGAAATAGTGCCGGTGAATCCTGGCACCTGATCGCGGATTTTCTCTATTTCACGCAGCACTGAATCTTCCGAGCGGGACTGAATTATTCGTCCCTCGTGTTCAGTTATGGAACAAAAGGTACATCCGCCAAAGCAGCCGCGCATTATATTCACCGAGGTCTTGATCATTTCATAGGCGGGAATGCGTGAGTCCGCATAAGCGGGGTGGGGGCGACGTTGAAAAGGCAGGTCAAATACGGCGTCCAGTTCGTCGGTTTCCAGCGGAATTGGTGGTGGGTTGATCCACACGTCCTGGGTGCCGTGTTTCTGCACCATCGCTCTGGCATTAAAAGGGTTGGATTCCTGATGCAGAACCCTCGATGCGTGGGCATAAAGGGCAGGATCGTTCTTCACTTTATTGTAGGAAGGCAGCCTAATGTAGGTAGCTCCTGGGTCCAGTTTCTGGTTGCGCTGCAAAGGCATTGGAATGATGCGCAGTGGCGTTTCTGTTGAAGCGGGCGTAGCAGGTGATTTCTTTGGCGATGAATTAAAGTCATAGGGATTGGGAATTTCATCTATCTTTGCCGGCCAGTCCACGCGGGTGGAATCAATTTCTGTCCAGACTTCGGGTAATGTGGTTCGAATGAAAGCCGTGCCGCGAATGTAGTGCAACTGGTTAATGGTTTTGCCGGCGGCCACCCGGTGCGCTATTTCCGCAATAGCCCGCTCAGCGTTACCGAATAGCAGGATGTCAGCGTTGGCATCTATCAGGATTGATCGGCGTACTTCGTCGCTCCAGTAGTCATACTGGGCAATACGGCGCAAACTTGCCTCTATACCACCGATTACTATCGGTGTTTCATAGTAGGCTTCGCGGCAGCGTTGACTATAGACGATGACCGACCGATCCGGCCGTTTACCAGCCTCGCCATCAGGGGTATAGGCATCCTCACTGCGAATGCGCAAATCGGCGGTATACCTGTTGATCAGCGAATCCATGTTGCCGCCGGTAACGCCAAAAAACAGATTTGGCTGCCCCAGAGCTTTGAACGCTTCAGCACTGTCCCAGGCAGGCTGGGAAATAATGCCTACCCGGAAACCCTGGGCCTCGAGAAACCGGCCGATTACCGCCATGCCAAAGCTGGGGTGATCGACGTAGGCATCGGCGGTGACAAGGATAATGTCACAACTGTCCCACCCTAATGCATCCATTTCCTCACGGGACATGGGTAAAAAAGTGGCGGTACCGAAGCACTCGGCCCAATATTTCGGGTAGCTGAATAGGTTTCTGTCGACAGATGTTGTATTGCTCATGGGTATGGATTATACCTGAGTGATTGAATCATGAGGGAAGAAATTGAAGGTCAGTGAGAAGCTATTCTATTTCAATTCAGCCATTTCTTTTAACGCGGTGACCGAAACCATAATTGCTTATTACATGCCTTACTTATGAGCCTTCTTGATGTCGCATGAAGCCAATTACCAGAATAGTGACTGCGGCTAACATCGTGATACCAACGCTTGATAGACCAACTGTTACCAATGTTTCTTGCCAGGGTAGACCCGAATGACCTGCACCCGCAATTGGCGTCATTTCGCTTGTGCCATACATGGCTGCGAGAAGTACCAATAACCAGTTAGCATAGGTGCCATATAGCAGCAACCAGAAAGCGGTTGCCTGGAGCCGCGCTGAGAGTATCAAGCGTGACCAAACTGCTCCTACAGCGATAAGAAACGTACCATTCATTACGCCTTCAAGATGACTCGCCAGGCCCATTCTGGAATTTTCGAAAATGGGTATGACAAATCCCGTTACGAGCCCTAGCAAAAAGAGCACAGCACCAGCAGCGATTAGTTTTCTTGATGTTTGTTCATTCATAATTATTTATTCCCAACGCTTTTAAGGTAACTGAAAGCAATCGATAAATTCTAACTAGCTCATATTCTTTCCTGAACTCTAACGTAGGTATAGGGAGCCGGCTTCTTTATTTCTGCATATGAGTTTCTTCCATGTGAGATAAGAGGTTTTCCAAAAAACGCGTATGAGACGTGCTGTAGTTTTGACCATTTTGTAAGCAGTATACTGAACCGCCCTGGCAGAAGGAAAGGACACCCAGACCGCTGAAAGACAAATTGCCAGAAGATATGTTGAGATTAAAATTGAATAAACTGATCCAGTGGAAAGACCTCGTCATTCATTATCAATTCACCGCCGGCAAGTCTGGCCTTTAGAGAGAGGCGGCCGTTACTTGACCTTAGTATACC
>JAESQX010000036.1 GCA_016764875.1 Gammaproteobacteria bacterium
AAGAAGTCGGCCTTTCCTGTCAGGCCGGGGGCGGATATGCCCGCCGTCGATGGCTGCAACAAACAGGATTATGCGGTTTTTATTGTGACCGCTGTTGCTGTGGGTAATAGCTAGGATACAACTACTACCCGGGTTATATCGAGGTATCAAAGAACCCCTCATCGCCCGAAATCGGCTCATAGCTAATGCTGGAATAACGTATGTTATCTAGTGTCAGTACTTCTGATGCGGGGGCGATTTCGATTCCGTTGCCAGCACTGAATATTTGTGCGGACATTAGCGAATGATCAACTGCATTGACGTAAAAAAGTGATGCCCCGTCATCGGCCCATTTTGCATCACGACCTCCAGCTTGGCTAACTAACCATTTCCCGCCTTCAACATCTGGATAAGGCCTGATATAAATTTCGTTTCTACCTGTTTCATTACTGGTATAAGCGAGCCACCTACCATCGGGTGAAAATGTCACCTTTGGAATCCTCACCTACCCGGTAAATCAAGTGCCCCCCGTTAGCAGAATACGCCTCAGCGATGATGGGTAATTCAGAAGTCATTATTAAGCCGGGCTGCCCAAGTCCACTGGCATTAGTTATCCATAAATCTCTTTCTCCCTCTCCTTGAAATATGATTTTGTCACCTTCGGGCGACCAGACTGGCCAGGCAGCCGCCCCTGTAAATGTGACTTTGTTGACACCCTGGGTAAAATTGTGAATCCAGATGTCCCTTGATCCATCTGGCTGCCTTCTGTTCGGCCTTAAGATGCCTAGTCGGTAGGGGTAACGTGTCAGCCTTGGCATTCCGGGCTTCCACCAATCCGGAAGAGGAGCCCAGGCATCACGATTTGGCATCTCTACCTTCGGCAGGCTCTGCTCGTCGAGTACCTTTTCCTCCTCGATGACATCGTTCAAGAACAGCAGATAGGCCGTCAGTGAGTAGACCTCATCGGGGCTGAGGGTTCCTTCTTGCATGAGAGGCATACCACGATTGATATAATCCCATACGGTGGTCGCATACGGCGAGCGGATCGGCAGTATTCGCCCCAATGACCAGGGGTCAGCATCTGGTCCTGCATCACGTTTCAGCAACCTGGGGGCTGGGCCCCCAGTTCCAGTCAACCCATGACATCCCGCGCATCCTTTTTGTAGAAAAAGCTGCGCGCCCTCGGTAGCCGTTCCGCTCCCGGGTGGAAGCTCCTCTCCGGTAGGACTGATGGAAATATCCCAGGCACGAATTTCTTCTGCGGTCGGAGTCCTTCCCACACCATCGAAGGTGGGCGACTGCGCTTGCACGGAGATTCCCAGCAGCATCAGCAACGGAAGAAGAATTCTAAGATATCGCATTGTGAACACTCCCATCTCTGTCGATTCTCCACGGCTGAATCGAGTTGTCGTGCCCTCTCACTCTGAATGGCTGACCCGGGGGCACGTTCCAGAACTCGGCTATTTGAGCCCGTGACGATTGAATACTACCCAGTTCGTCGGTGCAACGTGACTGGAGCTCGCACTCTGATCCATCCCAATTCCAGTTGTAGCTGAACCGGGTATGCGCCATGGGATGTGCCGTCCCACGAATGTCAGCGTCCGTCCAGCTGCGACCACCGTCAGTGGATATCTCCACTCTGCTGACAGCCCCGCCGCCGGACCAGGCCAGGCCGCTGATCTGGTAAAATCCGCGACCGGGCAGTTGTTGCCCCCCGGACGGATAGGTGATGACTGATTTTGGTCCGATCTGCATCTTCAACGCCGCATCGTCTGCGTCCTGACTAAGGTTGCCGTAGTCGTTGTAGGTCATGTAGAACCGGTCCACCACCTTGATTCGCCTCAGCCACTTCACTGAAAGTATTCCTTCGAAACCTGGAACCAGCAACCGTAGCGGAAAGCCTTGCTGAGGACGAACAGCCTCGCCGTTCATGCCATAGCACAGCAGGCAATCCTCCATCGCCTTCGCCATCGGAATGCTCGATGCCCCTTTTACTTCTTCCACCCCTTCCGCCACGATCCAGGATCCTCCGTCCTGCACGCCGGCCTCTTTGAGCAGCGTAGACAGGAGCACTCCGGTCCATTCGGCGCAACTGGTCATCCCGTGGGTTTCCTGCACTGTGGTTTTCCGAGAACTCGAACGGTTCCCCGCACACTCGATGAAATGGAGGCGAGTCACGGAGGGCAGACGTTTCAATTCATCCATGGTAAAGATCAGAGGACGATCCACCATGCCGTGGATCATAAGACGATGTTCCGCAGGATTGATGTCCGGAACGAAGGAACCACGAGTGGTCCCCATATAATGTAGCGAGGATGGTGTGATCACCCCCACCGAATCCTGCAGCGGAGCCGCTATGTGAAAGTCGAGCCCAAACGCATCCGGCGACGGCCTGCCGCCATGAGGTATACGTACCGATTTAACAAAACGGGAGCGCTTGCCGTAGCCCACCAGTTCATCCGTGCCAAGGATGTTGCCGGGTGTCTGGCCCATTGCGGGCTTTACCGCTGCCACACCCAAACCACCGGCCAACGCAGCCCCGCGTTTCAGGAATTCCCTTCGATCAGATCGTTTTAAACCCATGGTTCTCTCCTGCTCAGTTGAAGTTACCCGCGAATCATTTTCCGTGCGTCAAAAGTATACTTATTGCGTTGTAGACCGGCAACGAATAGGGCTCTGACACCTGCAAAAATATCTTACCGAATCTTTTTTTAGCGAGATCGAAAATGTGGATGTCCACACTACATTTGATTCCAATTATGAACGCCCACTCGCATTTCCCTACACCTGCGGCAGGCGATAGACGCGCATTGCGGTGTCGTGAAACATGGCCGCGCGCTCGTCGGCCGAGAATCCTTTCGTCAACTTCTTGAACTGATTCCACAGTACCGTATACGAACAGGACATCTTGTCCACCGGGAAGTTACTTTCGAACATGCAGCGGTCAGGTCCAAACTGATCAATGATGTAGAGATACCAATCCTTATTGGCTTGGAGTAATTGGTCCGATGTTGGCGGCCGATCCCGCTCATGCCAGCCGTAACCATTGACGACCATCTGGATACCGCCGACCTTGGCCACGACGTTCGGACGTTTCGCCAGTTCGCTGATGGCAGGCTTCCATGCGGCGAACACCTCGTCGCGACGTCCCGCGTAGGGGCCTATCCCTATTGGACCGCCCAGGTGATTCAAGATGATGGTCGTATCCGGGAACGCCTTGGCCAGGTCAGTGAGGTCGGCAATATCGGTGTGATAGAGCCAGCCTTCAAATGATAGTCCGTAGGTACGCAGTTGCGCGTAGCCCTTGCGGAAGTCTTCATCCAGCAGTAAATGTTGTGGAGAGACAGCGGCCCGGTTTGAGATCACCGACGGATCGGCCCATGCGGCGCGTTGGCGGATGCCGCGAAAACGCTGTGGGCTGGCTGCAATCTGTGCTTCAAGAACTGGCGCGACCCGGTCACCCAGACGCAGATCAGCAGAACCGACAATACCCGCCGCTACCCGAGCCTCCCCGTACCCACCACTGGCGCTCATAGCTGCCACCCCTTGCACAAATTCTGTCTCGCCAACCACTCTGAGTTCTTCTGGCCCTTCGGCGCGGTACATAGATGTACATTCGACGAAAACCGTCTGGCGCACATTGTGCTCTCGGGTATCTTGCAACAGTTCCTCAAGGAGATAGTGGTTACCAGGTCGGTCCCAGAGATGATGATGCGGGTCAATAATGGGAAGCTCTGGCTCCAGTGCCGACTCGTTGGTCAGCGCGAGCCAATCGGGTGCCGGCTGGGCCAATGCCGGCGTCCCCACTAATCCTGCTACGCCGGTAAGGGCGAGACCGCCGGTTGTGTACAACCCTGCCTGGCGGAAAAATTTTCGGCGAGTTAAGTTGCTCATTGCACAATACCTCCGAATGGTTTTCTACAGGAAGAATAAAAGCTATCTCTAATTAAGTCCAAGCCTTCCTTGCCAGAATACCCCTTCAGTCCGCTAATGGTTCAGGCTGTATGAAAACTCCAAGCGGAAGAATAATATGTTAACGAGAGCGCTCCTGTTTATCTCGCAGTTAAGCGGACCGAAAATTGCTCTGCGGGTTGCCAATGATAGCGTGCTCGAATTGGCGGGCCATCAGCGATCGCCTCCACTTTGTAATCCATGGCGAGCATTTTGATAAAGATCGAACTCATATTTATTGAAAATTGGGCGAAGGGACAGCTATGGCTTCCCAGCCCAAAGGGCGAGAACTGATCCTTACCAGGATGTTGATGGATAAATCGACTAGGGTTAAAAGTGAATGGCTCGGCGAAGGACTCGGAAGATTTATGAGATTCCCACAAACATAAACGAACTAACGACTCTTTCGGAATAAAGTAACCTTCAAAGTTGATATCACGATTGGCAATTCTCATCAGCCTCTCACTCTGATTCAAACGGAAGGTCTCCAACACAAAGGCTTCTTGTAACGATACACGCCCCTCATGATCTACGGTCTTACCCGCTGCGATGCGCTCGAGTAGTGCAGGATTCTCTGCCGCGTATTTACTCAACCACCGAAACAGTAAGCGCATATCGTAGCGCCCCATTTCCACCATGTATATCAGGTTGCCAAGGCTAGTTTCGTCGAGCCCCCCAGCGCGGTACATTCTACCAACAATGCTACGTTGCAGCCCTGACCCTTCATTATCACGATGTTCGTCAAGCTGGTTGAGAAGATAGTCGCGAATGGCATTAAAGGTCCGCTTATGTTTATCCTCTGGGAACCACTCCAAGCCATTGGGTCCCAATAGGTTGTACATTGTTTCAAGTTTTTCGAAGTAATCCGATCCCGATTGAGCACCAAAGAAACTATAAATCAACAATTGATCGGCGATATTTTTTAGCGTTTTGATATACCGCTCTGGCGGACCAGTATCACCTTTTTGTTGGGTTTTAAAGACCGCCAACTCATCGGCGACGATTTTTTCAAGCAGTGTGGAGTCCCTGGTGATGAGCTGTGAATCAATACTTTTGAGTATCAATCGGCGGTACTTCTTGTGATCCTCTCCCTGCATTCTGCGAAGAAAGCCCTTGGCAAAGAAAGACTCCAATTCCAACGATTGAGGCGTCAAGTCATCGGAGTGTTGTTCCAGAAAGCGCCGGCACAAAGGCAAACCCACCATACAAGTACAAAATCTTCTACCCCATATAGCCTTAAACACCGGACCAATCCGCTGGGACTGCTTCAGCAAAAACTGTTGGTCGGACCGCTCCGCAGGTTCCAGTGCGACAAACTCGCCCGGCGGCAAACGCTTTTTTTGCCGCATCGCTTTCCAAGATACAGTGATAATAGGCCGCAGGCGGTGGTCTTTGAGTCGGCGTATTATTATACGAATAATGATGGCTGGCGCAGACCACGCCAGCCGAAGAACGTTATTGATTTTGTTTGATCCCATCACGTCCACCTGACTGTAGAAAATTCGGGTACAAAGAAAGCAACACCCGCTCGGGCGTCATCGGCGATAGACTGATATCACTGCTCGTGAGTTTATCACCATATTGCTGCAGCTTGAATGCGCTGATGGCTTGCCTTAGGGCAAAATAAGCCCCAATCCCGTACATTAACGGCGGTTCGCCGACGGCTTTGCTACCCAATGGACCGCTTTGCTTGCTGTCCGTTTCGAGAAACTTGATGTCGATAACATTTGGCATGAAGTGATTGTCAGGCACTTTGTAGGTTGACAGACTGTTGGAGGCGAGTTTCGCTTCATTATCGTAGCTCAGCTCCTCCAAAGTCACCCAACCAATACCCTGCGCAAGCCCCCCTTCCACCTGCCCAAGGTCAACGCTGGGAATTATGGGCCGCCCCAAATCATGCACCACCTTGGCGGAATCCAAAACATAACTCCCGCGTAAACAATCCACCGTCACTTCAATTAGACTTATGCCAAATGCATAGTATTGGAAGGGACTGCCCTTACCCGCCAGGTTATCAAAATGAATACCTGGTGAGGTATAGAAACCATGGGCCATCAATGCAACACTCGAGCAATAGGTCATCGACACCAGCTCTTGCCAACCAAGTTCGGTGTCGCTGCCATTGACCTGCACTCTTTCATTAACGATGCTTATCGATTCGGGATTCGATGCTAAATGCTTGGCGGCAACGCCCTTTAAGCCAACGAGAATTTTTTCACAGGCCACTATCGTAGCACCACCGTTTAAGTCAGTGGTTGAACTTGCCGCGCTCGGCGAGATGTTAGCGATTCGAGACGTATTGGTACTATTGTAGCGAATCCGCTTTGCTGAGATGCCCAAGGTTCGCGCCGCGATGGCAATCAGATTCGAGCTAATACCCTGCCCCATCTCAACACCACCGGAGGCTAACGCAACGGAACCATCGGTATAGACATGAACCAAACAACTACCTTGATTGAGAAAGGTTCTCGTGAAGCTAATACCAAAGCAAACAGGCATTAATGCCAGGCCTTTTTTCTGGCCGTTGTGAGCGGCATTAAACGAAGCCACGCGTTCCTTAGCCCCCCGTACGTCAAAGCATTCCTTTGCCTCGCGCCACACTTTCTTCATACGGCATTCCTTTATGGTTTGGCCGTAGTGAAAACGATACCCGTCACTGATAAGATTTTGTTCTTGAATGAAGTCAGGCTCGACACCCATCTTTTGGGCAGCCTTAAATATGGCCGCCTCCATCGCGAACATGCCCTGCGGCCCGCCAAAACCTCTAAAAGCCGTACTCGGTGGGAGATTGGTACGACAGGGCGTTCCTACAATATGCACGTTGGCAATGGCGTAGGCGTTTGTTGAATGCAAAATCGATCGCTCTAGAACCGCTGCCGACAAGTCCATATAGGCACCGGCATTTTGATAGTGAGTGACTTGATAGGCCAGTATTGTGCCGTGGTCGTCTAAGCCTATTTTATAGTCCTGTTTATAGGGATGACGTTTGCCCGTCATTCGCATGTCTTCTGCGCGATTCAACACCAGTTGCACGGGTTGCTGCAGGCGATATGCAGCGAGGGCCGCCATGCAGCACCAGGGAGTAGCCTGACTTTCTTTACCGCCAAAACCACCGCCAATGCGCCTGACATCAATCTCCACAAGGTGCATGGCTATGCCTAAAACCTGCGCTATGCTTTTCTGCTCGGCAGAGGGGCTTTGGGTGGACGAGTACACTTTGAGTCGGCCATCCTCCTGGGGTATCGCCCGGGCGCGATTGGTTTCCAGATACAAATGCTCCTGGCCACCCAGTTCTACGCTGCCCTCAACAACGGTCGAGCATGTCGGCCAAGCGGCTTCAACATCTCCCTTGCTATATATCCGTGAAGCCTGCAGCATCAAGCCCTGTGCGAACGCCACTCGGGGGCAGCTAACTACGGCTAGGGGCTCGGTCTCCAGCTGTATCAACGCAGCGGCTGCTCGAGCCACACTTGCACTGATAGCGACAACAAGCGCGATGGGTTGGCCGTGATACATCAGCTGCCTATGCGCAAATAGCGGTTCATCTTGTATCAGGGCACCAAGGTACCCGTCCCCGGGAATATCATCGAAGCTAAACACCGCCTTGACCCCCGTTACAGCCAGTGCAGGGCTAATGTTAAGTGCGGAGATAGTCCCGTGGGCGATGGGTGAACCAAACACGGCGGCGTGTAGCATACCCTGTGGAGCAGGGCTGTCATCGACAAATTCTGCACTGCCGCTGACGTGGAGCTTGCTATCGTAATGCTTCAAAGACGATATCCTCTGGAATATGCTCTGGAAACCCCCTGATAAAGTGGGCAAGCAGCTGCTGGCGGACGAGCAATCGTTTGTAATCGGCACTGCCACGGATATCGCTGATCGGTGCAATCTCCTTTTGAGCCCGTGCAAGCGCTTCGAAAATCACATCAACATCCAATTCTTTGCCCATCAGGAATTGGCCTGTCTTATCAAGCAGCAGCGGGATCTCAGCAACCCCGCCTATCGCAAAACGCGCGGACTTGATTCGTCGTTTGCCTTCCAGTTCAACGACAACGGCCGAATTAACTGTAGCGATGTCAAGGTGGGGGCGTTTTGAGATTTTCTCCCAACCGACAATGGCGTTTATTGAAGGTTTGGGAAATCGAATCGTACGTAGAATTTCAGTGTCAGTCTTGTTGATTTTTCGATAGCCCAGATAAAATTCACATAATGGCAATGACCGCTCTCTGTCATCCTCTACTAGGTCCAATTCCGCGCCAAGCGCGAGCATTAGGCAGGTAAGATCGCCAATAGGCGAAGCATTGCAGAGGTTACCCGCTAAGGTAGCACGAATTCTTATGGGCCGGCTGGCGATAAGTTTATTGTAAATTTGGATGTCTGGTATGGCGTCTTGCACCAGCGGATCGCGGCCAAAACTTTCAAAGCTCATTCGAGCATCCACTACTAGCCAATTGTTTTCGACCACAACGGCCGCAGCCGGCGCAGCACACTGGATTAGATTAAGGGCCATCGTTTGAGCTTGAGCACCTTGTTGAAGAAAGAAGTTAGTCCCTCCAGCAATTGGGATGGCAGTCCCACCAGTAATGGGGACGGCAGCCTTTTCGCGCGAATCAACAAGGGAACTGCGTTGCGAGAGTTCGAGCAGCCGTCTGTCAATGCCAAGAAAATACGCAGGTAAATCGCCGCGCTCACAGAGCGCCTTGATTCGATCCACTCGCTGAACCAAATCACTTAGGCCATCGGCGATGCGTTGACCCGCTTTTCGAATTGAATTGTAGCCGGTACAGCGGCACAGGTTTCCAGATATTGCCTGGTTTAGCCCATTGCGGTCCAGCGGCTGACTAGGATCGGCAACCCATCCGGTTAGCGACATAATAAATCCGGGAGTACAATAACCGCATTGTGTCCCACCACATTCAATCATGGCAGCTTGAACCGTGCTTAGCTGTTCACCCTCTGAACCTACACCCTCTAGACCAACAGCGTCTACGCATGCAGCATCCCTTGCACCCCGTAAGCCTTCAATGGTAACCAGGTGTTTCCCCTGCAATTCACCGACGGGTAGCAGGCAGGATGTCATCGGCTGATAGTGCACACCGCTTTTCACAGTGTTCTTTTTAAGACTGGACTCCCCGGAATTATCAACAGAAGCTGACACTAGTTCGCCAACGAGCACGATGCAGGCACCACAGTCGCCTTCTCTGCAACCTTCTTTGGTGCCCGAAAGGTGTCTTTGATCTCGAATAAAATCCAGGGCAAGGGCTCCCGGCGGCACCTCGACTGTAACAAGGTCCGTGTTAAGTATGAATTGAATGGGGAATCTTTTGCTCACCTTGACCCAAGACCTGCTCTACTTTAAGTCTAGCCTATTAGCCTCTTTCAGAATTTGCGCAGCTATGCTCACTGCGATTTCCTCCGGAGAATCGCTGTCAATGGACAGTCCCGTCGGGGCTGTTACTCGCCGCCAATCCTGAAGATCAAAATTCAGCGAGCAAAGGCCTTCCTGTATTTTTGCTATCTTTGCGGGACTACCCATTATTCCAACATAGGGAAACGGACAACGAAGAATTCCGCTCAACGCATTGACATCATCGTGGTATGACGGCGACAAAATCACAGCGAAGGTTTTTTCTGGATGATCGACTAGGCTAGCGCCTGCGGCAAAATTTTCGGAATGTAATATTCGCGGCCCACAGGTCTGCGTTTGAAAAGACGCGAGGGTAAATAGTTCTTCGCGTGGCTCAATGATAGTGACCACATAGTCGAGTAGCTTCATTTGCCTTGCCAACGCCGCACCACAATGCCCGCCGCCAAAGATCGCAACCCTGCGTCGATTCAGCGTTGAAAGTTTAACGCGCCAACTGTCCGCCGATTCTTCATAACGAATACTGTGACTAGATTCTAGATCGGGCTCATAGCACCACGAATCCGCTGTGATACTGAGCACGCCAGGATTGCCAGCGACCAAGCTGTCAGCAACTGACTGCACCGTAGGCAACTGCGTGGGGCTTACTAATGCTAAAAGGTTTGATTGGCTGCCGCCGCAAATCAAACCGGAGGCATTTGAATCATCAGTTTTGTGATGAATCAGCGTCTGTACTAGGGTCCTAAAAAATCCACTCGCTAGCGCATCACGACCGGTTCGTAGTAGTACTTTCTCCATACAGCCACCACCAATTGTCCCAACTTGCACGCCGGTTTCCGTTAACAACAGCGTACAACCCGCCTTACCCGGAGAGCCTTTGCTTGAGTCTGTTACTAAAACAAAGAAAACCCTGCGGTGCGCCCTGAGTTCCGAAGCTAGCCTTTTCCATATTTTCAGCATTCGGCGTGCAACATCCTTTCGAAAGTGACTCGGGGTACATCTGCTACTAATTTACCTTGGTCTGGAGATAATGTCTTCCGCGTTGTTTTTGCCTATATCACTAAAAAGGCTGGGGTCAAATATCGAGGCCCGAATCAATTAAGACATACTTATGCAAGCCGACTTCTAACACAGTACATACCGCCAGAATGGATCGCACCAACTATGGGAACTAGTGTAGAGATGCTAAAAAACCATTACGCAAGATTTATCCCCGAAGACCGGCCCAACATTGGAAAACTAATTTCTGCAATGTTAAAAGGCCAAACTGAAAAACCAAGTAAGTTGGCTTGAAAACTATCGAAAGACTGGATTTGAGGTACATTTTTGGGACATTTCTCAAAATAAAAAATGTATCATATTGTTTTAATTATATTTAGTTGGTGCGGATGGGGAGACTTGAACTCCCACACCTTGCGATACTAGAACCTAAATCTAGCGCGTCTACCAATTCCGCCACATCCGCATGATGCTGGTCTGAATAGAATAATTCAGCCCTGAAACGGCGCG
>JAESQX010000037.1 GCA_016764875.1 Gammaproteobacteria bacterium
CTGGTCAGGACTTGCAGAAATATACTCTGAAAAGCAGATGATTGACCTGGTTTTTACGGTGGGTCAATACACTATGCTTTCCATGGCTCTGAAAACCTTCGGTGTACAACTGGACGGCGGACTGGCCGGGTTTCCAGATTAAAACGGGCGCAGAATCAGGGTAAAACTTACGCCCTTTCCTCTGGTGCGGCTACGGTCTAACTCGAGTATATTTTTCGAATCGCTGGTGCCCTACTTGTCCGGCAAAGATATTACCCTTTGCATCAGCCGCCAGAAACTCGATGCCGCTACCGCGTGGAACCTCATAATCCGGAATGAAATCCGTGATCCAGCCGGTGGCTGCATCGCCAATGCGAATGCCTCTCTGCCAGCCGGGATTCCACTGTGCTCCTGACATCCCGTCGGCGACAAAATTTTGTCGTCCTGGTCAATCCATATCCCGCTTGGGCGGCCGAATTGTGTCCATATTTCCAGCAGTTCACCTGACTGATTAAAAATCTGGATACGATTATTGCCCCGATCGGCAACAAAAATCCGGCCCTGGGAGTCCATCTTGATATCATGGGGATCATCAAAATGGCCCACTTCGCGACTGGTTGAATCTACCCCACCGCCAAGTTTAAATAAAAGTTCACCCTCACTGGAAAACTTGAGAATACGGTTGTTTCCCCCACGATGACCGTCACCAATCCAGATATCACCATTGGGAGCTACTAAAACAGCGGCTGGTCCGTTGAAATGACTGTCGTCATCGCCGGCTACGCCAGCTTCACCCAGTCTCATGAGCACCTGACCATCCTGATTCAACTTTAAAACCTGATGCCCCATGCCCAGGGCAGCACCCGCCTCTCCCCGTCTATCACCATCAGGCGCGCCTTCTGTTATCCAGAAGTTGCCTTCGTCATCCATATCGAAACCGTGGGGCCAGGCGAATAACCCTGCGCCGATACTTTTAACGGTATTTCCCTCGCTATCGAGTTTGTGAATAGGGTTAAGGTCAGAGCCAGCACATTGATTCGAGCCACAACGTTCCAATATCCAGATGTGTTCGCCATCGGGGTCAGGTTGAACACCTGTTACCACTCCCATTTTCCTTCCGCCAGGAAGCTCACCCCAGTTGTAGGTGACCTGGTAAGGATTTTCCGAGACCGCCTGGGAATTGGCTTGGGTCGCCATCAGCACAGGTTGTACAAGAAAAAATACCATCCAAATCACGGATGCGCGAGATTTTCGCAATGAGCCGGGGTGTTTCATTTCCTTTCCTTTTGTTATCAATTTACAGCAATAAATAAAGTCATAGAAAAATACGATAACCTTATTGTCAGAACTTTTCTTATCTATCCATCATAGCCTGATGAGGCAGTATCAGCCCATGGAAAGTGAGTTATGTGCACTGGGGAATCGCTCGAGATTCAATTCTTCGCGCACCTGCTTACCCATCCCCTCCTCCATATCGTCCACCGGGATACCCATTGAATCGGCAATTCGCACCATGCGTTGAAAGTTTGCCGCGACGCCTGCCGCATCCACCAGGACAGCTTCTCCGGCAACTTGTAACAGTTCATCTCGCGCTGCTTTCAGTGCGCTCTCATCACGGGTGGCCACACTCTCCGCAAATTTCATTAATTGTGTACCGAACTCAACTCCAGTACCAGCGGCAGATTCGTCGCCGTTAACGCCTGCCAGATCGATCTGGGTCTTGTTTGTAAGCGCGCTCGCACGGAGCATCGTGGCATGTGCGCTGGTTCAGTAAAAGCACTGGTTAAGTGCAGAAACCCGGCTGGCTACCAATTCCATCTGCATTCGATTAATAGCGCGATCCTCATGCTTGAACATATTGGTCATGCCGGCTATGGGAAGATACTGCGCCGCGAACACTTCCAGCCATTCCCTTAGTGCATCAGGCACCAGGGATAATGCTCGAAGTACGTTGCCGGTTCTTTCCTTACTCCAGAGGTCACTTTCGGCGCCGGTTGCTCCATCTGCCGGTATCATCGGCACAAACCCGGTACCTGATACAGCTTGAGCAGGTCGATAATGGCTGGGTTCACCCGGTACAGGTTCGGGTAAGGGCTCCAGATCAAGTCCCAGGGCGCGATTAAATTCATCGATACTGAATACATTGACGACGACGCCAGCCAGCTCAACATAGGCTTCATTGGATAGGCCTGAGTTGGTATTATTATTCACATAATCCTGGGTAATCCGCGCCTGATCGGTGGTGATGCGATGCACAGCATCAAGCGCGATTTTACCAAGCACACCGCTGCTGTGATGTTGGCCTTCAAACTGATAGGGAGATAACGACTGTTTACGATCCGCACAGTACTGGCAAGTGTTTGCGTTGCGCACTTCCTGGGCAATGGCTGCCCGCTCGATGCCGGTCCACCAGCACCCGGGGGCAGCCAGCTTATCCCAGTACTGCCGATGTGCCTGCTTGATATCCTCACGAATAGTGACCGGGCAGTCTTTATATTCAAAGTATGTCATAGCAATTAAGCCTTTTTATAAGAGACATTTCAGTCCCAGCCCTCTGCTGAGACTGATACCCTCCCTGGCCTGATAATCCGGGGCAATCAATAAAAGCCAAACTTGCCCCTGTTATTGTTAGTGGGCGCCTGTGCTATGCCCCGCATCCCAACCTGGCAGTGCCAGAGTTGTTAGCTTACTGCCCGTCTGTAGCAATATAAACTGATGTCCTTCGTGCACATAAGTCATCATGCCGTAGCGGGTAGTCGCAGGGATATCCAGTTTGCCTAGCTGTTTTCCAGTCGCCTTATCCACGGCAAACAAGGCCGGGGTGCCGTCGGTATTATGAGACGCATAAAACAACAGGCTTTTGGTAGTCAGCATAATGGCGTGCCTGCCAGTGCCGGTATTACCAATATCAATTCCTTGTAAAGCCGGATTCTCCAGGTAGCGTTGTGGCGTTTCACCCACTGGGATGTACCACAGGTGCTCACCTGTATTCATGTCGATGGCTGTGATCCGGCTATAGGGAGGTTTGAATAACGGAATTTCAGCCGGGTGTCTGGGGCCGGATCGGCCAGCTCCTACGGCATAACCCGATAGAGTAGTTCCCGTTGGTGCGTCATATTGGGTATCCGCTTCGGCACCGGTTACCATGGTTCGCGACACACAGCTCTTGATTGAAGTGACATATAAAATACCGCTGGCAGGGTCTGCAACAGAAGGTCCGTTTATATTGGTACCACCTCCATCACCAGGACACCACAAGGAGCCCGTCTTGCCTTCGTTGTTATCACGGTGTAATGGCGGCTGGAAAAATGGCCCGTATTCATACTCTGCCAGGGCCTCGATGGCCTGCTGTCTCAGCTCAGGAGTGAAGTCAACCAGTTCGTCCAGGGTGACTACCTGTAGTTCATAGGCGGCCGGTTTGGTGGGATAGGGCTGCGTTGCCGATAACTTCTCTCCGTGGGTCTTGGAGGCAGGTACCGGGCGCTCCTCGATTGGCCACAAAGGCTCACCGGTTTCACGGTTGAATGCATATACCAGGGCCTGCTTGGTAGTTTGCGCAATCGCTGGCACTTCACGGCCATCAATATTTACATCCAGCAGGATCGGTGCGGTGGGAGTGTCGTAGTTCCAGATATCATGATGCACCATCTGAAAATGCCAGACGCGCTCACCGGTTTGTGCATTAAGGGCAATGAGGCTGGAGCTGAACAGATTGTCACCCGGGCGGAAACCGCCGAAGAAATCCACTGTGGCGCCGTTAGTGGGCACGTAAACCAGATCCAGTTCAGGGTCGGCTGACAACGGAGCCCAGGAAGACACATCGCCAGTCCACTGCCAGGCATCATTTTCCCAGGTCTCGTGGCCGTATTCGCCCGGCCGGGGAATTACATTGAACTTCCACTTGAAGGCGCCGGTACGTGCGTCATAACCGAGAATATCACCAGGAATATTTTCTATACGGGACTGGTTATAGCCCTGCTCGGCTGAGTTCCCTATCACCACCGTACCATTGACCACAATGGGCGGGGAGGAAGACGTGATATAACCAGTTTCCAAGGGGATACCATCGTAGGGGTCGTAGGGATGACCCAGGTCAGCCAGCATATCCACAACCCCGGTTTCAGAAAAACCATCAATGGGGACAGGTTGACCAAAACCTTCCAGCGGCGAGCAGGTTTCAAGATCCAGTGCGGTCAGGAAAAAAGCCGGGGATATAATATAAATCACTTTCCTGCCATCAATTTCAGCAATGGCAACACCTTTGCCGTAATCCTTGCGCATGGAATATTCATGGCGATAGGTATTGGGCTCGCGGTAGGAGCATACGGTTTCACCGGTTCCCGCATCGGCCACTATGACATGACGACGCGGACCCGCTACGAAAACCAGCTTGCCATCAATATAACTTGGAGTAGCACGCCCACTCTGGGCACCAAAGCTGGCTCCGTCCCATACCCAGGCTTCCTCCAGCTGAGAAAAATTAGCTGCATCAACTTTGTCCGCCGGGGAATAACGCGTGTGCGCATAATCACTCCCCAGGGTTAACCATTCAACGGTATCCTGTGCACTCAGTGCCGTAGCAAACAGGCCGGTCAGCAAAGTCATTGCCAACGTTAACGCGCCGGTTAGTTTGATTCTCATATTAAAATCCTCAGTAAAAGTAAACATCGCCTGAAATTTGTTCCACCGTTTCAGTCAGCCTGTTTCAGTCGAAAATTTCTCACTAATAACAACAGGTTGACCGGGCGGGATTGCTCAGAATGAAGGAAAGAATAGCCCAGCTGAAAAACTAAGTCTAGAAACAAATTGTGACCGAATTTCCGCCGGTTTCCTAATAACCTGAAAGCGAAATCAGCCTTGTTTTCTGAGGTTTTCAAAGAACTTTTATGGGTGCCCATGCTCCCGTTAGTGAGGATACCCTGCGGAATTTTCATGCTGGAATTTTCCAACCTGCCCCGTGTCACCTTTGCTTATTTCCCTAAAAAGTTGAATTAATTTGCCTCTAATAATTGTCCTGCTTATATTGATGATTTAAATAGAGCCAGGTTTTGCTTTATCAAGGTGAGAAATTTCCCTCAAGGAATAATTCAACTCCTAAGGATGACCGATTAAATGATATTTTCTATGCTTATAGGTTTAGCGTTGACAGTGGGCTCAGTGCTAGGCTGGGTGGCTTTTTTTAGAGTCAACGCACTCCGCTTGCAGGTTGATTCCTTAAAGAAACAACTGTCTATAATCGCTCAACGCCAGAACGGTCCC
>JAESQX010000038.1 GCA_016764875.1 Gammaproteobacteria bacterium
ACTGACGCGCAGGCCTTAAATAATATAAAGGTCGAAACTGTATTGCAATTGGGTTCTAACATCACCAAGGGGCTTGGTGCCGGTGCCAATCCAAATATTGGTCGTGAGGCCGCTCTTGAAGATCGAGACGAAATCGCCGAGATTCTCAGCGGTGCCGATATGGTGTTTATAACCGCCGGCATGGGCGGAGGCACCGGTACTGGTGCGGCGCCGATCGTTGCAGAGGTGGCCAAGGAAATGGGAATTCTGACCGTGGCCGTGGTGACGCGCCCATTCCCGTTTGAAGGGAAAAAGCGAGCTGATGTGGCGAATCAGGGTATAGAGCAATTACAACAACATGTGGATTCACTTATCACCATTCCCAATGAAAAACTTCTGGATGTGCTGGGCAAGCAGGCCTCCCTGCTGGAAGCATTCAAGGCGGCCAATGATGTATTGTTGGGTGCGGTGAAAGGGATCGCTGACTTGATAATAAACCCGGGCATGATCAACGTTGACTTTGCCGATGTCAAAACAGTGATGTCGGAAATGGGTATGGCGATGATGGGTACCGGGTTCGCCCGGGGTGAGGGGCGAGCCCGTGAGGCTGCAGAAGCGGCTATTCGCAGCCCCTTGCTTGAGGACGTAAATCTGCAGGGTGCCAGAGGTATTCTGGTTAATATTACTGCAGGCGAAAATTTGTCGTTGGGAGAGTTTTCGGAAGTAGGGGATACCATTGAGGAATTTGCTTCCGACGATGCTACGGTGGTTATCGGTACCGTTATTGATCCCGAGCTAAAGGATGAAATGCACGTTACCGTTGTTGCTACTGGATTGTGCCAGGAATTCAGTCGACCAACTAAAGTGGTTGATAATACTGACCTGGGAATCGAGCCGGACTACCACAAGTTGGACAAACCCACGGTTATGCGTAACAGGCAGCAGGAGGCCCCTATACGGCAGCAGACTATGGCCCAGGCAGTTGGAGCAGCGCCTGATATGGATTACCTAGACATTCCGGCATTCCTGCGTAATCAGGTAGATTAAGCCCGGAGCCGGCGGTTTCAGCTTTTGCGGCAATATTCTCTGGCTCGGTCAAAGTTGGCAATATAGAATAATAAAAAATCGGTTTTTCAGCGGCTTGGGTTACACCAGCATATCTGATAACATGCGCCAACTTTGGATGATCCGATTCTGGCACGCCGGTTAATTGAAATAAATTGCATCAATCCCCGGTACCTGGTCTTAGTCTGCTGGTTAAAAGGCATGACGTTCTTCCCGGAGTATGGTCTCCGGGCAGATTACGGAATGTTCACGAGCTCTACTTACAGTAAATTATCAATATGCTGAAACAAAGAACTCTAAAAAACGTTATCAGGGCTACCGGTGTCGGACTTCACACCGGTGAAAAAGTTTATCTCACGTTACGTCCTGCTCCCGTCAATACCGGGATAATTTTCACTCGTGTCGATCTTGATCCCGTCGTCTCAATACCTGCAACGGCATCAAATGTGGGCGATACCACCCTTTCAACGGCTCTTATTAAAGGGGATGTCCGCATTTCCACTATTGAGCACCTTATGTCCGCTATGTCCGGGCTTGGCATAGATAATTGTTACGTAGATGTTAGCGCACCCGAGGTTCCTATTATGGACGGAAGTGCGGGCCCGTTTGTATTTCTGATTCAGTCTGCTGGCATCGAAGAACAGTCTGCACTGAAAAAATTTATTCGTATCAAACGAACTATGACCCTGGAACAGGGCGATAAATCTGTAAGTCTTGAACCATTTAACGGTTTTAAGGTCAGTTATACACTATTGTATGACCATCCGGTTTACCGTAAGTATACAAAGTCCGCCACAATCGACTTTTCCAGTACATCCTTTGTTAAAGAAGTGAGCCGGGCCAGGACATTCGGGTTTATGCACGAATTTGAGGAACTCAGAAACCGCAATCTGGCACTTGGTGCCAGCATGGATAATGCTGTCGCGGTAGGTGATTACAAGGTTCTCAATGAGGACGGACTGCGTTACGAAGATGAGTTTGTAAAGCACAAAATCCTTGATGCCATTGGTGATTTGTACCTTCTGGGCAGTAGTTTGATCGGTGAATTTAAGGGGCATAAATCTGGACATGCTCTTAATAATGCATTATTAAGAATGCTGGAAGTCAACGAAGACGCTTGGGAAATCGTCAGTTTCGATACCGAGACCAATGTACCAATTTCCTATATGAAACCAGTGTTGGCCGCCTGATCGTTATCACGGCCGATTTGGCTTACTAACTTATTGATCTTAAAGACATTTTGTTAGGCGAAGGCGTTTCTTGATATACCCCAAAGGCGGTACCAAGGGTAAAGGGTAAATTGATAGTCGCTCAGTAGTCTGATAAATGAAAATAATTCTTGTAGATCAACGTCATGGTCATTCTCGGACCATAATTCTCAAAGGATGGGTTAAGAGCCTGTTATCCCTCTGCCTGCTGGGTGCCCCGGTAGCACTGGGTTTCTTTGGCTATGAATTGGCGGTAGCGCGCAATCCCCAGATCTACAGCGAGCAGACGGCGATTAACTGGGAACGGGAGTTAAAAGCTCAATCCGAACAGCTCGCTGAAATAAAACAGCAGTCAAAGGAGCAGCTGGAAGCACTAACGCTGCGTTTGGCGATGATGCAGGCGCGACTCATGCGTCTGGATGCTGTTGGGGAGAGAATTACCATTATTGCTGGTCTTGATGGCGGAGAGTTCGATTTCAGCCAACCCGTAGGAGTTGGTGGTCCCGCCGGACAAGGCTCAATTGATTACTCAGTACCCCAGTTTCTGAATGCCATCGGGCAATTGGAGGAGCAACTGGATGATCGGCAACAACAGCTTGAAATACTTGAGGGGTTGCTGGTTGACAGGCAGATACAGGCCGATGTTTTCCTGGCCGGGCGCCCGGTAGAACAGGGCTGGATTTCTTCCCGCTCTGGGCGTCGTACCGATCCATTTACAGGCAAGCTGGCATGGCATCAGGGTGTGGACTTCTCCAGTAAAATAGGCAGTGATGTGCATACAGTTGCCGCTGGTGTCGTAACCTGGTCTGCCCAACGCTCCGGCTACGGGTTGATGGTGGAAATCAACCATGGTAACGGTTACATAACCCGGTATGGCCATGCCGATCAACTGCTGGTGGAAGTTGGTGAAATTGTCAAAAAAGGCCAGACAGTGGCCCTGGTGGGCAATACAGGACGTTCCACTGGGCCCCATGTTCATTTCGAAGTCTTCAAAAACGGCCGCGTAGTAGACCCTGCTTCGTACATTAATCGTACTGTACGGTAACGATCCCTTCCAAAAAGTACAACGAACGGGTGTTTGAAACCTCAAACACTGGTCGTGATCAATTGGCCCGGGCTAATCCCCATTAGCTACAAATATTAATATAAGACGAAGCCAGAACCATGAGCGAGAATCTGTTAAGCAAAATATTTGGTAGTAGTAACTCCCGTAAACTTAAAACAATTCAGCGCGAAGTTGACAGCATAAATACTCTTGAAAGTGGACTTGAGCCACTATCCGATGAAGAGTTGAAGCAACGTACTTCGCCGTTACGTGAAAGGTTTGACGGTGGTGAATCCCTTGACGCCCTGTTACCTGAAGCTTTCGCACTGGTGCGAGAAGCCAGCAAACGGACTCTGGGGCTGCGTCATTTCGATGTGCAAATGATCGGGGGCATTGTTCTTTATGAAGGAAATATTGCAGAAATGCGAACCGGAGAAGGAAAAACCCTGGTGGCAACATTAGCGGCGTATCTGGTTGGTTTAACCGGTAAAGGCGTACACATTGTTACCGTGAATGACTATCTGGCGGAACGTGATGCGAACTGGATGCGGCCGATTTATGAATTCCTTGGACTCACCGTAGGAATTATTAAATCAGGACAGGGCCCGGAAGAGAAGAAGGCCGCCTACGAATGTTCAATCACCTATGGGACCAATAATGAATTTGGTTTTGATTACCTGCGTGACAATATGGCCTTTCGTCTGGAAGATAAGATGCAGAAGGGGCTTAACTTCGCCATAGTAGACGAGGTGGATTCTATTCTGATCGATGAGGCCAGAACACCACTTATAATTTCCGGTGCCGTACAGGATAGTTCACAACAATATGTTGCCATCAACAAATTAATTCCCAGGCTGGAAAAAGGTGCCCGCGATGAAGCAGATCGCGTTACTCAGAAGCTGGACAAAAACTATGTGCCAAAAGAAACTGGCCATTTTATTGTGGATGAAAAGACCCGGCAGATTGAACTAACCGAAGAAGGCCATGAGTTTATTGAAAACCTGCTGATTGAACAGAAGATGCTTCCCGAGGGGGAAAGCCTTTATGCGGCAACAAACCTGAATCTGCTACAACATGTTCTTTCTGCATTGAAGGCGCACTATTTATTTTCCCGCGATGTGGAATATATCATACAGAACAAACAGGTTGTATTAATTGATGAGCATACCGGCCGCACCATGGAAGGAAGAAGGCTGTCTGAAGGTTTGCATCAGGCTCTTGAGGCAAAGGAATCTGTGGAAATTCAGAGTGAGAGCCAGACCCTGGCTTCAACTACGTTTCAGAATTTCTTCAGAATGTACAACAAGCTGGCCGGGATGACGGGTACGGCTGACACTGAGGCATTTGAGTTCAGCCAGATCTACGACCTGAATGTGGTAGTAATTCCAACCAACGAACCCATGGTCAGAATTGATGCCAATGATCTTGTTTACCTTACCATTGAAGAAAAATTTGACGCCATTGTTCAGGACATTACGCAGTTCAGTAGCAAGGGGGCACCGGTGCTGGTGGGTACGGCATCCATCGATACTTCGGAAATTCTTTCCAGCAGATTAAAAAAGGAAAAAATTCAGCACGAAGTTCTCAACGCCAAATATCACGCCAAGGAAGCGGAAATTATTGCACAGGCTGGTCGCCCTGGCATTGTGACAATTGCCACTAATATGGCGGGGAGAGGTACGGACATTGTCCTCGGCGGTAAGTGGGAGGTGGAAATTGCCGCGTTGAACAATCCCACCGAAGATCAGATAGCAAAGATCAAGGCGGACTGGAAACTACGACACGCACAGGTTATCGAAGCAGGTGGATTACATATAATCGGTACCGAGCGTCATGAATCGCGCCGTATAGACAATCAACTGAGAGGGCGTTCAGGTCGCCAGGGGGATCCCGGATACTCACGCTTTTACCTGTCTCTGGAAGACAATCTGATGCGAATCTTTGCCTCTGACAGCGTGCGCAATCTTATGAAGCGCCTGGGTATGGAGAAAGGTGAGGCTATCGAGCATAACATGGTGAGCCGCTCCATTGAGAAAGCCCAACGCAAGGTTGAAGGTAGAAACTTTGATATTCGAAAGCAGTTGCTGGAATACGATAATGTCTCCAACGATCAGCGCAAGATAATCTATCGGCAACGAAATGAGTTGATGATTAGTGATGATGTGTCAGATCTGGTTTCCGACATGCGCGCTGAAGTTGTGGATAACCTGGTGAATGTCTTTATTCCGCCCCAGAGTGTTCCTGAGCAATGGGATATTCCAGGACTTGAGTCAGCGATTGAAACCGAGTTTTCCAGCAGCATACCCGTGCAGCAGTGGCTGGATGATGACCATCAGTTGTATGAGGATAAACTGAAAGAAAAGATTACAGCAACCCTGTCAGTAGAATATGAGAAGAAGAGCGAGATTGTTGGCGATAAGATGCGTCTGTTTGAAAAGCAGATAGTGTTGCAGATTCTCGATAATTTATGGAAAGAGCATCTTGCCACCATGGATCAACTGCGCCAGGGGATATTCTTACGCAGTTATAGCGGCAAAAACCCGAAACAGGAATACAAGCGCGAGTCCTTTACGCTGTTCCAGGAGCTGCTTGAGTCCATCAAGCGCGACAGTATCCGGGTTCTGTCCCACGTGCAGGTGCGTCGCGAAGACCCCGCCGAGGAGGAGCAGCGTTTGCGCC